>CAYYTT010000166.1:0-8706 GCA_964474635.1 uncultured Alphaproteobacteria bacterium | reverse complement strand
GGCCCCCCAGGGCGAGACCCGTGACTGGCGCGACTGGTGGTTCGGCGAGGCGGCCGAGGACGTGCGCTATGTCCAGTTCATGGGCAAGGACAGCGTGCCCTTCCACACGGTTGGCTTCCCGCTCACGCTGATGGGCTCGGGCGAGCCCTGGACGCTTGTGGACACGATCAAGGGCTTCAACTGGCTGAATTATTATGGCGGCAAGTTTTCCACCAGCCAGAAGCGCGGCGTGTTCATGGACACCGCCCTCGATCTTCTGCCGGCGGATTACTGGCGCTATTATCTCATGGCCAATGTGCCCGAAGGTGCCGACAGCTCCTTCACGTGGGATCATTTCGCCGGCACCGTGAACAAGGATTTGGCCGACGTTCTCGGCAATTTCGTGAACCGTATCCTGCGCTTCACCAAGTCCAAATTCGGCGAGAGCGTGCCCGAGGGCGGCACGCCCGGCGCGGCCGAAGAGGCCCTTACACGCGATCTTGCGGCGCGGATCGCAGAGTACACGGAGCACATGGAGGCCATGGAGTTCCGCAAGGCCATGGCCGACCTGCGGGCGATCTGGGTGCTCGGCAATGAATATCTGACCGAAACCGCGCCCTGGACCGCCTTTAAGGAAGATCCGGAGCGGGCCGCGGTTGCCGTGCGCACCGGTATCAATCTGATCCGGCTGTTTGCTGTGCTTGGCGCGCCTGTCGTTCCGCATACGGCGGAGCGGATTTGCAGTGCCCTCGGCCTTCAAGACGAGACCATGGCATGGCCGGGACATGATCTGAATGCGGAACTGACCCGACTTGCACCCGGGCACGCTTTCACGGTTCCGGACGTGTTATTCACCAAGATCGAAGATGAGCAGATTGCAGCCTGGGCGGAGCGGTTTGGCGGAACCGACGCCGAGGGGGCAGGGGCGGCGCAGAGCGGGAGCATGCCTGCGCGCGATAAAGAGACGGCGGCCAAAACGGCTGGAAAGTCGGAGGTAAAGAACGCTCCAGCATCATAATGACCCGGGAGGGGTCCCGGGCGTCAGGGGGGGAACGGGCGGTGATTATTTCCCATACGCACGGGTTCGTGTTTTTGGCGACAAGAGACACCGACAGCGAGCGGATCGAAGTGGCTCTGTCATGCCACTGCGGCCCAAAGGATGTGTTGACCCCACTTGAGGGGCCCAATGAGTTGCTGCGACGGGATTTGGGCGTGGTGCCGCGTAACTACGCCCGGTGGCCCTTCGGCCTGCTGGCGGGCGGCCTTGTCAATGTCCACAGTTTAAACCGCAAGCCCTGGCGCGGGCTCAATCGCAAGGGCATGCGCCGCTTTGAACCCTATCCGTCCGCGCACACCGTCCGGGACACCCTGGGCGAGGAGGCCGTGCAAGGTTACTTCACCTTCGCGGTGGAGCGTGACCCCATGGACCGCCTGGCCGCGCGCTATTACGACGAGGCACGGCGCGGCGCCGTACGCAATGTCGAGGACTTTTTCGCCAAGGGACTGCCGCCCGCCAATTCGAACCTGTACGGACGGGACGGGGTGCTCGACGTCCATGCCCTGCTGCGTTTCGATCAGCTTCAGGAAGATTTCACCCACGTGCTGCAGCGGCTCGGCCTTGCCGAACGCCCATGGCTCCCGAAATCCACGCGGCCACGCCGGGCAAACCATCGGGGATGGCGCCAGCTGTTCTCGCCCCTGCACCTCGATGAGGCGATCGAGCATTACAGCCAGGATTACCGGCATATGTTCGCCGTGGGGATGCCGATCCCTCCGGAGGTCGTGCAGCGCCTGCCCGATCTTGGCCTTCTGGCCCTTCCGGCACCGACAGCCGCCATCGCCGCGGCCTGATCATCGACCACGCGCCTATGGGTGTGCGATGCCAGGGACAAAGAGAGGCCATGGCATGGGAGATCAGGGCATGGGAGATCAGGGCATGGGAGGCGTACCGCTCCCTGAGTTCTTCGTTCCTGTCCCCGCGAGCTGGGCGGCCCGGCGGCGCAGATCGGCGGTGATCTCATGCGTGAATAAGGTGGCCGTCAGGCTGTGGAAGGGGCGACGGGGGTAGGGTGCGCGCGGCGCGTGGAGCGCGGCAAGGCCCGTGACGCGGACGATCCCGTCACGGCAGCGCACGGGTTTTGGGTCCAATCCGGCTGGCGGGAGCGGCGCGCCGACCGGCAGCGCACACAGGATCGGACGGGTTGCCACACTGGTGAGCACCCGACCGTCCCAAACCATGGATCGATCCGTAACCATACGGTCGGTCACGCCGGCGGGATAAGCCGTCCAACTCAGGACGCAGCCCGTGTCGGTCGGTTCGGCGCAGGGGCGGAATGCCGACAAGGCATCCTCGAACAGATCGAGGGGTACCGGATGGGCGACCACATAGGCCGCCACCAGCCGCGCGGCGATTTCGTCCTGGCCCGCGATTTCATCCTGAAGCAAGCCCGTGACATGGAGCCCGCCCTGTCCAATGCCGGCCAGGGCAAAGGGGCGGGCGTCATTGTCATGGTGCAGAAAATGACGAAAGGCACGCCGCACGTCGCCATAGGCGAGGGCCCGGGCACGGCGCGAATCTTCACTGCGCGTGCGAAAGGTATAGAGCGTGGCCTGACGATAGCGCGGCGCGAAAAACCGTCCCGCCGCCTGGAAGGCTTTTGCTTCCGCGGGCAGGACTGATTTGTCGATATGCGCGCCCGCCGCGCCGACAAGCGGCGCATTCCAGCGGGCGGGCTGCGCATAGGTGGTGCCGTGGACGAAAAATATATCCGCCTCAGATGCGCCGTCCTGAGGCGGCAGATCGATCTCCCGCGCGGCCCAAGCCTCCGGCGCGGCATAATCCGGCGGCGTGCCGCGCGGTGCGGTCTGGAACGGTTGGCGCGGGTTGAGACTGAATTCGTATATGGCGTTGCGAAAAATAAAGGCGGCCACGACACACAAGACCGAAAGGACCGCGACGGTCGTAAAGACCGCGGTCCACACCGGTCCTGTTTGCGCCGTCTGGTTCCCGACCATTGCCCGGTCCTGGGGTATCGGCCGGTCCTGGAGTATCGGCAGGTCCGGGGATACTGGCCGGTTTTGGCGCATCGGCCGATCTTCGGGCATGGGTGTGGGTGCGTGTGTCATGCGCTCCATGATCTGCTCGACGCTAACACGGATTGAGGCCCTGGTGCGAAACACCCATGGCATTTTGTAGACCAGTGGCGGGTTCGCCGCTTTCACCGATCAAGCATCCTGCCCTAGGTTGGCTTGACCGAAGGTTTGTCCCAAAAGCACATTCCAGTGAAGAGGTGCGATGTGGGGATCAAACGCCAGTTCCTGGCCAAAATGTGGGGGTGACCCGCTATGATAGAGGTCCAAGACCTTAGTTATGAATACCCGACGACACGGGCGTTGACGGGCATCAATCTCTCCGTGGAGGCCGGCGCCATCGCCGCGCTCGTGGGCCCCAACGGCGCGGGCAAGACGACCCTGCTGCGCTGCCTGGCGGCCCTGGAAAGACCGTTCTCAGGACGGGTACGGATCGACGGGCTCGACACCCAGCAGCATCCGCGCCAGGTCCATGAGCGCATCGGCTACCTGCCTGATTTCTTTGGTCTTTACGATGATTTGACCGTGCGGCAAAGCCTGATTTTCGCCGCGCGCGCCCATGGCATCGGCTCGGCCGATGCGGAAACGGCCGCCCGCGTGGCCGCCGAGCGTACCGATCTCACGGACCGCATGGACCAGGCCGCCGGCGCCCTGTCGCGGGGCCTGCGTCAGCGTCTGGCCATTGGCCAGGCCATTGTCCACGAGCCGCGCGTGCTGCTGCTGGATGAACCGGCCTCGGGCCTCGACCCGGAAGCCCGGCGCAGCCTGTCGCGCCTCTTCCTGGCCCTGCGCGATTTGGGCATTACACAGATCGTCTCGTCCCACATTCTGGCCGAGCTTGAGGACTATTGCACTCACATGATCATTATGGATCGCGGGCGCATCGTCGGCTCCCAGAGCGTTGCCGCGACCGAGGATGGTCGCAAGGCCCTGAGGATCGATTTGGCCCAGCCCGATCTGCGTTTGGGCGGTGTCTTGTCGGCCATGGCGGGACTTGAGGTTTTGCGCGTCGATGACGCCTCAGCCGTGGTGGCGCTCGGCGCCGACGGGCCCAATCGCTCCGCGCTTTTGCGCGCCCTGCTGGACGCGGGTCTTGAAGTGGCGGGCATGCAGGATGTCCGTCAGCGTCTGGAAGATGCGTATTTCAGGGATCTGTCAGCCGCGAAAGGCGGCGCCGCGAAGGAAGGGGCCCAGTCATGAACCCGGAATTTCAGCGCAATGTGTGGCTCAATCTCTCCAGCGGCCGGCTGATCACCATGCCGGTGGTCCTGGGGGCCATTTTCTTCGCCGTCGGCCTTGTGCCCTTCGACGCGGCCGATCAGGCCGTCAAGATGGCGGCCGAGGCCGGCTACTGGCTTATCGTGGTCATTTGGGGCACCTATCTCAGTGCACGAACGGTCGTCAGCGAGATCCGGGAGCGCACCTGGGACGGCCAGCGCATGTCCGCCATTGCCCCCTGGTCCATGGTTTGGGGCAAGCTGTTCGGGTCGACCATCTTTGTCTGGTATGGCGGGGCAATCTGCATTGGCGTGCTTTTTGTTTTGACCCTCCAGAACCAGGGTGCCGGGGCCGCCTTGAGCAGTCTGGCCTATTACGTGTTGGTGGGCGTTTTCGCTCAGGCCGTTGCCATGCTGGCGAGCCTTCTTGCCGTGCGCCGGCAGCTGCGCCATCCCGGTTTCGGCGTCTTCATCTATCAGTTGCTGGGTGTTCTGGCGGCGTTTCAACTGGCCAGCCTGTGGCCGGACAATTGGCCGGCCGAAGTGAACATGCTCGCCTTCACCTGGTTCGGCATCGGCTTTGATGTGAAGACCTTTGTGCTCAGCTCGATTGCGATCTTCGGTGCCTGGGCCATCGTCGGCAATCACCGTCTGATGCGCCAGGAGCTCCAGTTCACGAACTCACCCCTGGTCTGGATCGCATTTTTGGCCTTTGTAATGCTGTATTTCGCGGGCCTTGCCGATGCCATTGAAATGGCCGCGCGCGAGGTGGATGCGCAATCGGTTTTCGGTGCGATGGATCTGGGCCTGTTGGTCCGCTTCGGGATTGGCATGCTCACCGCCATGACGCTGGCCTATGTCATGCTGTTTCTGGACAGCAAGGACATCGTCACGTTGCGGTGGATCGGGCGCAAGATGCTCTCAGGCAATCTGATCGGTGCCGCGTCGCGGGTGCCCAGTTGGGGTTGGGCCATCGCCGCGACGGGCCTGATGGCCCTGTTGCTGACCCTGTTCGGCCGGCCCATCGAGATCGACCAGGAAACGCTGAACAGCTTTAACGCCCTCAGTGAGGCTGACTTTATCTTCCGCATGGTCGGCCCGGACGGGGCGGTGGATTGGCGTCCGCTGGCGGTCGCGAGCTTTCTGTTTTTGCTGCGTGATGCGGGCATCGTGTTGATCTACAACGCGACGGCCCAGAGCCGCCGGGCCGATTTCGCCGCCTTCGTGACCCTGGTGGTGCTTTACATGGTGCTGCCCGCCATCGCCGGGGTTGCCGCGCCGCGGGAGGCCCAGGCCCTCTTTGCGCCAACGGTCCTGGGGGCCGCATGGCTCACGGTCATTCCGCCGGCGGTCGAGGCGGGACTGGCCTGGCTGATTGTCATTGTCCGGATGAACAGGGTTAGGGCCCCGGAGCCGGCCTGAGTAAGCTACGGTGACAGAGTATGCGAAATGACAAAGCCCGGTGCGCGAGCCCCGGGCTTTGTCATATCTGCATGAGCATGCAGCTTCGGGCTTCCTTGGCTCAGAAACTGCGGGACAGAGTAAGGCCCGCGGTGACGAAATCGGCTTCCTGTCCAGCCGTGGCAAGCGCGTCGATCGACACGGTGTTGGCCCCGAAGACGAACACCGCGCCCACCCCCATATCCGCCCACGCCACGGACTCATCGGACGCGGAGGATGTGGGGCCCGTCAGGCTGCGCCCGAAGGTCAGGCCACTGCGCGAGGTGGCGGACTCGTTTTCCGCGATCGTGCCGGCCACCCGGCCCGTCAGGATCAACCACGGTGTCACGTCATGGCCTATATCGAGCCCGAGGGTTCCCGACAGGCCGTCATCGGTCCGCGAATCGCCCAAGCCCAACGCCGCAGGCCCTTCCGAAATCGTCCGGGTCTGGGTCTCGGATTGTGTCCACGCCGCGCCCAGGGACGGCACGAGCCGTGTACTCGTGCCAAAGACATGGGATACGCTCGTCCCCAAGCTGATGAACTGCGTATCGCTATCGACTTTGGGCGCTTGCGCCAAGCGCGTGCCGGAGACTTCACCCTCATAGCCATCCTCGCCGTAATCCACCGCAAGGGACACCGACGTCGCGCCGAAGCTGCGCACCAGCCACCCGGCCACGGCGAAGGACTGCTCATCCGTCACGGTGACCGCCTCGGAGAGAACGAGGTCCCGGTCCGATGCGGCAAAGGCAAGTCCCGCGATCCAGGGGCCGGTCGTCACATTGAGGGCAACGCTTGCTCCGAGGGCATCGGTGCCGGAGGCGTCCGGCTCGTCGCTGTCGAGGCCCCGAACTGCGTTGACCCCGATGGAGGCCGTCCAGACCGGCGCGTCCGCTTGAGTTTGAGCCTGCGCCGGGGCGCACCCGAGGGCCGCGAGGCCGGCAATGCACAAGCCCTGGACCGCCGCAATCGCGGCGGACCCGGCCTTTATCCTGTTTGCAGGGACGCTCACGGCTGGCTCGCCCCCGCCTGGCGCTGAGCGGCGGCGGCGTCGCGGGCCGCTGCGATCTCAGCCTGGTCCAAAAAGTCGTCGCCGTTCGTGTCGGCCTGTGTGAAGAGCGGGGTCGGGCCGTCGAGGAATTCGGCCGCGCTCACCGCGCCGTCGCCGTCCGCATCGAACAGTCGTTTAATCTCGGCGCGGCGTTTTTCCATTTCCGCGCGTCGGAAGAGGGTCTTGTCGTTTTCATCAAAGACACCATCGCCGTTGCGGTCGATCCGGCCAAAGAGTTTCGCCCGGGTCGCGCGGAGTTCATCCAGGCTGACGAGGGCGTCGCCAATCTGGTCGGCCCGCTCGAAAACCGCCGTGGGAAAGACGCCGGAGGAGGGCACGTGCGCGAAAGCCGGGGCCACGGTGGCGGTGCTGATGAGGGCAATGATCACGAGACGCATTGTTCTATCTCCAAAGAAGGTGTGTACGGGACCGGTCCTGATTTGAAGCCCTGGTCAGCGCGAACGATGTGACGCGGGTCAGACCAATGTCGCCTGCGCGCCCCATGACGCCGTTGCCGGGACCACTTCATGCCGGTTGGTCGTAAGGGGTTGGGTGCCCGGCGGATGGGGTGTCCGCCGGGCGGGACGTCAGATCGGCTTGGGCAAGACGCTGATCAGTTCGGGGTCGGGCAGGCCACCGTGTCGCCGGCGGCATTCGTGCACGTCACTTGCCGGCTTTGGGTTTCTCCGCGCTTGCGCTCGGCTTCAACGGACACGCTGCCTTGCTCGTTGGTGGCCTGGCTTTGACGGGTGAAACCGTTGGTGCTGTCCACGCTGGCGTTGCCTTCATAGCTGCCGTTCTCGCCCTGGGCCGATGTTGTGCGCTCACCGGAATAAGTGCCGTCGGCGTTACGGGTGAAGTCGCTTTGCTGATCGAGGCTACCATTGGCCCCATTGGCCACGGTCGAGCCCTGGCGCGACAGGCTGCCGTCGGCATTACGGGTGAGGCCGCTTTGCTGATCCAGGTTGCCATTGGCCCCATTGGCCACGGTCGAGCCCTGGCGTGACAGGCTGCCGTCCGCATCGCGGTTGAAGTTGCCTTGCCGATCAAAGTTGCCGTTGGCTCCTTCAGCCACGGTCGAGCTGTTGCGAGACAGGCTGCCGTCCGCATTGCCGGTCAGGCCGCCTTGGCGTGTAAACGTGCCGTTTTCACCGACAGCACCTTGGCCAAAAGTGCGGTTGACCGTGCCATCCGCGCCGATGGTTGTGCCGGACGCGCCGCAGCCTGCCGCGGAGGCGCCAGCGGCGCAGTTTCCACGGCCAAAGGCGGCATTGCCCTGGCCATCGGTCACGGCGCCGCGGCCCCGGATGGCGCCGCCCTGGGCCCCGCGCACGGCGGCAGCGGAGCCGGCCGTTACGCCTCCGGCGGCGTTGGGGCGGGCGCCCCGAACCTTAGCCCGGCCGGCCTGGGCGTCGGCCGTTTCGGGCAAAACGATGAGAACAGTGGCAAGGGCGGCGATTGCGGTGAGCATTTTCATGTCAGTCTCCTGCATCAAGGGTTGGTGGTGTCTGTCCGCCGGGCCACCCGTTCGCGTCGTGGGTGGCTCCGTCGAGCAAGGCCACTTTCACCGCCCCCCTTTGCAGGCCAATAAGCCGACTGTAACGTTCCAAGTCCATGTGTCCTGGGCCCTGCAACGGCCCGTAACATGCCGTTACAATGGCTCACAGGCTTGAAACAGACCTGCGATAGACTTGACCCATGGCTGAGATACCGCTCATTGCCGTCGTCGAGGACGACGCTGAAATCCGCACCCTGGTCCGTGATTATTTGACCCGGGAGGGCTTCGCCGTGCGCGCCTGCGAAGATGGCGCGAGCTTCGATGCCCTGCTTGCCGAAACGCCGGTCGATCTTGTGATTCACGATCTCATGATGCAAGGCGAAGACGGCCTGACGATCTGCCGGCGGATCACTACGAACAAGCCGGAGATC
>CAYYTT010000165.1:0-8869 GCA_964474635.1 uncultured Alphaproteobacteria bacterium | reverse complement strand
GCGCGTTTTTTCTTGAGAGGAAGAGCAATTCGTTGCTGCGTTGCATCATTGTCGGGCAATGCAGCACAGACGTGCGGCATTGCGAAAAATGGGCGTCAAAGGCTCGGTTGACCTGATGTCCAGCCCGGATCGACCGGCTGGACCGGGGCCGCGCGCGAAGTCTTGCACCGCGCCATGCAAAGAAGTCGCGCAGAAGATCTTAGCGTTGTTCTTCCTCCGCCGCGCCAAAACCGCCCCCGCCGGGCGTTTCCAAAACAAGACTGTCGCCGGGGGCCAAGTCCACTTCCACACAGCCGGGCAAATCTTCCGGAAGGCGCCCACCGGCGCGCAGGACCCGGTTGCGCCCCAGGGCCCCGGGCGCACCGCCTTGAAGGCCGAAATTGGCCACCTCCCGGTGTCCGCTCAGGATCGCGGCCGTCATGGGCTCCAGCATTTGGAGGTGGCGCACGGCCCCATCGCCGCCCGCGTGCCGGCCAGGCCCGCCCGAGCCGCGCCGGATGCCAAAGCGCACAAGGCGCACCGGGTAGCGCGTCTCCAGCACTTCCGGATCGGTGAGCCGGGAATTGGTCATATGGGTGTGCACCGCCGAGGCCCCGGCCGCGCGGGCCGAGGCGCCAGCCCCGCCGCACAGGGTCTCATAATATTGATGGCGCCCGTTCCCGAAGGTCAGATTGTTCATGGTGCCCTGACCGGCGGCAAGGACACCGAGCGCGCCGAAGAGCGCATTCGTAACCGCCTGACTGGTCTCCACATTGCCGGCCACCACTGCGGCCGGATAGTCCGGCGACAGAAGACATCCGTCCGGAATGTGAATATCGAGGGGGCGCAGACACCCGTCATTGAGCGGAATGGCATCTTCCACAAGGCAGCGGAAGACATACAGCACCGCTGCCCGGGTGATGGCGCGGGGGGCGTGGAAATTACTGCCGTCCGAAGGGCTGGTGCCGGAAAAATCGATCCGGGCCCGGCCCGATCGGGCGTCCGGCGTGATGGTGACGGCGATCTGCCGGCCCCCGTCCATGGCATAGACGAACCGCCCGGGTTCGAGATCGGCGATGACCCGCCTGACGGCGGCTTCCGCATTGTCCTGAACATGGCCCATATAGGCGCTGACCATGTCCAGGCCATAGGCCGCGATGAGCCGGCGCAGTTCCGCCGCGCCCCGCTCGCAGGCGGCGATCTGGGCGCGCAAATCGGCAATGTTCTGGTCGATGTTGCGCGCCGGATGGACCGCGCCGGCGAACAGGGCACGCATGCTCTCTTCACGGAAGGTCCCGCCGTCGACCAGTTTCACGCCGCTGATCAAAACCCCCTCGTCTTCGATGCTCCGGGAAGTGGAGGGCATGGAGCCGGGCGTCAGGCCGCCCACATCCGCATGGTGGCCGCGGGCGGCCGTGAAGAACACCGGCTGTGCCGTCCCTTGCGCGAAGACGGGCGTGACCACGGTGATATCGGGCAGGTGTGTGCCGCCGCGATAGGGGTCGTTCAGCACAAAGACGTCGCCGGGGCCCATGGCCGGCCCCTGCGCGTCTAAGATGGCGCGCACACTGTCACCCATGCTGCCCAGATGCACCGGAATGTGGGGCGCGTTGGCGACCAGCGCCCCATGGGTGTCGAATATGGCGCAGGAGAAATCGAGCCGCTCCTTGATGTTGACGGACGTCGCCGTTTTTTCGAGGGCAACGCCCATTTGCTCCGCCGCCGCCATGAACAGGGCGTTGAAGATCTCCAGGGTGATCGGATCGCGCTGGCCGGTCCCTTCCGTCCTGGCCCCCGTCCGGGCGGCGCGTCGGGAGAGGGGGGCCGCCCGCGTCAGATGGAGCGCATCTTGAGCGTCAAGATGGGCCTGCCAGTCCGGTTCGATCAGGATGGTGGCATTGGGTTCGCTCACAATGGCGGGCCCGACAAGGCGATCGCCGGGCTCCAGGTCCGCGCGCCGATACAGGGCCGCCTCCCGCCAGGATCCCTGGCTGAAAATCTTTGTGCGTTTGGCGACGGGAATGTCGGCGGGGGCCCGTTCGCGCAAGCGCCGTTCCGGCAAGGTAACGACGCTCTGCCGGCCAATGGTCTCTACGGAGACGATATCGACGATCAGGTCCGTTTGTGCCATCGTGAAGCCGAAACGGGCCTTGTGGGCCTCTTCAAAGGCCCGGGCGGCAGTTTCTGCGGCGGCGGCTTCTGGGGCAGGGGACTCGGGGCCGGAGGACTTGGGGCCAGGGACCTTGGGGCCAGGGAATTTGGGGCCAGGGAATTTGGGGACGGCGAAATCCACCGCCAGTGCCGTGTCGGTGCCCGCATAGCGGATATGCAGCCGGGCAAGCCCCTCGATGTCTTGCGGTGCAATGCCCTGGGCGGCCACGTCCTCGCGGCCTTGGGCGGTCAGGTCTTCCACGGCTTTTTTGATCGTGTTCTGGGTGTCTTCGGCCCTCAGGGGCCGGTCCACGGCCCGTTCATGGATCACCCGCACATCGGCAAGGCCTATGCCGTAGGCGGACAAAAGGCCCGATAGCGGGTGGACGAGAATGCGGGCCATGCCGAGGGCATCCGCCACGGCGCAGGCGTGCTGGGCCGCCGCACCGCCGAAACAGACCAGCGTTGCACCGGTCACGTCGCGGCCCCGCGCCAGGGAGATTTTCTTAATGGCCAGGGCCATGGTTTCAACGGCAATGGCGAGGGCGCCTTCGGCGATGTCGGCCGGGCTCGGCAAAGATCCGGCGGTTCGGTCCGCGCCGGCCGCCATGTCTCGGGCCAGGGCCTCAAAGCCGGAGCGGACCGCCTCCACATCGAGGGGGGCGTCACCGGAGGGTCCGAAGACGGCCGGAAAGAACCCCGGGTCGAGACGGCCAAGCATCACATTGGCGTCCGTGACGGTCAGGGGGCCGCCCGAGCGATAGCTGGCCGGCCCCGGATCCGCGCCGGCGCTTTCCGGGCCCACGCGCAGGCGCTCGCCATCGAAGCGGATGATCGAACCGCCGCCGGCCGCGACCGTGTCGATCTGCATCATGGGCACCCGCATGCGCACGCCGGCGATTTGCGTCTCCAGGCTGCGCTCGAAGGCGCCGTCATAGTAGGACACGTCCGTCGACGTGCCCCCCATGTCAAAGCCGACCGCGGGCCCATCCTTTCCGGCCACATGGGCCAGGGCGACAACGCCCCCGGCCGGTCCGGACAGGATGGCGTCCTTGCCCTCGAAGCGGTCCGTACGCGCCAGACCGCCGCTCGATTGCATGAAGTAAAGGCCGCGCCCGCCGCCGCGTTCCCGCGCGGCCGGTCCCAGGTCCCCCGCAACCCGGTCCACATAACGGCGCAGCACCGGCGACAGATAGGCGTCCACCACCGTCGTGTCGCCCCGAGGGATCAGCTTCATCAGGGGGCTGACCTGGTGACTGACGGACACCTGCGCAAAACCGAGCGAGCGGGCAAGATCGGCGGCGGCCCGTTCGTGGGCGGTGTGGCGAAATCCGTGTAGGAAACAAATGGCCACGGCATCGATCGCGCCGTCCGCGCGCCAGTCCGCCAATGTCTCGGACAGGGCCTCAAGATTGAGGGGGCGCAGCACGGCGCCGTCCGCGCCGATCCGCTCATCCGCGCCATAGACCCGTTCAAAGAGCGGGGCAGGGCGGACGATATCAAGCGCAAAAAGGTCCGGCCGGTTTTGCGCGCCGATCACCAGGGCATCTTCGAGACCCGCCGTCGTGACAAGTCCCAGACGCGCGCCCTTGCGCTCCAGCAGGGCATTGGTTGCGACGGTCGTGCCCATCTTGACCGAGCGGATGCGCCGCGCCGGCGGTGCGGCGCCGTCCGGCACCTTCAGCAGGCGGCGTATACCTTCAAGCGCCGCATCGTCATAGGCCTGCGGATTGACCGAAAGCAGCTTGAGGGGGTGCAGGGATCCATCCGGATGCCGACCGATCACATCCGTGAACGTGCCGCCCCGGTCGATCCAGAAATCCCAGGCCTCATCGTCATGCTCATGGGTGATCGGGTCTGATGCCATGGGGTCTTGCGCCTCGTGTGCCGTCTTGCCTGCCAGCGTCTCGTCCTGGACCGGGAGGGTAACACCGGAACCCGGAAGGGGCTGTCCCGAAGAGGGTGTTGGGCTTGCGGCCGGCTTGCGTTTAGCTGGACGGTGGGTGGGCGCAGGCCCGGCGGGAGGGAAGTATGGATTTAAGACGAGCCTTCGAAGCGGTGGCGCCCCGCGCGCCCGAGGAGGTGTTCGCGGCCCTGGAAGCGGTGGGTGCGCGCCTGGAGGCCATGGGCCTGCGCTCGGCGCAGCGCTGGGCCAATCTCCTGGGCCAGACGGGGCATGAAAGCGCGGGCTTCACCCGGCGCACCGAGGGCATGTGGTACACGGCGCCGCGCCTGATGGCGGTCTGGCCGAGTTACTTTCGCAGCCTCGACGAGGCCCGGCCCTATGAGCGCAATCCCGAAGCCCTCGCCAACTACATCTATGGGATTAAAAAGGCCCGGCGGCTCGGCAATCTGGAGCCCGAAGACGGCTATCGTTTCCGCGGGCGGGGCTGGATTCAGATTACGGGGCGGGACAATTACCAGCGCGCCTCGCGGGCCCTGGGTGTCGATCTTGTGGGTGATCCCGAGCGCGCCGAGGACCCGGAGACGGCGTTCCTCATCGCGGTGTGGTTCCTGGCCAATCACGGCCGCTATGGGCGCTCCGCCCTCGAATGGGCTGACCTTGGCAATCTTGAAATGGTCACCCGGGTCATCAATCCCTGGCTTTACGGCCTTGAGGACCGGCGGCAGAAGACCTCGCGCGCTTTCATTGCTCTCGCTGCACCCGATCCGGATGAGCGGCCGGTGCTGCGTGAGGGCGACACGGATATCGCGGTCGTTCTGCTCCAGGAAATGTTGACGCAACTCAGCTATGCGCCAGGACCTATCGATGGCGGGTTTGGCGGCCTCACCGATGGGGCCGTGAGGGAATTTCAGGGCGACCAGGGCCTTGTCACCGACGGCATTGTCGGGCGCAACACCTGGCGGGCCCTGGACCTGGCCCTGGACCGGGCCCTTGAGCGGGCGCTGCTCGACTGACCCTGCCGGACGCACCGTTTTTGCCGTATCGGCGGGCAACCCCATGGCGGCCCGCCGGGTCACAGGCGCACCTCCAATGCCCTTCCAAGGCCATAATGAGGCGATGTAAGTTCAGAATATTCGCAGGCTTGTTTTCAGAAACCGGCCGCACACTCAGATCGGCCGGACCCTTCGGCAGATCCATCAGCCGTTTTGGCCCATACTTCGACTGATTGCGCGTCTCGCCCGTTTCAGTAAGCATGGTTTTGGCCCTCGCCGCGAGAACACGGGGCCCTGTACGGAGACACCCTTGACCAATCTCGAGCTCACATTCTGGGACATGATTCAGCGGTTGCTGAATGCCGCTCAACACACATTCGAATCCGTGATGGGCGCCGTCTCTGGTCTGGTGAGCGAGGGGCGGGGCTTCGACACCGAAGACGAGGACGATCCCCGGCGATTGCGCTCGCTTGCGCGGCAGGTGGCCTTCACGATCGGGATCATCGGTCTCAGCGCCAAGATGGCGAAGGCCGACGGGCAGGTGCGCCCCTGCGAAATCAATGCGTTCTACGAGATTGTCCATGTGCCGGAAGGCGAGGAGCGCAATGTCCAGCGGGTGTTCGATCTCGCACGCCAGGACGTGGCCGGCTATGAGGGATATGCCCGGCAAATCGCCAAACTGTTTCAGGGCCGGCCCGGCGTGCTTGAGGATCTGCTCGACGGTCTGTTCCACATCGCCAAGGCTGACGGCGTGGTCCATCCGCTCGAAACCGAATTTCTGGCCCGCGTGGCCGATATCTTCGGCTTTGCCGAAGGAGAGTTCGAGCGCATCCGCTGCAGCCATGTGGGCTGCCCCCAATCGGATCCCTTTGCCATTCTCGGGGTGAGCCGGGACATCACCGATGAGGAACTCAAGCGTGCCTATCGCCGGCTGGTGAAGGAAAACCACCCGGATGCGCTCATCGCGCGCGGCGTGCCGGAAGAGTTCGTGGGCCTTGCCAACGGCAAATTGTCGATCATCAACACGGCCTATGAGCAGATCGTGCACCAGCGCGCCCGTGAGCCGGTTCACGCCTGACGAGCGCTTCAATCCGACCTGACTTTTAGGGCCTTGCGCTGGTGCATGCCCCCCACGGGGCTTGCCCAAACGACTTGCACAGCCGGATTGAGGCTCGATAGCTTCAAAACGGTGTGACCCGATCCCCGGGCACCCCAGTCCGGACAGGTCCCATGGCCCCCCATCATCTCGCCCTGGTCGTGCTCGTTTGCGCGGTCTGGGGCTTCAATTTCATCGCCGGCAAGGTCGGCGTTGGTCACTTCCCGCCGCTGTTTTTCACGGCCGTGCGCTTTGTCATCGTGGGCGCGTTGTTGGCCCCGTTCCTGCGCTATCACGCCGGGCGCATGGGGCTTGTGCTGATGATCGGCATCTTCGCCGGCTCGGTCCATTTCGCCCTGATGTTCTCAGGGCTGAGGGTCGCCGATGTTTCGGTGGCCTCGGTGGTCGTGCAGCTCAATGTGCCCTTCGTGACCCTGCTCTCCGTTGTGATGCTGGGCGAGCGCATTCGCTGGAAGCGTGGCCTCGGTATCGCCATGGCAATCCTCGGCATCATGGTCATCAGCTTCGATCCGGCGGTCTTTGACCAGGCGACGGGTCTGTCGCTCATGGCGCTTGCGGCCTTGTCCATGGCCGTCGGAATGGTCCTGATGCGCCGGATCACCGGGGTCAGTCCCATGGGCATGCAGGCCTGGATCGCGACCCTGAGTGCGCCGGTTCTGCTGCTGGGGTCCTTCGCCATCGAGACGGACCAGTGGCAATCCCTGCAAAACGCCGACACCATGGAATGGTCGGCCCTGCTCTACACCGCCATCGGGGCCAGTATTGTCGGTCATGGCGGCATGTTCTATCTGCTGCAGCGCTATGAGGCGAGCAAGATCGGTCCCCTGACGGTCATGGCGCCTGTGTTCTCCATCGTGTCCGGCGTCACCATCATGGGTGAGCCGCTTACGGAACGGATCGTTCTTGGCTCCGCGCTCACGCTTGTGGGCGTGGTGATCGTCTCCTTGCGCGAGGGCCAGATGAAGAAGATCACGGACACGGAATTGGAAAGCCCGTCATGAGCGTTCCCCATTTTCTGTTTCTGGTCCTCATCACCTTTGTGTGGGCCCTGTCACTGGTGGCGGTTTCCATCGGCGTCCAGGGGATGCCGCCGCTCTTGTTCACGGGCTTGCGCTTTTTGTTCCTGGCGCTGATCCTGCTGCCGTTCTTGCGCTGGCATCCGGGGCAGATGGGCAAGATCGTGATCGTGGCCATGGGCACGGGCGCGGTGCAGTTCGGCTTGTTCTTCACCGGGATCTATATTGCCGAGGATTTGTCCTCCGTCGCGATCGCCACCCAGCTTGGTGTGCCGTTCACCACGCTGCTGTCGGTTATTTTCCTCGGTGAAGTCGTGCGCTGGCGCCGCTGGACGGGCATTTTCCTGTCCTTTGCCGGGGTCATGGTGATCAGTTTCGATCCGCGGGTGCTGGCCTATTTCGACGGTATGGCCTTCGGCATCGCGGCGGCCCTGGTGGGCGCTGTCGCAACCATCATCATGCGTCAGCTCAAGGAGGTGAAGGTCTTCGCGCTCCAGGCCTGGATCGCCATGCTGTCCTGGCCGCTTTTGCTGCCCGCTTCGGCTCTGATCGAGGGCGATCCCTGGACCGCGATTGCCGCGGCGCCCACTAAGACCTGGATTGCCATCGCCTTTACGGCGCTCGTCTCAAACCTCGTGGCCCATGCGGGGCTTTACTATCTGATCCAGCGCTACGAGGTCAGTCGCGTCTCGCCGCTCACCCTGCTCACGCCCCTGTTCACGGTGGTGTTGGGCATCACCATTCTCGACGATCAGCTCACGCCGCGCATGATCGCAGGCATTGCGATCACACTCCTTGGTGTGCTGATTATTGCTCTGCGCCAGCCCAAGACCGTCATTGAGGTGGAGGAAGCCACGCCGTGAGCCTTGTCATCCATGAGGCCCTCTCGCCCAATCGCAATGCCCGCGCGTTGCCCGTGTCCATGCTGATCTTGCATTATACGGGCATGGTCTCGGGGCCGGCGGCGCTGGCGCGCCTGCGCGATCCTGAGGCGCAGGTCAGCGCCCATTATCTCGTTGAGGAAGACGGCCGCATTTTCGCGCTCGTGCCGGAGGAGGAGCGGGCCTGGCATGCGGGGGTGTCCTTCTGGGCCGCAGAACGCGACCTCAACAGCGCATCGATCGGTATCGAGATCGTCAATCCAGGCCATGAATGGGGCTACCGCGACTTCCCCGAACGCCAGATTGAGGCCGTGGCCGCGTTGTGCTCCCAAGTCCTGGCGCGCCGTGCCATCCCGCCGGACCGGATCCTGGCCCATTCGGACGTGGCGCCGGCCCGCAAGATCGATCCCGGGGAACGCTTTCCCTGGGCCCGTCTCGCGGCTGCCGGGGTGGGCCTCATGCCGCCAAGCGACCTGCCGCCGGATCCGGCACGGCCGGCCGCGCGGGCCTGGCAGGCGCTCCTTGATGCCTATGGCTATGACGTTCCGCGCAGCGGGCGCTTCGATACGGCCACCATCACGGCAACGGGCGCCTTCCAGCGCCATTTCGAGCCGGAAATCGTCCTGGACGGTGTCTTGGGATTGCCCACGGGGCTGAGTGCGGCGCGCCTGCGCTGGCTCTGCGACGCGGCGGGCCGGGCTTGACGGCGTGCCAGTCCCGCCGTCCAGTATGCCAACGCCAGTTGGCCGGATGGCCGCTCCCGGGGCAACCTGGGGGAGGAAAGTCCGGGCTCCACGGAAACACGGTGCCGGGTAACGCCCGGCGGG
>CAYYTT010000164.1:0-8952 GCA_964474635.1 uncultured Alphaproteobacteria bacterium | reverse complement strand
CCCCCCCCCCCCCCCCCCCCCCCCCCCCCCCCCCCCCCCCCCCCCGCCGCGCCCCCGCGCCCCCCCACGCCAAAGGTCAGGATTTGATCCGTGTTGGGATGGACAAATCCTGCATGGCCTCTTCCCGGGCCACCCGCACGGCCCGGTCGCGCACTTGGGCAAGGATATAATCCTCAAGCGGCATATTGGGCTCCAGGTGGTCGCGCAGGTAGCTCTCGACACGGATCTGGTCAAGCGGATCCATCTTGGGCGTGCGCTGATCGATTTCCTTTAAGGGCACCGCCATCCCATTCCGGGCGATCACGCCCTGGATGGCGATGTAGGCGGCCACATCTTCCACCCGGTCATCGTTCTCAAGGCGAATATCGGCCGTATGCAGAACCGTGAAGGCGTAATGCTTGCCCAGGGTCTCGGTGGCGTCCATGCGCGCGCGCTGGGCGTCGGTCAGGTAGTTCACATAGGCAAAGGCCGTCGCGCCCGGACAATGGTGCAGCGTCGCCGGGATGGAGCCGTATCCGGTGACATGGGCGGCATAAACAATGGCGTGGTCGGCGACACGGACCCGCACCGTGGGAATAACATCACGCGTGCCGGCATATTTACGGGCAAGCTGCTCGGGCGACGCGTTCGAGCCAACGGCCAGCACGGGCGCACGGGGCAAGGTCAGATCCGCGTAATGGCTGGGGCCGAGCACATCCATGAGATCCATGTCATCCCGGTCGCCCAAAACCCGCGCCGCGGGCCAGTCCTCCACGTCGAAGGCCGTCAGGCTGTGCACCTGCCCATCCGCATAGACGAAGGAGCCGGAGGCCTGGGCGAAGGGATAGGACAAGGCAAAGCGGATCTTGTCCGCATCGCTTAAGGACGCGAGGAATGGGTGGACGGCCGGTTGCCCGGGGCTTGCGATCATGGGGCCTCCCGTCGGATCCAACGAGGCGCGCCGGACATTGGCCGGTGCGGGGCCTTAAGGCCTACCCCAGGGGCACGGGACACGCCAGCCAGTCCTCGGATCTGTGCCGGCGGGATCAGCGAAAGACGAGGATGGTCATGACAGAGGCTCCCCAAAACCCGGCCGCTGAAACCGGGCGCGGCCTGGACGTTGCCTTCCTGGCCCTCTTTATCGGGGCCATTGCCATTGGCGCCTCGCCCATCCTGGTGCGCCTCAGCGAGCTGGGCCCCTTTGCCACCGCGTTTTGGCGCGTGGCCCTCGCCTTGCCGCTGCTGATGGCCATGGTGCGCCTGGAGGAGGGGCCGGGCAGCCGCGCCTGGGACCTTTCGGTAAGTTTCCGCAGTATGCTGCTGCCCGGCGTGCTGTTCGCGGGGGATTTGACGTTCTGGCACCTGTCGATCCTGAAGACGAGCGTCGCCAATGCCACCCTGTTTGCCAATTTCTCACCCGTCATCGTGACGGCGGGGGCCTGGATTTTCCTCGGCGAGCGGGTCTCGGGTCGCCTTCTCCTCGGCCTTGGCACGGCCATGATCGGCGCCGTCGTTCTCATTGGCGACAGTTTTGCTTTCAGGCCGGACCATCTGGCTGGCGACCTTTATGGCCTCGCGACGGCCTTCTTTTTCGGCAGTTACGTCTTGTCGGTCCGCTCGGTCCGCCGCCGGATGAGTGCGGCCCGCGTGATGCTGGGCTCGGGATGCGTGACGGCCGCGCTCCTTCTTGCGATCACGATTGCGTTTGGCGAACCCGTTTTGCCCGACCGCGCCCAGGGCTGGATCGCCCTTCTGGCCCTCGCCTGGATTTCCCACGCGGGCGGCCAGGGTCTGCTCGCCTATGCGCTTGGCCATGTGCCCGCGGGCTTGTCGGCGCTCGTTATTCTGGTAGAGCCCATCGCAGCCGCCGTGCTTGGCTGGCTCGTGCTCGCAGAATCCATTGGCCCCTGGCAGGCCCTTGGGGGCGCGATTGTCCTAGCGGGCATCTGGTTCGCCAGCCGGACCCGGCAAAAAGACATGAATTAGGGATTGCATCCGCTCGCAAAGCGCGAATGACTGTGGCCGCAATCGACCGGGCCTCGCAACCGCACCTCACCGCCGCTCCGCCAGGCTGCCCCGCCCGCGCCTTTGCGCACCGACCGGCGGCCTTTCAAGAGCGGCGGTCGTGTGGGCCCAGAGAGGGATCGCTGACATGCAACGCCGCCGCCGTAATGTGAAGATCATCGCCACCCTGGGGCCGGCCTCGGCCACGCCGGAGGGCATCCGCCAGCTCCACGAGGCTGGAGCGGACGTCTTCCGCATCAATATGAGCCACGCGGACCACGACCGACTGGCCGCGACCCACGCCATGATCAGGGCCGTGGAAGCCGAAGGCAGCCGCCCCATCGGCATTCTGGTGGACCTGCAAGGGCCCAAACTGCGCATCGCGACCTTCGCCGACGGGCCCATCGTGCTCAAAACCGGGGACCCGTTCCGCCTCGACCTGGACCTGACCCCCGGGATCCAGTCTCGGGTCGGCATGCCCCATCCGGAAATTTTCCGGGCCGTCCAGCCGGGCAGCAATCTGTTGCTGGATGACGGCAAGGTGCGCCTGCGCGTGCATCATGTGGGCGATGATTTCTGCGAGACCACCGTCGAGGTGGGCGGGCGCCTGTCGGATCGCAAGGGCGTCAACGTGCCCGACGCCCTCCTCAATCTGTCGGCCCTGTCGGACAAGGACCGGCGCGACCTGGATCGCGCGCTCGACCTGGGCGTCGACTGGGTGGCCCTGTCATTCGTTCAGCGGGCGGAAGATGTTGCCGAGACCCGCAAGATCGTCGCGGGCCGCGCCTTTGTCATGTCCAAGATCGAAAAGCCCCAGGCCCTGACCAATCTCGACCGGATCCTGGATCTCTCCGACGGGCTGATGGTGGCGCGCGGCGATCTGGGCGTGGAACTGCCCATCGAGCGGGTGCCGGGCCTGCAAAAGCAGATCGTCCATGCCGCCCGCATTGCCGGCAAGCCGGTCGTGGTGGCGACCCAGATGCTGGAATCCATGATCACTGCGCCCGTGCCCACTCGCGCGGAGGTTTCGGATGTCTCGAACGCGGTTTTCGAGGGCGCGGACGCGGTGATGCTCTCGGCGGAGTCGGCGGCCGGACAGTATCCGCTCGAGGCCGTCAGCACCATGAACAAAATCGCCGAGACGGTGGAGAACGACCCCAACTACCGCACCATCATCCAGTCCTACCACGCCGAACCCGACCAGACGACGGCGGACGCCATCACCGCGGCCGCGCGCGAAGTGGCCGAGACCCTGAATGTGGGCGCCATTGTCTGCTACACGTCCTCAGGGTCAACGGCGCTTCGGGCGGCGCGGGAGCGGCCCAAGGCGCCAATCCTGGCCCTGACCCCGGCCGCCGATACGGCGCGCCGTCTGGCGCTCGCCTGGGGCATTCACTGCGTGCCCATCGAAGACGCCAGCGACATCGACGACATGCTGCGCAAGGCCTGCGCGGTCTCGCAACACGAGGGCTTTGCCAATCCGGGCGACCGGCTCGTGATCACCGCCGGCCTGCCCTTCGGCACGCCCGGGGCCACCAACCTGATGCGCATCGCCCATGTGGATGGCCCTTTGCCCGCGGCGCGGCCGCCGGAGCGCCCCGTCGACCGCGCTCCCCACATGGCCTGACACGTCACCGTCCGCTCACAGATTTTAGAGCGCTTTCAGGAAAAGTGTATGCGGTTTTCCGCCCGGAAAGCGCTCAAAATCAATACGCTAGAGCCCATTCAATGACTCGGAGATCATTGAATGGGCTCTCGAGCGCCGCACGCATAGTGTGGATCCCCCTCAACCCTGAGCAACGGCGCGCTGGCTTCAGATTGATCCAGGTTTCGCGCCCATTGCTCTGGGCCACGCAAGCTCTCATTCTGGGCGCCCGCCGGGTTACCGCGCGCCGGGCGTTGCGGCCAGGCTCTCGACAAAGGCCGCAATGGCGCGCGTAACGTCTTGCGCGCGCGCGTGGTGGGGCATGTGGCCCACCCCCTCCAGCAACAGGAGTCTCGCGCCCGGGACGGCTTGGGCAAGGGCGAGGGAATGCCGGCGATGGGACACGGTGCGATCCTCGTCGCCGGTGATGATCAGCATGGGAATGCCAATGTTCTGATAGTCGGGTTCCATCTGTGTCACGGCTGACTTCAAATGGACACTGTCGGCCGCATTGGCGCCGAACTGGGCGGGACGAAAAAAGAGCGGCATGCCGGCCCGCTCACTATAGTCTGCAACAGGATCATTTGGCGCGAAATTGGCGACAATGCCGCCCGGCAGGACGAAGGGCCCCGCAAGCGGCACGAGGGTCTGCCGGAAGAGCCGCCCGAGCACCGGCACAATGGACACCCGATTGTACCAGGACGGCGGCCCGGGCCAGGGATGGCTGGCGCCGCCCAGGGTGACCGCGCCCGCAAGGCCCCGCGGGGCGGCGAGGGCAAGGGCCGCGACAACCGCTCCGCCCCAGGAATGACCAATGGCGACATAGTGGGTCACGCCGTGCGCGGCGAGGGCCTCGGCGATGAGGCGGGCCTGCACGCGCGGGTCATGGCCGCGCGGCGCCGTGCGGGACGACCAGCCATGCCCCGGACGGTCAAGCGCGACGACACGGAACCCGCCTTGCGTGAGCGGGCCCACAAGACTGATCTCCATGTCCCGCAGATTGGCGGTGGCACCGTGGATGAGCACCAGGGCGGGGCGCCCGAGGCCCGTGCGAGACACACCGTCGCCGGATCCGGCAAGGCCCGGCTGATCCATGGATGACGGATCGAGGCCTGGCCGGTCGATCAGGTGGATACGCGCACCGGCCACATCAACAAATGTTCCGTGCGCCGGATAACGCGCGGCCATGCGCATGGAATAAATCGCGCCATAGAGGCCAAGCGCGCCAACCAATACGACGATGCACAGCCCAAGGATCAAAAGCGCCTTCATCCCCCCTCTCCCATTTTAACCCCGGCCCTTTTGCAAACCCGGCCCCGGCTCTGCGCGGAGCCCGGCCTCAGTCCGTCCCACCAACCAGTTCCCGCAAGACGGCGATGCGCTCTGACGGGCCTGGAAGAGCCGGATAATGCAGATGCGCCATCAGATAGGCCTCAAGGGCATCCGCCCAGGCGCCTTGGGTCTCGAAGAGCTGCCCCAGCAGGGCCTGCGCCGCGAAATGCCGGACCTCGAGCCGTGCGGCGAGGGTCAGGTCTTCGAGCGCGCCGTCTTCGTTTCCCCGGCGCAGGCGAAATTCGCCGCGCAGGGCCCATCCTTCCGCAAAATCAGGCCACAGACGCACAATGCCGGTCAGTTTGTCTTCCGCATCGTCAAGATCGCCCGCCTCTTCCAGGGTTTGGGCCTGCTCCAGCAGCAGCAGCACCGCGGCGCCGCCAGACTTGCGCCACTGGCGGCGGATTTCCTGTGCGATCAGTTCGGCGCGCTCCGGCTCGCGCGTCTCGGCCAGCGCGTCGAACAGGGCGTCATCCTCGCCGTTCTGGGCCGCAGCCATGGGCACGGCTGGGGGCACCGCGAGGACAAACATCATCAGGCTAAGGAGGCCCAGGAGAACAAAGAGGCGGGACGGTCGGTGTTTCATGGCCGCCAGACTACCCGGTTCCGCAAGAACCGCCAACGGGCAGGCGGCCTTACACGAGGTCGGTTCGGCTCACGCCGTCGAAATCGAGAATATAATCCGCACCCAGAAGCCGTGTCGGGGTGAAAAAGCCCGGGCGGGCCTCGCCGCCCGCGACCCGAACGGCGATGTCGAAGGCGACCCGAGCCGTCAGGGTGTAGGGTTCCGGCGTCGTCAGCAGGCTGACCGCCCGTCCGCCCTGGCCGTCCTCGGCGATGGCCAGCAATTTTGCTTCGCCCTTTTCCCGCTGATCCTTGGTGGGCCCTTCGGGACGGTCGCGCAGCTGTTTTTTCAAATGCTTTTGGACGATGCCCTGGCGTACCAGCCACCGGGCCATGGGACCCAGATTGGCTGCTTTCTCCAGCTCCGGCGTCAACGCGAAAAAGACGTCGATATTGGGCACGGCGGTGGAGTGGTACCCGCTCGAGACGTCTCCCCAGCCCACGCCGATGCAATCGACCGGCCCGTCCCCGAAATCAAAATCCCGGCGCGGCGCGCTCTCCAAGGTCGCGATCCGCCCCTCCCGACGCACGCGCGTGCCAAGGCCGAGGGACTCGATGGCCGTCGCGGCCGTGCCCCGGGTGGGCACCGTAAAGCCTGACAGGGCCAGGGTCAGGTGTGTGGCCGTGGGCAGACGGCTTTTCACGTGGGCAAGCAGGCAATCACTGGGCACCACGTCGAAGCCCGCGCCTGGCAGCATCATGATCCCGGCCGTGCTGGCCTCACCGATGCGGCCCGAAAGCTGCTCGATGATGTCGATCTCGCCGGTGATATCGATGTAATGGGTGCCCGTGCGCAGGCAGGCGGCCACCATGGGCTCCATGGTGGCCGAAAAGGGCCCGGCCATGTGCAGGACAACATCGATATCGCCCAGGTTCCGGTCCAGCGTGTCCGGATCGGTCAGGTCGAACTGGCGCCATTCGGTCGAGTTCGCGTCGGCCACGGCCTTGATCATGGCGGCGTTGCGGCCGGCGAGAACGGGTTGATAGCCGGCGCCCTTGGCAAGGCGCGCCGCGAGCCGGCCCGTGTAGCCGTTCGCACCGTAGATGAGGATTTGCCCAGTCATGGCGCCCCCGCCGTTCCTCGCTTTTTGCCTGTGCCCATTACCCTGTTCGGTTGGCCCTGTTTGATGGGGCCCTGTTCAATGCGGCCCTGTTCAATGCGGCCCTGTTCAATGCGGCCTTGTGCGTCGCGACCCTGTGTGTCGCGCTGGCCTGTGCATCACGGCCAAACCCCATGCACCACGATCTTCGCCGTGCGCCAGGCAGTGCGAGGGTCATGCCAAAAGGTCCCACTCGATATATAGCGCGTTTCTGGAGGCACTGTATGCCGCCCAATCGAGATATCGATGCCGGACGACTGGTCAATTTGTCCTTTACGTTCTGTTATACGCGAGATCATCGCCTGTTCGGGATGCCGGTCACGCAGTTAACCTTTGAAAACCCGGTACTTTGTCTTTCCCTGCGCCGGTTCTTTCTGAAAAATCCTGAAGGTGGGTGCGGAGACGACTTGTCTTTTCGCACCCTCAAAAAAACGCCGCCGGGCGGTCCGAACAGGCCCACCCGGCGTTTCTGGCGTCTGTGCTTAAGGGGCCGCCATTACCAGGGGCCTCAAACCTCGGGGATGTCCTGGGCGCGCTCGGCCCGATAGGCAAAGATCACCGGGCGCCCTTCGTCCCTGGCGTCCACTTCGGTGTATTTGACCCGGTCGACCCGGTTCTTCTTCTTGTCGGACAGCACGATCACCCCGCCCTTGTTGCCAAGCTGCACCGGGGAGATGGGCCCGACGCGCATCGCCTCCCCTGGGCCCAGGGTTCCGCTCAGCTTGAGAGGCTTGCGGCGTGTGTCGCTCAGTGTCCAGCCGTCCAGATCCTTGTCCTCATTGGACAGATTGATGATCGAGACCCATTCCCCGGCGCGTTCGTTGCCGTCCGGATTGACCTGCGCGGCGGCGATGTAAACATCGATCTCATCGTCCATGATGTATTGGCGCGGCTCGCCCGGATTGATGATTTCCTGTTCCCCATCCACCTCGATGCGCTCGGGCACATGGCTGATTTTCAGCTTTTTCTGGGTTTCTTCATTCTCGTGGAACAGAAGGGGGTTGGCGTCGGGAATGGCACTGTCGAATAGGAGGCCCGTGCGCTCTTCGATTTCGGCCACCGAGACCTGGTAATTTTGAAAATCGAACAGCTCGCGCCCACCCTTATCGCGCAAAGCGTTCTTATCCTGCAGCATGATGAAGGCCCGCACCTCAAGCTCGGATGCCTTGTTGACGAAGAAGACAACCTTGAAAAAGGCGGAAGGGATGATGGCGAGTTTTCGGCCCGCCGGCTGCAGCGAACGCGCATAGTCGCCGAAGATTGGCCCACTGAACACGCTGATCCGGCCATCCTTGTCGAGATCAAGTGCCTTGACCCAATTCTCCAGGGACAGCCATTCGTCCTGGTTGAAGTTGGCGTGCTGGAGGCTGGCATTCGTGAAGTAAAAGGTCTCGTCGGAGGCGCGCTTGGCTTCGCGCTTGCTGTCGCCCCAGGCGGCCGAGGACCGGCGGGCGAGATGTCCGCGATCCCAGGGATTGTTATAATAGTAATCGTTGTTGAGCTGATTTTCATCGCCGACACGGCTGTCAGTGCGCCAGCCATTCGACCGTTTCACGCCCATGATTTTGTTCTGATCGATATTGAGCGCACAGAACAGTGCCGTGCGATGCTCCCTGTGCATTGCAATAGTGTAGTTCACATAGTCCGCATAGTACCCATCCCGCAACTCCGATTTCTGCAGAACAAGTTCCTGAAGGGACGGTGCGAACTCCGGTAACGGCACTTCGACGTCGAGAAAATTCTTGTCGTATCCAGCCACAATACACCCCTCTCGCCGGATCGGTCCGGCCCCGCGCTGGTTGATGGTGCGTCTCGGGCATCCCTCTCGGCTGCCCTCATGAGACGTGTGGCTTTTATGGGAATAACTCTGGAGGGTCCATTCTCCCCATGGCTTAACCCACATTCAGAGCACCCCTTATGGGGGAGAAATATCGAGCAAACAGGCGGGCCGAGCCACGTGCGCCGCTAGGATAAACAGTTGGATAGGATCAGGGATTGCCCGCAGAATGGCGTAAAACGGGGACCAAAGGATTGGCGCTCCTGACAGGCGTAGATCGTCTCAAGAAGGTTTGGGCTTGGACGGAAAACCTCTGCGTTGTCGAATGTCCGAAAATTCGGGATCGGCAAAGGCTCGTAAGGTGGCTCGGGCAAGAACAAATAGCCAAAGGGAACGTGGGCAGCTTTGGCGAAGGCTTCGGCCTGTTTGAGCGTAGGCTGATCATCCCCTGTCTTCCACTCTGGACGTTTCGGGAAACGAGCGACCGCTTC
>CAYYTT010000163.1:6750-9004 GCA_964474635.1 uncultured Alphaproteobacteria bacterium | reverse complement strand
CGGCTCGTGCGCGCACCCAAGGAGCGCTACGGCACCCTCGCCACACCGGGGGCGGCTGGCTATCGAACACGCCTTGATCTTGATGCCCCCCGACGCGTCACGGTCACTGTGCGTGGCCCCCTCGCCCAGCCCCAGGCGGGCGCCGAGGTCTCCCAGACCCGCTGGGTCCTGCCCGGACGGCACCTGGATACCGGCGATGGCTGGTTGATTGATGTGCCGGGCCTTGCCGTCGATGTTCTGGCGCCGGCGGCCCATCGCGCCGTGAGGGCGGACGGCGAAGCGCTGCGTGTCTCGGCGAGTGTCATGATGCTGTGCGGCTGCCCGACGCGCCCGGGCGGGCTTTGGGATGCGGACGCGCTCATCATCGAGGCCCATATCCAGCGGGACGGCATGCCTCTCGCCCCGGTACGGCTCACCTTCGCCGGCGAGGACAGCCAGTATGAAGCAGATCTGCCGACGGATCGGCCGGGTGTCCATGTGGTGACGGTGTCCGCGTTCGATCCGCGCACGGGCAATAGCGGCCTTGACCGGACAAGTTACATCGTGCGGTAGGCTCGTTCACAAACCAGGCTCAAGTCTCCGGCAAACGAAGGCACAGGCCTTCGCGGGCAACGAATGTGCCCGGCCGGCGTGTCGATGCCGCCGATGCAATGAGATCCATGTCGTCATCGGTGCGATGATGGCTGTGGTGGAACAGGGCGAGGCGGCGCACGCCGGCCGCGTCGGCCACGCGGATGCCTTCTTGCCACGTGGAATGCCCCCACCCTTTGTACCGATCGAATTCTTCGTCCGTATAAGTCGCGTCGTAGATCATCAGATCCGCACCGGCCACGAAATCGATGATGGTGGTGTCCGGCTTGCCCGGCTCATGCTCCGTATCCGTAATATAGCAGACCGATGCACCGCCGCATTCGATTCGGTAGCCCGTGGCGCGCCCGGGATGGACAAGGGGCGCCGTGCGCACCGTCACGCCCTGCGCCACGTCAAGCGCCTCGCCGACCTTGAAATCCTCGAAGGTCATGCGCGAGGCCATGACATGGAGCGGCACCGGAAAGAACGGGTAGGTCATCTGCCCGGCCAGAACCGACTGGATCGTGTAGGGCGGTTCCAAATGGCCCGACAGGACGCGAAGCCGGAAGGCCGGATTGGCCGCGGGCGGAAAAAACGGAAACCCTGAGATATGGTCCCAATGGGTATGCGACAAAAGCAATGTGGCTTCGCTGGCGCCCTGCGCGGCCAGTTCACGGCCCAAGGAACAAAGGCCCGTGCCGGCATCCAGGATGATGCGCCGGTCCGCTGCCAACACCTCCACGCAGGACGTGTTGCCCCCATAACGCAGATATCCGCGCCCCGGACAGGCAATCGAGCCCCGAACACCCCAGAATTTCACCATCATCGACATGGGACCGCCCCCGGTTTTTTCCGTATCCGGTGTTCTCGCATCGACGGCCCCGGCGGACCGTGCGTCAGGTGAGCCCCCAGCCTGCGCGCAGCCGTGTGCCGGCGCACATCCTCCCTGAAGCCCCCTCGGCGTTCAAAGACTATGAGCATCGACCCGGTACCGAAAGACGGCAAGGGGGCACGCGCCAGCCGGCGCCATGCGCCGGTTTCAGGCCGCCATGCGGTCGATCGCGCTTTGCACGTCGCCGATGGCCGCCGCAAGCTGCGCTAAAATGGCCTTCCGGGCCTCCTGCGTGTCGCCGCCGGTGAGGCCCTCCGCCGTTTCGGCAAGGTCGGCAAGGCCAAACGCGCCGATCCCGCGGGCCGACCCTTTCAAGGAATGGGCGAGCAGATGCCATTCCTCGTCCGGCAGATCCGGGCTGAATTGGCTGAGCCATTGGGCGGCCTGACCGTGAAACAAGGCCAGAATTTCGCCGCGCACGGCCTGATCGCCCGCCGTGTACCAATCGAGATAGCCGATATCGATGGGACCGACACTTTCCGCGCCAAGGCCCGCAAGGGCCCGGGCTTCCGACGCACCGTCTTCCCCTTCAACGCCGTCTAGACCTTCAACAAAGTCTGGACCTTCAACACCGTCTGGCGCCGTGGATGCCGTTTCGCCCATGGTCATGCTCCTGTTCGCCCCGGGCACAGGGCCCCAAATGGGAACCGTGCCGCGCCCTGCTTCACCTTACGAGCTCTACACGAGTCTGCGCCGCGCCCTTCGGGACATGGGCGCCGTCCTCGCACGTGAACCCGGAGGATCCCTTTGGGGCGTCCCTTAGGAAACGCCTCTGGGGAAACGCCTCTGGGG
>CAYYTT010000163.1:0-6650 GCA_964474635.1 uncultured Alphaproteobacteria bacterium | reverse complement strand
GGAAACGCCTCTGGGGAAACGCCTCTGGGGGGCTCTTTTGGGTCGCGTGTCCTGGGGCCGACCTTGGCCGATCCATGACATCTTGATCCTGGCCCATGGCCGGGGCCGTGCCGCCGAGCACAGACAGGTCTGCGCCAGCCCCGCGCCCAAACGCCCGCAACCGAGTAGTGCCGCGCGGACGTCAACGCGGCGTTAAGGCCCCCAGGACCTTTCGCCCAAGTGCAGGGCCGACGGACGGACACGGGGCCGATACACGCCAGACTGCTGCCGGACCGTTGCGTCACACCGAAAGAGGGCGCCGAATCGCCCATACTTCGTTTCGTCTTTCTGAAGAAGACTGGGTGGAAAGGGTTTGGCGAGGGATCACCTGATACACTCAAAAGCGGGGGGCTGGATGCGGGAATTCGCCCGATGGCATGGAGACCGGCAAAAATTGGCCCCGATTATGCTTAATAGGAAAACTGGCGCGGCGGTGCGCAAGAAACGGGCCTTAGACACCGGTCCAATTCGCGGGCCCAAAACATAAGGCCCCAAATCGTCGTCAGCCACGCAGGCCCAAAGGCCAGATCCTGACGGAGAGGTCCCCACGGCCATAACCCCCGGGCCAAGGCTCACACCCTAAGGGCCGCGCGCTCACAGTGAGGCCCACGTCTCGTCCCAGGTCTGGCCAGAGACCTGTCTGCGCAGGACGCCCACACAAGTCAGGAGCCCGGAGCACCAGGGCCAGTCACACCATGCCCCATGTCGACCCATCCAAATCTGACATGCTGGAGGACTTCACGTCTTCAGGCGGCAAAGTCGTGCCCGGCCCCACGCCCCAGAAATCCGCTTCCCGCGAGCCGGCCCCAGCGCCGGCCGCCCCGCAACGGCCCGTAGCCGCCAGCACACCGACCCCGCCCCCCAACAGTGAGGCGGGAAAAACGCAAGGTGCTCCGGCCCCGAACGGGTCGAGCCGGATCCCGAATGGTGCGCAGCGCCGGCCGAACGGATCCGAACTGCCCTTTCGCACCGTTGCGCCGCCTCCACAAAAGCCTGGGCCCCAAACGACAGGCCCCCAAACGAAAGGCCGCCGACGGCGCGGGCGCCGGGACGAGACGGGCGACGCGGGACCGGACCGCCCGCAGCGTATTGCCCCCCAGTATTATGATTACGACCGGGCCTATGATTACGACCGGGCCTTTGACGACACCCATGGGGCCGATTGGGACGACGAGGCCTGGCACACGCCCGGCCCGCGCCGGCAGACCCGCCGCCGCGCCGCGCCGCGCGGCCGGGGGCGAACCGCCTATCAGGTGTCGGTCGATACGGGCGCCCTTATCCTGGCTGGCCTGTGGCTGCTGGTCAGTGTCGTTACGGTTTTGAGCAATCTCGGCGGCGGCGGAACGATCCGTTCGGCCGCCGACTGGCTGGTCTTGGGGCTTGGTCTGCTGGTGCCCTTTGCCGTCATCGGCCTTGTGGTCCTGGTGCTGCGCCACACGGCCCATTTGCGGCGCACGGCCTTGAGCATGGGCGAGGCAGCTGCCCGCCTGACCGAGCCCGGCGACCAGGCGGGGAGCGACCTTGGCGCCCTGGGCAGCGCCATCCGCAGCGAACTCGACCAGGTCACTGCCAGTCTCGACCATGCCGTGCGGCGGGTCGGCACCCTTGAGACCATGCTCCAGACCCAGAGTACCCTGCTCGACGAGACCGCGCGCAAGGTGGAGGTGCAAGCCGAGGCCGTGGGCAAAACGCTCGAAGCACAGCGCACCCGCTTTGCCCAAACGGCCCAGGGCATGGCCGACGAAATCCAGGACCTGACCAAGGCCGTGGACGGACAAACGACCCGGATCACCCAGGCCACCCAGCAGGCCGCCGAGCAAATCCGAAATGCGCAGGACGGTCTCGACGAGCGCGGCAAATCCCTCGAAGAGGCCGCCGCGCAGGCCGCCCGCCGGGCCGAGGATGCGGCCGGCAAACTGTCCGGCCAGAGCGAGCGCCTTGAGGCCATCAGCGACAAGACGGCCGGCCAGGCCGACGCCATCGCGGACAAATACGCCGAACACTACCGCATGCTGAGCGAGACCAGCACGGCCCTGGTACGCCAGAACGAGCGGCTCGAAACGCTGTTCACGGAGCAAAAGGCGGCGCTGGAGCGCATCGGCGCCATGATCGACAGCCAGAGCGGCAAAATCACCGGCGACGTGAAGGCCGGCATCGCCTCTATGGTCGAGGCCATCGAGCGGGCCGAAACCCAGTCCGTGGCCCTTTCCACGACCCTGTCCGAACGCCTGGAGAAGATCGGCGAGGCGGGCACCCGGGCCGCCGGCGAGGTCACATCGGCCGCGCAAGCCGCGAGCCAGGCCGCCGAAAAAACCCGCGACGCCCTCAACGCACAGACCAGCGAGACCCGCTCTGCCCTTGCCGACACCCAGGCCGCCTTGAAGGGCCATGTGGAGGAAACCGGCGCGCTCCTTTCGGCCCAGGTGTCCCGCAGCAAAGGCGCGCTCGCTGAGCTGCGCGAGGCGCTGGAGGGCGAGATTTCGGCCACGGGCAGCCATGTGGAGACGCTCCTTGCCCGGACCGCCAGCGCCCTGAGGGACATCCAGGGCGGCCTTGCCGAACAGATCGCCGCCGTCGACGCCTCGCTTCAGGGCCATGCCACCCAAAGCCGGTCCGTGCTCGACGCGGAGGCGAAAGCCGCCGCCGATCATTTGAACGGCCATCTGGCCCGCCTGAGGCAGGCCGCCGAGGAGGCCAACGGCCTGCTGGCCGGCCAGTCGGACGCGGCGCGTCAGCGCCTCGACGCGCATTTGTCGGAGGTGCGCGCGGCGCTCGGCGCCCTCGGCGAGGATTTCGCCAAAGCCGTCTCGGGACAGACTGAGACCCTTAACAGCGGCCTGTCGGGCCAGGCCGAGGCGGCCTCGCGCGCACTGGCCGGCCAGGTGGCCCAGATTTCAGCGCGGCTTGAACAGGATATCGCCGACGCCTCGGGCACCTTGCGTGATCTGCATGCCGAGTTGTCGGCAAACGCAAAGGAAGACCTCCAGGCCCTTAAGACGCAAACGCAAGAAACCCGCGGCCTGTTTGAGGATCTCACCGGGGACCTCGCCAAGGCCATCGACCGGGCCACGGCCACGATGGCAAACCAACTCGGCACGGCGCGCCAATCCTTGAAGGATCTCAAAGTGGACCTGGCGCGCACGGTCGCCGAAAGCGGCTCGTCCCTTGACGGACAGACCGCGCGAGCCAGGGCCGTGGTGCAGACGCTCACCGACGATCTGGAAAAATCCATCGCCTCCAGCGGTGGTACCTTGAAGGCCCGCATCGAAGAGGCACGCCAGTCGGTCCAGGACCTCAAACAGGGCCTGAAAGACGCCGCGGCCGAGGGGGGCAAGGACCTTGAGCGCGAGACCCAAAACGCCCGCCTGCGCATCGAACATCTGCAGGCGGATCTGGGCAAGGCCGCCGGATCCATCTACAGCACCCTGAAGGACCAGACCACCGAGGCCAAGGCCGGGTTCGAGGACCTGAAAAAGGCCATGGAAGGCGCGGCGGCGACCAATGCGGGCGCCATCGATACGGCCGCGGCATCCGCGCGGCTGGCCATCGAAGGGGCCGCCGAGACCGCAAGCGCGGTCGTCAAACGCCTGACCGGCGAAACCCAGGATGTTTTGAGCAATCTGCAAAAGGCCATGGTGGGCCTGTCGGATGAGTTGAACAGCCTGCCCGATCAGGCCGGCGTCAGCGCCGAGAAGATCAAGACGGTGATCAACGGCCAGGTCCTCGAAATCAACCGTATCGCCGATGCGGCCGTAGAAAAGGCCCGCTCCCTGACCCGCATCATTGATGCCGCGAGCGGGCTGAGCCCGTCTCCGGCGCCCGCCGCCCCTGCCCCGGCGGATCCCACCCCAGCCGGCCGTGGACCCACCAGCCGTGAACCCTCCGGCCGTGAACCCTCCGACCGCGGACCTGGTGCACGGGACGGGCTTGCGGGCCCGGAGGGCGAGGGAACGGGGACACCGCCCCGCCTGCCGCCGCGGCGCACACGGCGCACCGCTGGCCTTGGCGAAGGGGGCACGCCCGCCGATGGCCAGATCCCGGGGCAGCGGCGCGCCCTGCGCCTTGCCACCGACCCGCGGCCCCAAGCTTCTGGTGTGTCTTCGACCTCCGGTGCGTCTTCGTCCTCCAATGCGCCTTTGACATCCGGGTCCATCGGGCCAGGCGGGCCCGGCGAGGCACGCGGTGACGGGACGGGGGCGGAGGAACCGCCGCGCCTGCGCGCCCGCCGCGACAGCGAGGACACGCCGCGCGGACCGGCCCGCACGGGCCTGGGCTGGCGCGAGATCCTGAAAAATGCCGAACGGTCCGAGCGCGAAGCCCTTTCCCAAACCCGCAAGAGCCCCGAGGAGCCCTCCGACACGGCCCGCTCTTCCTTAAGGGTCATCGAGACCCTGCAGGCAAGCGCCATCGACCTTGACCGGGCGCTGGAAGAAGATCCGCCGGCGGAACTGCTTCAGCGGTATTTGAACGGGGATCGCAACGCCTTCGCCCGGCGCCTTGTGAGCCTGGGGGGGCCAGACCTCAATGAGCGCATTCGCCGCCAGTTCTCCCAAGACGCGGAGTTCCGCGACGAAGTAAACCGCTACGTCACCCAGTTCGAGACCATGCTCGACGGCCTGTCGGGCCGGGACCGGGAAAACATCCTGGCCGAGACCTATCTCACCAGCCAGACGGGCAAGGTCTACATCCTCCTGACGAATGCCCTGGGGGGCCGCACATGAGCGCGCGGGCCTGACCACGAGCACCCGGCGGCCGCGCCGCGACCGCGACGACATAACGGCGGTGCGCAGCCCGGGCCGGTGAGCCCGCCCCTGGAATCGACTTTTGCCCGCCCCCAAGGCAGGCTGGTGGGGCACAATGTGGGTGGGTGGGCACGATGCATTCAAGAATATTCGCGGCGGCACTGATGTCCCTGGCCTTGATGCCGGGTGCCTGGGCCTTTGAGCAGGGCCGCGTGATCCGGGGCGAGCGGGCCATCCTTGAGCATCGGGCGCGCCCGGCGGCGGAAAACGCCATGGTGCGCGAGCGGCTCGAGACGCTGCTGCCCGCCCTGATGGATGAAACCGGCATCGATATGTGGCTGGTGATCAACCGTGAGTATGCGGAGGACCCGATCTATTTCACGCTCGTGCCCCAGCCCGCCTTTGCCGCGCGGCGCACGACAATTTTGATGTTCCATCGCCGTGGCGATGGCGTCGACATGCTGACGGTCAACCGCTATCCCCTTGGCGAGCCCTATGCGGTGGCGTGGGAGGGCGGCGATCTGGAGGCCCAGTGGGAGGCCCTGGGGCGCCTGATTGTTGAGTAAAACCCTGAAAAATACGGGTTCAACGTGTCGGCTGACTGGCCTGTCGCCGATGGCCTGACCCATGGCCTTTACAAGCGCCTGGAGGCCGTTCTGCCCGCTGACTATCAAGACCGTCTTGTTCCGGCCGAACGCCTTGTGGTGCGCTGGGCCGAGACGCGCAGCGCCCGGGAACAGGAGGTCTACGGCCATATTGTGAGCCTGGCGCGCATGGTGATCGGCGAGGCCTTTTCCGCCCGCGTGATCACGCCGGGCGTGAGCACCACGGACGATGTGGCATGGTATCTGCGCCAGCGTTTTGAGGATCTGAATTTGCCGCCCTGGTTCATGCCCTATGTGACCGTGCAGCGGCCGGGCCTGGCATGCGCGCAGGATCAGCCCTCCTGCGGGACGACGGGCGTCATCCATCGGGGCGATGTGCTGCACACGGATGTGGGGATCTGCTATCTCAAACTGTGCACTGACACCCAGGAAATGGGGTATGTCCTGCGTGTGGGTGAAGCCGATGTGCCGGACGATCTGAAACAGGCCCTTGCGACGGGCAATCTGTGGCAGGACTATCTGACCTCATCCTTTGCGTTGGGGCGCACGGGCAATGAGGTCCTCGCCCGCACCCGCGAGAAATGCGGCGCCCACGGCCTCAATTGCAGCGTCTACACCCATCCCATCGGGTTTTTCGGTCACGCCCCGGGCCCGACCATCGGCATGTGGGACAACCAGGGCGCCACGCCCGTGCGCGGCGACTGGCCGGTGCACAAGGACACCTGCTACGCCATCGAAGGCAACATCAAAACCACGGCCCCGTCCTGGAACGATCAACGCATCCAAATCAAACTGGAACAAAGCGCCTGCTTCAACGGCGAAACCGTCCACTACCTGGCCGGCCGCCAAACCACCTGGCACGTGGTCGAGTAACGGGCGCAAAGCAGCCCCCACCAAACGCAATAAACTGCTCACCGCACTGATCAACCTCGGCAAGGACGATCTGAACAAGGACGGCGCCCAAAAGCTCCCGGCGCTTACCCGCTTCGGGCCTTGCGAGAGATCGGTTTGAAAAACCTGCGTTGTGAGACGCAAATCATGGGTGTCTCGGCCTCAGGCATTGGCAGATGAGGCTTGCGATGGCGGCGCAGGCGGGGCTTTTCGATTTTGATGAGCGGCTTGTGGATTTGAGCGCCCATGGTGATCCGCTGGAGTGGATTGATGAACTGTTCGCCGCGCTGGTCAGCCTCGGCAACTGATCGGTTTGAAAAACCTGAGGTGTGAGGGGCAAATCATGGGAGTGTCGGGTCAGGCTTGAGTTGGG
>CAYYTT010000162.1:0-9117 GCA_964474635.1 uncultured Alphaproteobacteria bacterium | reverse complement strand
ACTGATGGGGCGCGACGGGCATGTGATTGAGTGCCCGGCACAATGGCGCATGCAAAGCACGCCGAAGTAACGAAAATCGGATGGGCGCCGGGACGTCGTCACGTCGGCGCGATATCGTGCAGACATGACCGATACACCTGAGATCCCCCACGGCTTTAAGCCGCATTTCCGCAAGAGCCCGGTGACCGATGCGTGGGAACCGCTTTACTCGCGCGTGCACGCGGGCACGGTGCAGATCGGCCTTTTCATTGACGAACAGCATTGTAACGGGCGGGGGTTTTTGCATGGCGGCGTCATTGCCTCCCTGTGCGACAACGCCATGGGGCTGACCTATAGTCTCAATCTCGACGGGCCGACCGGGATCGTGACGGTCAATCTGTCGGTCGATTATGTCTCCACGGCGCGCAAGGGCGACTGGCTGCTGATTGCCCCGCGCCTCGTGCGCGCCGGCAAGTCCATGGGGTTCGTCGATGCGCTCGTGAGCGGCGGCGAGAAGACGGTGGCCCGGGCAAGCGCCACATTCCGCAACCTTTGACCATCATACTGTGCAGGGCCCAATGCGCCGCGGCCCGGCAGGACTTGCGCCGTCCGGGTGGAACGCAGATTTGTGAGGCGGCGGCCTGCAATCGGTCGCGGATTTGAAAGCCCCGTGCCATGAGCGATTTCTCCCTCTCCGATCTTGATGCCCGGTCCCGCGATGTATTCCGGACCATCGTGGACAGCTATCTGGAGACCGGGGAACCCGTGGGCTCGCGCACCTTGAGCCGCAGCCTTCCCATGGCCCTCTCGCCGGCGACCATTCGCAATGTGATGTCGGACCTGGAGAGCCTTGGTCTTCTGTGCGCACCCCATGTGAGCGCGGGCCGCCTGCCGACTGAAACGGGCCTGCGCATGTTCGTCGACGGGCTTTTGGAAGTCGGGGACCTGACCGGCGAGGAGCGCGCCGCCATCGAGGCCCGGGTGGCGGGCTCGGGCCGCAACGCCGAGGAAGTCCTTACGGAAGCCACGAGCCTCCTGTCGGGCCTGAGCCAATGCGCCGGCCTCGTCGTCGCCCCAAAGCGCGAATCCGGCGTCAAGCACATCGAATTCGTGCCGCTTGGGCTCACTCAAGCTTTGGTCGTGCTGATCAACGAAGACGGGCAGGTCGAAAACCGGGTCATCGCCATTCCCTCTGGGTTGCCCTCCTCGGCCCTGTCGGAGGCGACCAACTATCTCAACGCGCAACTGCGCGGCCATACACTCGGCCAGGCGCGCGAGCGGATCAACGCCGACATGGCCGGCAAGCGCGCCGAACTCGATGCCCTGACGGCCAAGGTGATTGAGGCGGGGCTTGCCACCTGGTCGGGATCGGACAGCACGGCCGAGCCCTCCGACCCGGGCAAATACCTGATCGTGCGCGGCCAGTCGCATCTGCTTGAGGATTTGAGCGCCAAGGAGGACTTGGAACGGGTGCGCCAGCTGTTCGACGATCTGGAGCGCGAGCAGGACGTGGTGCGCCTTTTGGAACTGGCCGAGCGCGGTGAGGGCGTGCGTATCTTTATCGGCTCGGAAAACAAACTCTTCAGCCTGTCCGGGTCCTCGGTCATCGTCAGCCCGTACCGTGACGGCAAGCAGCGCATCGTCGGCGTCATCGGCGTTGTGGGGCCGAAGCGCCTGAATTACGCGCGGGTCATTCCCATGGTGGATTACACGGCCCAGGTGGTCGGTCGCCTCTTGTCATGATAGGCGTGCCGCTCCACATGCTTCGCGAGACCGGCGTTATCCGGACCCAAGCATTCCCGACAGACTGGATGGAGAAGACAGCGTGAGTGACGAGCGTCCCGAGACGGCCGAGCAACAGACGGAAGCGGAGCCGAAAGCCCAGGCCGGCGCGGTCAATACCGACATGACGCCCGAAGAACAGATCGCCGAGTTGCGCGACAAACTGCTGCGCGCCATGGCCGACGCGGAAAACACCCGCCGCCGGGCCGAAAAGGACAAGCAGGAAGCGGCCAAGTTCGGCATGACCAAATTCGCCCGCGACCTGCTCTCCGTCGCCGACAATCTGCGCCGCGCCATTGAGACCATCCCGCAGGAAGAACGGGACGGCGCCTCTGATGTGGTGAAGAACCTCATCACCGGCGTTGAGATGACGGAAAAAGAGCTCTTGTCCGCCTTTGAGCGCTACAGCATCCGCCGGGTGGACTCCAAGGGTGAGAAATTCGACCCGAACCGTCACCAGGCGGTGGCCGAAGTGCCCGGCACGGGCCAGCCAAACGGCACGGTCGTCGAGGTTTTCCAGATCGGTTACGTGATGGAAGACCGTCTTCTCCGTCCGGCCATGGTGACCGTGGCCAAGGATGCCGAAGCCCCGGCGGAAGCGACCGGCGGCCAGGGCGGAGCTCAGGGCGCAGGCGATGCGCAAGGCTCGACCCCGTCCGCAGCCCCGGGCGATACGCTGAACACGACGGCCTGACGCCACCCCAGCAGTGGGGCGCAAAACCGGACCGGACCGGATCTGGATGCACCGCGAGATGGGCATCCGCCTTGGGCGGTGGTCGGAAAGCCTTTTGCCGCGCGGGCAGCTGTCTTGAATTGAAGCCGCCCGCCTCAACGGTCTAAAACCAGGGCTGGTGGTCGTTTGTGTTTCAACGCAGGTGGATCGATAGGGGCAGTTCCATGACGGGTCTTGTTCTCGCGGCGCTTGGTTTTCTGGCCATTCATCTGGGCATTTCGGGCACTCGGCTGCGCTCTGATCTGGTGGCCCGGATCGGGGAAGGCCCTTATATGGGCCTTTATTCGCTGGCATCCCTCGGTTTCATTGTGTGGCTGTCCAGCAGCTACAACGACGCTCTCACCCATCCTTCACAGCAGACTTTCTGGTCGGTGCCGCTTGGCGCCGCCCACGCCATGTCCCTTGTCAATCTGGTCGCGGTCCTGTTTGTGGTGATCGGCATGACCACGCCCAGCGTGACGAGCGTTCAGGCCGGCCCCCTCGCCATTCCCAATCCCGTGCCAAAGGGCATCCAGCGCATCACCCGTCACCCTTTTTTGTGGGGCGTTATGCTGTGGGCCATTGCGCATCTGGTGACGAATGGCGATACGGCGTCGCTTATCCTGTTCGGCAGCTTTATTGTTCTGACCGCGATGGGCACCCGGTCCATCGACCAGAAACGCGCCAAAAGCCTCGGTCCTGCCTGGGATCTTTATGCCCGCCAGACCTCCAACGTGCCCTTCGCCGCCATCATACAGGGGCGCAGCTCCTTGGGCCTTGGCGAAATCGGATGGTGGCAGTGGCTGGCTGGCATCGCGGTCTATGCGGCCCTGTTCTTCGGGCACATGACGATCTTTGGTGTGTCACCCATCCCCGGCTGGGTCCCGCCGTTTTAAGCCGCATCGAGACCGTCAGGCGTCGCCAGGGCGCAGCAAAGGGGCCCGGGGCTGGGGTCAACAAGCTCGGAGCTTGCCGCCCCGGCCGCCCAACGCGGTCTTTTGATTCTCTGTAGGGAAAAACATCGGCCGCGAGGGTGCCAACCCACTGTCGTCGCAACCGAAGGGGAGCGACCCAGGGCAACGAGTACGGACCGTTTTGCTTGGGCGGGATGCTTGCCCTCGCCGCGATTTCTCGCGATCTCAATCGCGGGACCGGGTAGCGACCCGAACCCGCCCTAGGTGGCCGCTCCACGCTTGCGCAAAAAACGCAACGAAAAAGGCGCCGCGGTCATCCCGCGTCGCCTTGTCCAGCATATGTCATGAGTACGTAAGACGTTCAGGCCAGCCGGCCGCGCCTTACCCTTCAACCGTTGAAATTGTGACGGAGGGCGCATTGGCGAGGCGCGCCTGGTCGAGCACGCGGATGGTCACGCCCATGCTGGCCTCCGGCTCGGCTTGGATGACCACCGGCCCCTTCGGATTGTCGACGCGCAGACGCTCAACGTTGGCACGGACCGAGCGCACGTCGATGGTGCGCGGCTCGCCCGTGCGCGGATCGTTCACCTGAATTTCGTTCTGGCTGTTGATGAAAATCAGGATCGGGAACGTGGTCGGCTGATTTTTCGGATCTTCGTTGTTATCGGGGCGCAGCACATCGATGCCGCGCTCACGCACGAAGGTCGCCGTCACAATGAAGAAGATCAGCAGGATGAACACCACGTCGAGCATTGGTGTGAGGTCGACATCCGAGTCTTCCGCCTGTCCAGAACGTCTGCGCTTCACGGTCCAGCCACCCTCTGTTTAGGCGTTCCGGCCCCAAGACCTCGGCGGTCGCGTGCCGGAACGATGAATGTCGCGGAGCATGCCCACCCCGCCAAGTCGCCATCGCCTCACTATCTCCCGGAAAATGGCTTCGGCGCAAGCCCTTGGGCCGGTTCGGCGCCCGGCACGACGGTGGAGGAGAAGGCCGAAAGCCCATGGCGCCCGCAAGGATGCCGTCGCAACTCAGACCCGCCCGTGGTAGCGTCCGGCCGCATTTTCCAGGTCCGGCCCAGTCTGTACGCGACTATGGCCGTACGTGACTATGGCCGGTCGTGACCTTAGCGCCCGCAGATTGCCGCTTTACCAACGGCAGACCCCAATCAGGAGGACACCGGTTCCATGGAAGCCTTCCTCGACCCTCAGATTGCCATGAGTTTCCTCACTCTGGCGTTTCTTGAGATCATTCTCGGCATCGACAATGTGATTTTCATTTCCGTCGTCGCCGCCAAGCTCCCCGAGGAGCAGCAGCCCCGGGCCCGGATGATCGGTTTGACCGGCGCCCTGCTGATGCGTGTGGCGCTGCTGTTCTCCATCGTATGGATCATCGGCCTCACCAAGCCGCTTTTCACCGTATTCGGCCAGGACGTGTCCTGGCGGGATCTCATTTTGATTGGCGGCGGCCTGTTCCTGCTCGCCAAGGGCACCATGGAGATCCACGAGACCATCGAGGGAGAGCATTCGGAGGCGAAAGGCGGCCAGCAGGCTGTGTTCGGCTTTGTAATCCTACAGATCATGGCCCTTGATGTGGTGTTTTCCATCGACAGCGTGATCACGGCCGTTGGTTTGACCGACAAGGTCTCTGTGATGATCGCCGCCGTGTCGGTGGCCATCGTGGTCATGATGGCCGCGGCGGGCCCCGTCAGCGACTTCATCAAGCGCCATCCGACGGCAAAGATGCTGGCCTTGAGCTTCCTGCTCCTCATCGGCATGGCACTGGTGGCGGACGGCCTGCATTTCCACGTGCCGCGCGGCTACCTCTATTTCGCGATTGGCTTCTCGCTGTTGGTGGAGGCGCTGAACCTGTTCGCCCGAAAGGCCCGCAAAAAGCGCACGCAAGGCGCGGGACAGGTCAGCAGCGCGTAACCCGGCGCAAGGTCACGCTGATCCTCCCGCCTTCGGGCAGAAGGCGGGAGCTGCCCGGCAGGATGCGGTCGACTCCATGGAATGCATGGCGCGCCGCCCCGCCCATCACCACGACCGCGCCTGACGGCAGGCGGAGTGAGCGCGTCGGATCCGTCCGCCGCGCACCGCCCATGCGGAAAACCGCCGTATCGCCGAGGGACACGGAAATCACTGGGGCGGTGTCATCGTCTTCGGTGGTGTCCGCGTGCAGCCCGAGTCTGGCATCCGCCGCGTAGTAATTGATCAGCGCGCCCTCGGGCTCGGCGGCGTCTCCCGCAAACCGTCGCCACAGGGCACGCAAACGCTGCGGCAGGGGCGGCCATGGTGTGCCCAGGTCAGGATGCAGGGCCTGGTAACGGTATCCGGCCCGGTCGGAGACCCATCCCAGCGCGCCGCAATTGGTCATCAGGGCCGAGTAGGGCCGCGCCGTGCGCGGCATGACGGGACGATAGAAGGGCGCGGCCACCAGGACCTCGCGCAAATCCGCAAGCAACGCCTCCTGCGCGGCGCGGTCGAGGGCCTCCCTATCGATTTTAAAACCGTTCACGCTCACCATGGTCGCTCTCAAAATCGCGTCCGTGCTTGCATCATCCGGGGCAGATCACAGGCCCAAGGCCATGCTATAGCCTGATAAAACACCGGTCCGAGACCAAACGTTCAGGGAGCCGTCCCGTGCACCCGTTTTTGCAGCAGATCTGGCAGCGCCCCATCCTGCGCACCGCCGCCGCCTATGTGGTGCTGGCCTGGCTTGTCGTACAGGTCGCGTCGGTGCTTCTTCCGGCCTTTGATCTGCCCGACACCATGATGCGGCTGATCATCCTGCTGAGCATCCTGGGCCTGCCCGCCGTCCTGATCACCGCTTGGGCCATGTCGGTCCGGGAGGGAACGCGGCTTACGGAAACGCCGGGCGGGACGGCCGTCGATCTGCTCGTGATCGCGCTGGTCTGCGTCGCAGCCGCGATTGCCGCGCGTGAAGTGCCCCAGACCCTGGACCTTGAGGCGACCGAAGCGAGCCTGTCGCGTCCCATCGGCCTGCCCCGGGCCAAGCTGGAGGCCAATTCCCTGGCCGTCCTGCCCTTCGCGGCCCTGTCGGACGCCCAGGAAGACGGCTATTTCGCCGACGGCCTCACAGAAGACCTTTTGAACACCCTGGCTCGCATTCCGGGCCTGCGCGTTGTGGGACGGACATCCGTTTTCTACTACAAGGGCCGGAACGAAGACCTGCGCACCATCGCGGCCCAGCTCAACGTGCGATACGTCATTGAGGGCAGTGTGCGCCGGGACGGGGATCGCCTGCGTATTTCCATCCAGCTCATTGAGGCCGACAGCGGCTTTAATCTGTGGTCTGAAACCTTCGATCGGCTGAACGAAAACATCCTGGAGATCCAGAGGACCATTGCCCAGAAGGTCGCCAACGTGCTCCAGGTACGCCTTATCGGCGAGAACGAACGCAGCCTTGCCGAGGTCCGGCCGGGGCCGGGACGGGTCGGACCGCTGGCGGCGCCGAAGCCCCCCGTCGTCGACCTGGGCGACGTCGCCCGCCAGGCCGACCTCGCCGCCGCCACATCAAAGGCCCGGCGCCTGTTCCTGATTGGTTTGGCCCGGTTGCGCCGGCGCGGTCCGTCGAACATCGAAGCGGCGGTGGTCTTGTTCGAGCAGGCCCTGGAAATCGACCCGGCCAATGCGGAGACGCTCGCGCACCTCGCCTCGGCCCAGCTTCTCCTGTCCGGCTTTAAATCGAGCGGTGCGACAGATTACTCGCCCGCGGCCGCGGAGGCCCGGGCCAGCGACTTAATCGACCGGGCCCTCAAGGCCGATCCGGAGTGCGCCACGGCCTACGCGGTGCGCGGTCTTCTTTTCATGCAGCGCGCCTTGGCGATCGCCCCTGGCGAGGCCGGACGGGACGATTTAGCCGCGCAGGCGACAAGGGATCTCCAGAAGGCCATCGCTCTTGATCCGCGCAATGTCGAAGCCTTGCTGTGGCATGGCGTCGTGTTGCGCGAACTCGACGATGACGCGCTCGCGGCCCAAGCCCTGTTCGACGCCGCCCTGGAAATCGACCCGCTCTATCAACGCGGACTGCAGAACTCGGCGATGACGCTCACGGATCTCGGGCGCTTCGATGAGGCCCGCGCGACCTTGCGCCAGCTGCTTAAGCTTTATCCGGACAGCGCCGAGGGCCTGTTCGCCGTGGCCAATTTTGAATCCACGCTGGGCCGGGAAGACACGGCCATCCGCTACACGCTGGCGGGGCTCGAAAAGGATTTCCGGCCGGCTTATCTGGTCGGTCTTGCCGAGGCCTACGAAAGCCTCGGCGATATCGAGACCGCGACAAGGCTGCTGCGCACCGCCACGGGCTACGACAATGTGCGCGAGATTGCCTTGCTGTCCCTCTATTACATGACCGGCGCGTTCGATGAGGCCATTGCCCTGGTGGAGCGGGAACCGGCGGCGCTCGCCATGGTGCCCATCGGCGTTTTGCGGGCCGCCATTGCCGTTCGGCGCGGTCAGCCGGAAGAAGCCCTGGCCATCCTGCGGACCGAACACCCGTACTACTTCGAAGACGATCCGGAGGACCTGGTCAGCGGCAAGAACGGCACGTTTGTCGCGCTGGCGGCTTACGCCTTGCGCCGCACCGGCGAGCGTACGCGCTCCGCCCGGCTTCTTGAGGCGCTGGAGCGGCGGTACACGCCCGAGCCCCACCTGTTCGACAAGCTGTGCACCAAAATGGCCCGCAGCGCGGTGCAGGCCATTCAGGGCCGCACTGAACGGGCCCTCGACACGCTGGAAAGCGCTGTCGACCAGGGGCTTGTGCGGCTGGACAACAGCCTGTGCGGCATGTTGCCGGCGCCCCTCGAAGATCACCCCTACTTCGCGTCCGTGAGGAACACCCGGCGCTTTCAAGCTCTTTTGGACCGGGTGCGCCAACGGGCGGCCGCCCAACTGGAACGGGTGGCGTCCGAACCCCTGCCGAGCCCAAGCGGTGCGACCGGCCCCGGACGGGAGCTTTAGGGCGCCCTTCGAGAGCGCGGCGCCCTTTTGCAGGCCGCCGCAGCCCGCACTCAAAACGGGCCGCGGGAACTGGATCGATCGTTCTGATTTCCCGCCGCCCGAACCCGGCGTCCCATGACCATTCTCCGCTTGCGGGTTCTGGGAGGCCTCCTTATATCCCTCCCAAACCGTGGCGCGAGGACGATGGGCCGGGGAACCCGAAAGGGAGACATCAGCCCGCATCAAGCAACCGGTTCCGCACGCGTGCCGATCCGTTCGGTCGGTGCCATCCATAGACAGTGAACACGGGGAACCTGCCGGGTGCCTTAGGGCCCAGCGGGTCCTGCCAAAGGGAACAAGAACGGTATGTCGAAAGTCATTGGTATCGATCTGGGCACCACCAACAGCTGCGTCGCCATCATGGACGGCAGCCAAGCCAAAGTGATCGAAAACGCCGAAGGCGCGCGCACGACGCCTTCCATGGTCGCCTTTACCGAGGACGGCGAGCGCCTGATCGGCCAGCCCGCCAAGCGCCAGGCGGTGACCAACCCGGAATACACATACTTTGCCATTAAGCGTCTGATCGGCCGGAACTACGACGATCCGACCGCGCAAAAAGACAAGGACATGGTGCCTTACAAGATCGTCAAGGCACCCAGCGGGGATGCCTGGGTCGACGGGCGCCCGGTCGATGGCAAGGATAAGCAGTACTCGCCGTCGGAAATCTCCGCCTTCATCCTGCAAAAGATGAAGGAAACGGCCGAGAGCTTC
>CAYYTT010000161.1:0-9123 GCA_964474635.1 uncultured Alphaproteobacteria bacterium | reverse complement strand
AATCTGGCGGCTCAATCTGGGGCCAGCGCTCTGTTGCTCTATTTTTGGGGCGCTCCGCGAGCGCGGTGCAATAGCGCCGGGCCGCGGCCACGAGATTAAGCGCGGTGCAGATTACTCGTCCCGCGCTCAGGCGGCGCCCGCGCCCCGTCAATCTGTTCAGGAACGGTCCCCACGGATGTTGGGGCCGTTTTTTACCGCGGTTCCGGATCCCCGTCATTCGGGACCATGTCATCATCTGCGCCCGTGTGATCTTCATCGTGGCGTGCATCGAGCGCGGCCGCCGCGTCAAGGGCCCGCTGCCAGCGTTCATGGGCGTCGCGCGCCGGAGTTTGGCCCAGCTTGGCGGCCCGGCGCCGCTCCAGCTCCTCATCGATCTGACGCACCAGCACGGCCGCAAGCTGGCCGCGCTTGTGCTCTCCCACGGCGCGCGCGGCCTTCGCGCGCGCCGTCAGCAACTCACGGGCGGTGAGCCCACCCAGCCGGCTGGCCAGCGGATCCGAACGTCCCGGCATCCTCGTTTTCCCTTCACTTCACCCCACACCCCCCACCCCACACCCCACAGTGCTGCTCGAACACCTGTTGCGACCGTCTGTCGTTGGCGATCCAGGGGCATTCGACGTCCACCACCAGAACACTTATTACGACCGGCCTTTATTCGCCTCTCGCGATAGGGCCCCATGGCTTCAACGGATGATCCACAGGACACCCGGCAGCAACCGGATCGTTAAGGGCCGCGATAGGTAAATTCGAGGGTATCACAGCAAACACGGCCCTATTTGGGGCATCCGCGCGCCCTCAGTTAACAAAGGCATAAGCCGCGCGGTGCAAGATGTCGCGCAAGGTTGCCGGTCCGCTGGGACGATCTCGACAGGAACCAGAAATACCAAAGGCCTGGGCAGTAGGCTCTGTCGAGAGTGGATACGAAGCATCATGAACATCCGGAGCGTCATCTTTTTGTTGTTCGTGACCTGGGGCGGCATTGTGCTGCTCCTGTTCGCCCTCAGCCTGATCGGCGGCCCCCCCATCCTTTCAATCGGCGCCCTTGTGCGCCTCGCGATCATCCTGGGTGTCGTGGGCGGGGCCTGCGTCGTGTGGCGGCTGTTGACGGCGCGGTTGTTCGACCCGCTCGATACGCTGATTGATCGTTTGGACCGGTTGGCAGGCGGGGACCTTGAGGTTTTCGTGCCGAACATCGACAGCAAGGGCGATATTGGACGTCTGGCTCGCGCCATCTACAAATTCAAGCAGGAAACCCGGGAAAACATCCGCCTGCGCAACGAACAGGAAGCCTTCCGCGAGTCCATGCGCCGCCAGCAACAAACCCTGTTGCTGGCCCTTGCCGAACGGTTCGAGGAGGAAGTGGCGCAGATCGCCGAGTCGCTGGCGACCAATGCCGCAGATATGGCGGGCACGGCGCAACACATGATGAAAGACGCCGAAGTCGCCTTCGAGCGCGCCGCCTCGGTCCGGGACAAGGCCGACACGAGCCGGGAGGATGTTGAGGCCCTGTCCGAGGCCGGTACAAACATTCAAAACATCTCGCAAGAAATGAGCAGCGCCATAGAAGGGGTGGCGGGACGCATCACGACCCTGCGCGATGTGGTGGAGCAGACCGTGACGCGCTTTGCCAGTCTGGAGCAGGCCTCCGCTTCCATCCACGACGTGGTGACGCTCATTTCGGACATCACGGAACGGACCAATCTGCTCGCCCTTAACGCCACCATCGAAGCCAGCCGCGCCGGCGAAGCGGGCCAGGGCTTCCGCGTCGTGGCCGAGGAAGTCAAATCCCTGGCGGGCCAGACATCCGACGCCACACGGACCATTGCCGAACATGTCAAGATCATCCAGAGCCAGGTGACGGACAGCGGCGCGGCCATGACCACCCTGAGAACCAGTGTTCAGGACAGTGTCGGTACCGTGCGCGACATCGCCGCCCGGGCCAACGATCAGGGCCGGATCGCGAGCGCGGCCGGCGCTTCCATCGATGCCTCCATGGATCGGATTGGCGGCATCCTGACGGATGTGGGGGAACTCAGCAGCGTGATCGAGGAGTCCCGAACGCTGAGTCGGGGCCTGTGCCGCGCCGCAGCGCAGGTGGAAAAGATGGGCCGGACTCTTCAGGCCGAGAGCACAAGCTTCCTGCAACAGATCCGCGAGGAGGGTGAGAGCGGTTGCAAGGATACCGGCGAAATCGAAATGTTCTGAGGCCGGCGGGAAGCGGGGGCGCCGGGCCTGCTGTCAGGATCTTGACCATGGTGCGGATTATCCGCGCCATGCTTTACGGTGCTTCCGCCGTCACGAGGCCTGGGACGCGGAGGGGAGTTCAAACACGAACCGGGCGCCGGGGGTGTGGCTGGTGTCCAGCCAGATCCGTCCCCGGTGGATTTCCACGATCCGGCGGCAGGCCGCCAGTCCGATTCCGGTGCTCCCGCTTTCGTCGGCCGGGTGCAGGCGGCGGAAGACCTGGAAGACATCTTCACTGAAGGCTTCGTCGATGCCGATCCCGTTGTCATTGACCGCCACCTGGCAAACACCCGGCCGGTCGGGCAGGGATCTGGCTTCAAAGCGGATCATGGGCCGGTCGTCGCCGCGGTACTTCAATGCATTCTCGATCAGGTTTTGGAACAGCATCGTGAGCAAGGATCGGTCGCCCCGTGCGGTGGGAAGCTCATCGAGCCCCTCGATGGCCGGTTTTTCCGCCTCAATCGTGTCGGCGAGGTTGCTGATGGCGGCTTCGGCGGCCTCCTTCAAGGGAACTTCCGTGAACTGTTCTTTGCGCTGGATCCGGCAGTAGGCCAGAAGGCTTTCGATCATCGCCCGCATGCGCACGGCGCTGTCGCCGATGTGATCGAGCAGTTCCTGGTTGCGCTCCGACAGGGTGTCCTTGTCCTTCCTAAGCAGGCCGGCGAAGGACGTGATGTGCCGGAGCGGGGCCTTCAGGTCGTGGGAGATCGCGAACGCGAACTGTTCAAGATCCCGGTTGGAGGTGGCGAGGTCTGCCGTGCGATCCCTGAGTTCCGCGGCGGCCGAGGTTTGTTCGGAGATGTCCCGGCTGATCAAAATACCGACAGGGTCCTTGGTATCGGCGCGCACATCCGTGCCGAAGGTCAGTTGGGCGTCGTAGGTCGTGCCGTCGTATCGCAGCAGGAAAGTCGATATCCGATCTCCGCCGCGCTGGTCGATCATGCTGGAAAGCCGGGCACCGGAGTATTCAGGCAACAGGTCGGGCAGGCCCTTGCCGATCAGTTGCAGGTGCGGATAGCGCAGATTGAGCTCGGCTCGTTTGTTCGCGAAGGTGATTTCGAAGGTGGCCGGATTGAACAGGATCACCTCGTCATCGATCTTGTTGATCAGGCGGCTGCTCATCTCCAGCCAACCCATGTCCGCTTCGGCTGATTTGCGCTGGGCGGTTCGGTCGTGGATCGTAAGGACGAAGCCCTTCACGGTCCGGCCCTGGTCGAAATGGGGCCTGAAGCGCAGATCAAGGGTGCGCCCTTCGCTGTCACCGTCAATGCGGACGGTGCGTGCCTCGCCCTCTCGCACGGCGCCCAGGGCATCGCCGACCGCGCCATAGGTGTCCGGCCCCAGAACATCTTTCAGTGCAGCGCCGATCTCCGCCTCGACAAACGGGTCCCTATCGCCGGACGTCGATGTCTCGTCGGGTGGGGGGGCCTTGAACAAGACAGTTTCATCGGGCCCGAAAAACAGCATCGGATCCTGGCTCGCGGCCATCACGGTGCCGAGGATGTTGGCGCGCCGTTGCTTGCTGACCGCGCCCTCAAGGACGTCTTCAACGTCCACGATCACGCGGAACCAGTGGTCCGTGTCGTTGGTTTCGCCCTTGATCCGTGTCGCCCGGCTTTGCACATGCCGGAAATTGCCGGAGGCGGCATGCCAGAGCCGGTAGGAAGACTCCCGTAGTTCATCTCCGTCGTTCTCGTCGCCCACAACCTCCTTTGTGGGTGAACCGTGCCATTGGGCCTTGACGGTCGGTCGATCATCCGGGTGCACGGCGTCGAGCCATCCCATGCCCTTCATGGCCTCGAAACTCTGACCCGTGAAGGCCTGCCATTTGGGTTGCGGCATTGCAATCCGCCCGTTCAACGCGCAGGTCAGGGTGAAGGCATTGGTCAAAGTACTGATGAATTCAAAGCGGCGTTGGTTTTTGAGGGCCTCCAATTCGGCCGATTTGATCCGGTCGATGTTGAAGGCCGCCAGCACCACACCGGCCCCGTCATGGGCCGCATCGTGCACCGCGCAGCGCAAAAGCCACCAGGAGCCGTCCTCAAACTGATATTCCTGCTCCACAACCGAGCCGTCGCGCTGGCTTTCGGCGATCATCGCCGTGGCGTTGAAATGCCGGAACTGGGTGCGAAGGTCGCCGATGTTGCGCCCCACATCTTCCGCAATAAGGCCAAACAGGCGTTCCGCGCTGGACGTGAACCGGCGGATGATCCGGTCCTGGTCGACAAAGATCACACCCACATCCACCGCTTTCAGGAGCGATTCCATGTCGTGGTGAAGAACGGTCAGTTTCTCGTTCTGGCGTAGATATTCGGTGTTGATGGAGTGCAATTCCTCGTTCACCGAACTCAATTCTTCGTTGGTAGACTGAAGTTCCTCGTTGGAGGCCATCAATTCCTCGTTGGAGGATTGAAGCTCCTCGTTTGAGGTCTCGATTTCCTCAATCGAGGCCTGGAGGCTTTCCCGGGTCCGCTTCAGGTCTTCTTCGAGCCGGACGATGTGTTCCCGGGACGCATCGTTCAGATCGAGTTGAATGGTGGCGGCCTTGGCGCTTGCGGGGGTTTCGTCGAGGGGTTCGAAAATCACGACGAAATGGCTGATCTCGGTGTCGGATCTGTCCGACAGGCAATTGATGCTCAGGCGCACGCGCTTGCAGGGCGCTTCGGGATCTCGCAGGGCGAGATCGGGAAAGACGATGTCTTTTTGCTCGCGGCGACACCGTTCGATGCCGGTGGCGAGCGGTGCGCGCAGGCCCGCGTCGACCTGTTCGAGAATGTCGAGGCTGAAGGCGCCTTCGGGCGGGCGCAAAAAGGCGCGCCCTTTGCCGATGGCGTGGACGATCTGACGGTCACCATTGATGAGGGCGCACGGCGGGCCGTAGCGCTTGAGCATGGCGATGTAGGCCGGAACCAGCGCTGAGCTGCGTTGCTGACCGAGTGTGCGCGGGGCCGGATCGTTCAACGACGCCTGCCGCGTTGTAAGGGACGCGGTCGCGGCCGACATGGGCACCTGGCGGTTGCTGGCCTTACGGAACAGGCGCCAATGCGGGTCCATCTGCACGAAGTACTGGTCAAGTTCGCCGAGGCTTTCGGACGGGCCCAGAAGCAGGACGCCGTTGTGGGCTAGGGCGAAATTGAACAGGGCCAGAATGCGCTGCTGCAGGTCCACGTTAAAATAGATCAGGACATTCCGGCAGCTGATGATGTCCACTTTGGTGAACGGCGGGTCCCGCATCAGGTCGTGGGGCGCAAAGATCACCAGCTTTCGGATTTCCGGGCTGATCTGATAGGCCTGCCCGTCGGGCCTTGTAAAATAGCGTTTGCGCAGATGGGCCGGAAGACCCGCCAGGTCCTTTTCCAGATATGTACCGCGCCCCGCCTTTTCGAGAAAATCCCGGCGGATATCGGTTGCGAAAATCTGTACTGGGACGGTGCTGGCTTGCTCGCGGCGGACCTCGTTGATCGCGATCGCGATGGAATAGGCTTCCTCGCCGGTCGCGCATCCGGCGATCCAGACCCTGATGCAGTCGGTTTCCCGGGTCTTGCTCTCGACAAGGCCCTGCAAGGCCCTGGACCGCAGGGTCTCGAAGGCATCCGGATCGCGGAAAAACTGGGTGACCCCGATCAGCAGGTCATCGGACAAGCGCCGGATTTCGGCGCTGTCCTGTCCTAAAAGCGTAACATAGTCGAGCAGTGTCGCGCAGTTGCAGGCACTCATGCGCCGGCTGATCCGTCGGCGGATGGTGGAAAGCTTGTAGCCGCTAAAATCAAGATCTTCCGCGCCGTAAATCAGTTGCAAGATGCGCCGGTAACCGGCCGATTCCGCACTGTCTTCGGCGGGCTGGGGGTCTTTGCTCCGCTCCATTTGCAGGGCGCGCACCAGAATTGCTGGACCGATGTCGCGCGGCGACAGGACTTCGTCCGCCTGCTGCTTGTCGATGACCGCATTCGGCATGCTGTCGAACGCGGCCGTCTCCGGCTTCTGGGCGATCACGTAGCCGCCGGCGTTCTTGATCGCTTCGGATCCGGCAGCCCCATCACTGCCCGAGCCTGACAGAATGATGGCGATGGAGCGTGAGCCCCATTCCCGGGCCATGGCCCGTAAGAAAGTGTTGATGGGCAGCGGAGCCCGGTCGTCCACCTCGCGATCGGACAGGTAGAGCCGTCGTCCGGCCACGATCATTTCCTTGCCCGGTGGGATCACATAGACCTCGCCCGCGCGCAGGGGCATGCCCTCCTCAACGGTGTGCACCGGCATGTTCGTCCGTCGGGAGAGGATTTCATCGAGAACGCTTTTGAAGTCCGGAGACAGATGGGTGATGACCACATAGGCCATGGTTTTGGCGGAGGGCAGGGTCTCAAAGAAGGTCTCGAGCGGCTCAAGCCCCCCGGCCGACGCGCCGATGGCGACGAGAATATTGGGGGGCTGTGGTTTGGAGGCATCGGCGCGAGGCGACGGGCGGGGCAGGGCCGCCTTAAGGTCTTTTTGTTCGGTGAGGGACGGTTCGATGTTGTCGGTCGACGGCGCCTGGCCCGCATCGTCTCGTTCGCCCATCCCGTCTTGTTCGCCCATCCTGTCTTGTTCGCCCATGTCGTTTGGCTGGGACGTGCCGCCGTCATCCAGTTCGGGCGCCAGGTCCGGCACATTTTGCTCGCCCGATGGGTTGCCCGCCTGGATCTGCGTGTGCGTCCGCGCTTCCATGGCGGTCTGATCGCCGCCACGGGCACAGGGATCTTCGGCAGCAGGCTGCGGCTTATTTTCTTTCATGGGGAACACTCATGGGACGGTTGCGCAAGCCCAGGGGGCCAACGCGCTTCTTTTTCGACGTGTGAATAGCATGCGCACCTCGACAGACTAGACCGGAGGGGCTGTGATTTCAATTTGTTAACATCTCCACCGTGCACTGCCCCACCATCTCCTGCCTGAGCGAGGCCGCCCCCTTCACACCCGGCGGAAAGCCCCACGGGCCGTTCGATACGGGCATGGACAGCCGCCGCCGGGCCCGGCTTTCGGAGCGTCTTCAAACCCTCTACAGTCACCTTACGGCAACACTTTCGGACGGCCCCGACGGAGACGTCGGCGGCGGACCGTGCGACCGCGCAGCGCAGATCAGCGCTCGTTTTTCCAGGAGGAGCCCCATGCTCGAGACCGCCCGCAAATTTTACATCGACGGCAAATGGGTTGATCCCGCGTCCGACCGGACCCTTGAGGTCTTCAATCCGGCAACGGAAGAAGTCGTCAGCACCATCAGCCTTGGCTCCTCGGTGGATGTGGACAAGGCCGTCGAGGCCGCCAGCAAAGCCTTCGAGACCTTCTCGCGCACGAGCCGCGAAGAGCGCCTCGCCCTCCTGGGCCGCGTCTTGGAGGTCTACCAGTCCAAGATCGGAAAAATGGCCGAAGTGATCTCGGCGGAAATGGGCGCCCCGGCATGGCTTGCCAAGCGGGCCCAGGCTCCGGCCGGGCTCGGTCACTTCGCCAACACGGTCGAAATCCTGAAGACCTACGATTTCGAACACGACATCGGCACGACCCGGATCCGCAAGGAGCCCGTGGGCGTGTGCGGCTTCATCACCCCATGGAACTGGCCCATCAATCAGATTTCCTGCAAGGTCGCGCCCGCGCTTGCCACGGGCTGCACCATGGTGCTTAAGCCGTCGGAAATCGCACCCCTTTCGGGCCTGCTGCTGGCCGAAATCCTGGACGAAGCCGGTGTTCCGGCCGGTGTGTTCAACCTGGTGAACGGTGACGGTCCCACGGTGGGCTCCGCGATTTCGAGCCATCCGAAGGTGGACATGGTCTCCTTCACAGGCTCGACGCGCGCCGGTGTCGAGGTCGCCAAGGCGGCCGCCCCGACGGTCAAGCGCGTGGCCCAGGAACTGGGCGGAAAGTCCGCAAACATCATTTTGGACGACGCCGACTTCGCCAAGGCAGTCGCCCGCGACACCTTCCAGTGCATGATGAATTCGGGCCAGTCCTGCAACGCGCCGACCCGCATGCTGGTGCCCCAGGACCGGATGGACGAGGCCGCCGCCGTGGCCAAGGAAGCCGCCGCGGGTGCAACCGTGGGCGATCCGGCCGCGGAAGACAGCAAGCTTGGCCCCGTCGTCTCCAAGACCCAGTGGACCAAGATTCAGGGCCTGATCCAGAAGGGTATCGATGAGGGCGCGACCCTTGTGACCGGCGGCCTCGGCCTGCCAGAAGGTCTCAATCGCGGTTACTTCGTGCGCCCGACGGTGTTCGCCAATGTCACCAATGACATGACGATCGCCCGCGAGGAGATCTTTGGCCCCGTGCTGTCCATCATCGGCTACAAGGACGACGCGGACGCGGTCCGCATCGCCAACGATACCGAATATGGTCTGTCGAGCTATGTGAGCGGGAGCCCGGAGCGCGCCCGCGACGTCGCCGAACAAATGCGGGCCGGCAATGTGCACATCAACGGTGCGGGCGCCGATTTCATGGCGCCCTTCGGCGGCTACAAACAGTCCGGCAACGGACGGGAATGGGGCGTTTTCGGCCTTGAGGAGTTCCTCGAGGTCAAGGCCATGATGGGCTACACCCCGAAGTCCAAGTAAGGCCTCAAACGGCCTGGCTTTGCCAACATCTTCATCCGTGTGGGAAAGGGACGGCTTCGGCCGTCCCTTTTTGCTTGGCGCAAGGATTATGGCGCGAGCAAGAAATCCAAATCGGTCTGCGTCCAGTTTGCCGCTGCACTGTTTTTGGTGCGCTCACGCCGCCCCATCGGGCCTTTTGGGGCGCTCCGCGAGCGCGGTGCCGATTAATTTTGACAACGGACAAGGCATCGGACGCCTAAATGGGCGGTGCTTCCAGCGGACGGCAAAGAAAGATCAGTTTGCTGCGAATGCGGCGTCGGGCCCC
>CAYYTT010000160.1:2897-9133 GCA_964474635.1 uncultured Alphaproteobacteria bacterium | reverse complement strand
CGCCATAAACCGGCCCGGCCGCTCCATTTGTTCTTGAAATGTTCCTTCCTCTCCGGTAGTCATCACGGTGGTCCTGTCCCATTCAAGAGTGCCACCATGCCTGATCTGCCGCCGGACCGGCGCGCCGGACGGATACGCACCGAAGACGTCGCCACCCGCGCGCGCACGGCGCCGTCGGTTGAGCGGCGCCCGCCGATCCGCCTGTCCTGGCTGGCCCGGCGCCATATTCGTGTCTGGGTCTGGTGCGAACGGTGCAGCCATCATGTAACGCTCGATCCGGTGATGCTGGCCGACCGGCTCGGTGATCGCCCGGTGCCTGCGGTGGCCGCGGCCATGGTGTGCAGCCGTTGCGGCGGGCGGGAGGTGACGACCCGCCCCGATTGGCCGAGCAACGGCATGATGGCCGGCCACCAGCCCCTGGACATGAGGAAGCGGGATCGGCTCTATCAGGCGCCAATGGATGAGGAAGGATCGGGCGATGGCAAAGCGGACCCCGGAAGACGCGGAACGCCTGGCGGCGGCCCTGAGGGCGAATCTGCACCGGCGCAAAGCGCAGGCCCGGGCGCAAGGGGCCCATGCGCAAGGGGCCCAGGCGCAAAGGGAGGTCGCGGCCAAGGCGGCCGAACCCGCAAATCCGCATCCCAGGGCAAACGGGTCAAACGGCACTGCGCAAGACCCCCCCTGTGACCAGACGGGCGCACGCCGTCCGGGTGATGTGGAGACGTAAGGCGCCATGGACCGGATCCTGATCGAAGGCGGGCGTCCGCTCGCTGGCGACATCCCCATCAGCGGCGCGAAAAACGCGGCCCTGCCGCTCATGGCAGCAAGCCTCCTCACCGAGGAGGGACTGACCTTAAGCAATCTGCCGCACCTGGCGGACATCGCCCATATGGCCAAGATCCTGGCGCAGCACGGGGTTGAGGTTGGGCTGACCGGCCATGGACAGGAAGGGGCCGGCGACGGGCGGGTCATGACGCTGGGCGCCAAGACCATCACGAGCCTGACGGCGCCTTACGAATTGGTGCGCAAGATGCGCGCGAGCTTTCTTGTCATGGGGCCGCTGCTCGCCCGCTTCGGCGAGGCCAAGGTCTCTTTGCCCGGGGGCTGTGCCATCGGGACCCGGCCCGTTGACCTGCACCTGAAGGGCCTGGAGGCCATGGGCGCCTCGATCGATCTGACGGATGGTTATGTGATCGCGCGGGCGCCCCAGGGCGGGCTGCGCGGGGCGCGTATCGAATTCCCCTTCGTCTCCGTGGGCGCGACCGAGAACCTCATGATGGCCGCCGCGCTCGCCCGCGGCACAAGCGTTTTTGAAAATGCGGCTTGCGAACCGGAAATCGTCGATCTGGCGGACTGTCTCGTGGCCATGGGCGCCTCCATCGACGGAATTGGCACGAACCGGCTCGAAATCGAGGGCCGCGAGCGTTTAGGCAGCGCCACCCATCCGGTCATTCCCGACCGCATCGAGGCAGGCACATTCGTGATGGCCGCAGGCCTCGTTGGCGGGCGGCTGCGCCTGCGCGGCGCGCGGCGCGACCAAATGGGCGCGCTGTTGACCGTGGCCGAGGCGGCCGGCCTTGCCCTTGAGGACGATGAGGCGGGCCTGACGGTTTATCGCAGGGGCAATGCGGTGCACGGCGTGACGGTCTCCACGGAGCCCTATCCGGGCTTTCCAACCGATCTCCAGGCCCAGTTGATGGCGTTGATGACCCTCGCGGAGGGGCAAACCGTCATTCGGGAGACGATTTTCGAAAATCGCTTCATGCATGTGCCGGAACTGGCGCGCATGGGCGCGGATATTTCGATTTCGGGACAGACGGCCACTGTGCAGGGCGTGAAGCGGCTGCGCGGCGCGCCCGTGATGGCGACCGATTTGCGCGCATCGGTCAGTCTGCTGCTCGCCGGTCTGGCGGCCGAAGGCGAGACGGTCGTCAATCGCGTCTACCACCTGGACCGGGGCTTTGAGCGGATTGAAGAGAAACTCCAGGCCTGCGGCGCGACCGTCCGCCGCCTGAAGGATTGAAGGCGCCCGTCCGGAGGGACACACCAGCCATGACACAGCTTTCCGATCACGAGCAAAAAAGCGCCCGGCCCGCAACCGGTCCCGTGCTGCAGGCCGCCGACGCCTTCGATCTCGCGGTCCTGTCCGCGCGCTTCCAGGATGCCCTCATTCGCGGGGTCGATTTGGGGTTCGACCGGGGCGCCAAGCGCTTTGCGCTGGTGGCCAACCGGTATATGCACGAACGCCCCCCCGGATTTTGGGCCAAGACCTTCGGCCTTCCGGGGTGGCGGTGCCGGGCCGGTCTCCATTTCAATGGCGTTCTGAAGGTCGAAAGCCGGGACATGCCCGATCGCCAAGACGTGGACACGGTCCTGAGCCTTCTTGCCCTCGAATTCACGCCGTGCGCCCCGGGCGGGACGGGGCCCGAGCCCTCGGTGGATCTTGAGCCGGATCTGGAGGAGGGGCAGACGCCGGGTCGCGTTGCGCTCCATGGCGAGGTGCTGCTTACCTTCGCCGGCGGTCCGCTCGTGCGCCTGACCGTTGAGGCTTTGGATGCCGAGGCCCGCGACCTCAGCGCGCCCTGGCGGGCCGGCCGCGCCCCGCGCCACCGCCTGTGACCACCCGCAGCGACCCCTTCCGTATCGTGACAATCAGAAAGACCGCCATGACCAGCGCTCCCCTCCGTCCCCGCATTCTGCGCAGCACCGACGCGGACTTCGACGCGGCCCTGGGCGCCTTCATCGCCGCCAAACGCGACCACGACGCGGATGTGACCGAGACCGTCGCAGCCATCCTGGAGGACGTGCGGGCCCGGGGCGACGCGGCCGTGGCCGACTATACCCGCCGGTTCGATGGGTTCGATCCGGACACCCGTTCCCTGACGATCCCGCAGGATGCGATGGCCGAGGCGCTGGAGCGCTGCCCGGATGCCCTGCGCGAGGCCTTGGGCCTCGCCGCCGAGCGTATCCGCGCCTATCACACCCGTCAGCGGCCGGATGACCTGACCATGTCCGACGGCGCGGGCGTGGAACTGGGCCATCGCTGGACGCCGGTCGATTCGGTGGGCATCTACGTGCCCGGTGGAAAGGCCGCCTACCCGAGTTCCCTGCTCATGAACGCCGTGCCCGCCCATGTGGCGGGGGTTGAGCGCATCGTCATGACCGTGCCGACGCCGGGCGGCACCATCAATCCGGTTATCCTCGCCTCCGCGGCGCTTGCTGGCGTGACCGAGATCCGCACCATCGGCGGGGCCCAGGCCATCGCGGCGCTCGCCTTCGGCACAGGGAGCCTCGCCCCGGTGGACCAGATCGTGGGCCCCGGCAATGCCTATGTGAGCGCCGCCAAACGGCTGGTCTATGGCCAGGTGGGCATCGATCTGCTCGCCGGACCCTCCGAGATCGTCGTTCTGGCCGACCGGGACAATGACCCCAGCTGGATCGCCATCGATCTCCTCTCCCAGGCCGAACACGACGAGGTTGCCCGCGCCGTGCTGGTCACGGACGATGAGGCCTTTGCCGCCGACGTCATGGACGCGGTGGAGGGCCACCTCAAGACACTCCCCCGCAAGGGGGTGGCCTCGGCGAGCTGGCGCGAGCACGGCGCGGTGATCCTGGTGCCGGATGTGAACGATGCCGTGGCGGCCCGCGTGGTCAATCGCCTCGCGCCGGAGCACCTTGAGATCGCGACCGCCGATCCGGACGCGGCGGCGGCCCGGGTGCGCCATGCCGGGGCAATCTTCCTCGGCCGGTACACTCCAGAGGCCATTGGCGACTACGTGGCCGGAACGAATCATGTCTTGCCGACCGGCGGGGCGGCGCGTTTTGCCTCGGGTCTTTCCGTATTCGATTTCATGAAGCGCACATCGCTGGTGCGCTGCACGCCGGAGGCCCTGGCGGCCATAGGGCCGGCGGCCATCACCCTTGCGGAGGAAGAGGGGCTGGGCGCCCACGCGCGCTCGGTCTCGGTGCGCCTCAACAGCGCGTGAGGGGATACGCCAACCCGGCGGGCGGGACATGGCGACATCCTTGCATGCACAGATCAAACGGGAGAGGCTGGCAGGGAAGGGTGTGCAGCGTCGTCGCACGGCGCCCGCGCCCCCCGCTGCCAAAACAAGGCTGCCCAAAATAAGCCTGCCCAAACCGCTCGCCCGCTCCGTTTAGCGCCACCGTGGATGCAGACCCAAGCATGACCGACCAGACAGACGCCTTTCGGATCTCCGAAATCACCCTGGATGAGCGGACCATTGCGCGTCGTGGCCCGGAAATCGAACATGAACGCCAAGTCGCCATTTTCGATCTGCTGGAAGAAAGCTATTTCCGGCCCAAAAATTCGAGCGGCGGGCCCTATGGTTTGGCCCTCGGCATTGAGGAAAACCGGCTTCACATCGCCATCAGCACGCAGGAAGAGCCGCAACATGGGCTTGTGATCATGGCGCTGTCCCCGTTTCGGGGCATCGTGAAGGACTATTTCCTCGTCTGCGAGAGCTATTACGACGCCATCAAGAACGCCTCACCGGCGCAAATCGAGGCGATCGATATGGGCCGGCGCGGCCTGCACAATGAGGGCTCCGAACTGCTGATCGAGCGCCTGAAAGGCAAGATCGACCTGGACCTCGACACGGCACGCCGGCTCTTCACGCTCATCTGTGTTCTTCAAATCAAGCTCTGAACGGGGCCGCTGCTTGAGGGCCCGTTTTCCCGTTAAACGGTAGGCGGTGCCCGCATGGCAAACCGTGCGGGGCAGGGGGGCATGCCCGCGCACCCTTGATTTTCGCGCCGGCACGCGCAAAGTCTGTGCATTCGCCGCGTTGGGGTAGGGATGGCGCGTGCTTGGCTGTCAAGCGCGCCTGCCGACGTCCCATCCCGCACGCGTCTCATCCCGCACGCGTCTCATCCCGCACGATGCTTGACGCGTTCGCGGCGCCTTGGATCCCCATCGATTTGTTCGCACCAGAAGGCATAGAATGGCAAAAGAGGAACTGCTTGAGTTTCCCGGTGTGGTCACGGAATTGCTCCCGAACGCCACTTTCCGGGTCAAGCTGGAGAATGAACACGAAATCATTGCCCACACGGCGGGCAAGATGCGCAAAAACCGCATTCGGGTGTTGGCCGGCGATAAAGTGCTGGTGGAAATGACACCATACGATCTCACGAAAGGGCGTATTACCTACCGCTTCAAGTAGCCCCATCGCGATTGGTCCCAATGGCGCGGGTCGGCCGTTGCCGCATGGGTTCAAAAATACCGTGTACGGAACGCGGCCCAAAAGACAAAAACCGGCCCGGAAAAGAGCCTGCCATGACGCTTGCGATCCGTCCCCGTCTTGTCCTGGCCAGCGCGTCCCCCCGGCGCCTCGCCCTGCTTGCGCAGATCGGGGTCACGCCCGACCTCGTGATGCCCGCCGATATTGACGAGACGCCGCAAGCGCTGGAGTTGCCGCGCCACCATGCCTTGAGGCTGGCGTGCCAAAAGGCGGGGCATGTCTCCGCGCGTCTCGATCCGGCGGACCCCTGTTTCATTTTGGCTGGAGATACGGTGGTTGCCGCCGGCCGGCGTATCCTTCCCAAGACGGAGGATCGCGAGGCGGCGCGCGCCTGTTTGCGGCTGCTCTCGGGCCGGCGGCATGTGGTGCACACGGGCTTTGCGCTTCAGGCGCCGGATGGGCGCTCCAGCACCCAGGTGGTTGAGACCATCGTGGCGTTCAAAAGGCTGACTTCGGACGATATCGAGCAGTATCTAAGCAGCGAGGAATGGCGCGGCAAGGCCGGCGGATACGCCATCCAGGGTTATGCGGCGAGCCTGATCCGGCACATGAGTGGATCCTACTCATCCGTCGTCGGACTGCCCTTGTTCGAGGTGGCGCAGGCCTTTCGCGGGCTCGGGTTCCCCATTCGCCCGGCGGCCCCGGCCAAAGCCCAATCATGAAGTCAAAGACCGAGATTCTGATCGCGAGTGCGCCTGGCCATCTGATCCTTGCGCGGCGAACCGGCGGGGTTTTGGAGGATCTGGACATCGCGCCCCAACTCGCCGGAGCGCGCCTAACGGGCCTGCGCCCCGGCGATGTGGTGAGCGCACGGGTCTTGCGCATGGTGCGGGGCGCATCGGGCGTTCTCCTTGATCTGGGCGCTGAGGGCACGGGGTTTCTCAGCCTCAGGAGCGACGGCGCGGGCGCCAAGACACGCTCGGACGGGAAAGGGGCGGACGGGACACGGACCGCAGGGGGGCGTGTCCTTGCGCG
>CAYYTT010000160.1:0-2797 GCA_964474635.1 uncultured Alphaproteobacteria bacterium | reverse complement strand
CGGACGGGAAAGGGGCGGACGGGACACGGACCGCAGGGGGGCGTGTCCTTGCGCGTCGTGCGCATGGCGATGGATGGGAGTGGGCCGCGCCCACCGAGGGGCAGTTGGTCCTTGCCCAAATCACCCGCATGGCTGAAACGCGGCCTGCGGCGCCGTCCGTTGGCCTGGCCGGGCGCAAGGGGCCGCGTTTGTCGCCGAACGTGGAACTGCCGGGGCGCTTTTGCCTCTATCGACCGGCGGCGCAGGGCGATTCACAGGTGCAATGGTCCAAGAAATTGGACCGTGGTCACCTCCAGGCCCTCGGCGAGGCGCTCGAAAAAGTCTTAAGGCCCGAGGACCAGGTTTTGATCCGGACAGCGGCCGCAAGCGTCCCGCCCCAGCGCGTGATCGACGAGGTGCTGGCCCTCAAGGCGGCTTGGGACACACGGTTTGCCAAAATCAGTCCGCAGCCGGAGGGGATCCAGAGGGTTTGGCGCGACGGACCGGCCCTGCGCCGGATCCTGCGCAATTGGATGACAAAAGACGCCAATCATATCGTTACGGACGATCCAAAGCGGGCCCGCGAGGTGGAGGCGCTCGCCGCCGAATGGGGGCTGCCGCCGGCGGTCTGCGCGGTGACCGTGTTACCCCATGGACGCAGCGTGCTCACCGAGTACGATCTGGAAGCGGAGCTTTCGGCCCTCGCGGCACGTCAAGTCACCTTGAGGGGCGGCGGATCCATTGTGATCGATGTCACCGAAGCCCTGACGGCCATAGACGTCAATGGCGGCGGGCGCACTGCGCTGGATGTCAATCTGGAGGCGGCGCGGGAGATTGGACGACAGGTCCGTTTGCGGGATATCGGTGGGCTGATCGTCATCGATTTTGTCGATGTGAGCGAACCGGCCCACCGGGACAAAATCGTCAAGGCCCTGCAGCGCGCGCTTTCCCGCGATGGCAGCCCCGTGCGCATGGGGGCGTTCTCGCCGTTCGGAACCTTGGAGCTTGCCCGGGCGCGCCGTGGTGCCGGCATTGCCGATGCCTGGTCCGCACCCTGCCCATGCTGCGCCGGGACAGGGTGGAGCCCGTCGGCCGATGGCGCCGGATTGGCCCTGCTGCGCGCTGTCGCGGGTCGCAGTGCATCTACACAGACTGGGCCGACACGGATTGGCGTCGGTGCGGATCTGGCAGCCTGGTTCGATCAAAACAGGGCGGCGCTTTTGACCGCCTTTGAGGACCGGGGGCAGGTTCCGCCGGCGGTTCATCCCGATCCGGAGCTTGCGCCTCTGGCGTGGCGCCTTGATGGGGACTGATGCGGGGCCGCAGTTGGCCTTTACCACAGCCAGGTTTGCACATTGGCGATGGGCTGTTGCCGGTTCGCGGCCGAAATGCCCTTGGCGCAGCGGATGATCAGCCACAGACCGGAAAACAGGATAAGCAGTACACCGACCACCGCCGCCGCCAGAATGACGCCCACGACGAAATACAAAAGTCCGATCCAGAAGGTACGGATCTGGAAGTCATAGTGGCTTTTGAGCCAGGCCGGCGCCTCGTCCCTGTTCACATAGGCCATCACCACGCCGATGACGGCCGTGATGCCCGAGATCAGGGCGACGAGATAGAGCACGTAAACGGCAATCGCGACACCGTTGCCGTCGGACGATCCGCTCGGGGCCATATCGGGGGTATGCTGATGGACCATGGTCGCTGCTCCTGTGGTGCGCGCAGTGGTGCCCCGCCGGAATAAGATCCCTGTGTGGCCGGAGGCAGCCTGTGTCCCTAAACTACCGCGTCGCGGGGTGCGATCCCTTGCAAAACGGGAGCGAAGCCTTGACACGCGAGGCCCGGTCGCCATGGTTGCGACCCATCGCAAAGAGGAGCGTTGTCCCCATGCCCCAGACCAAGAGCCCTTGTCCGATCTGCGGCGAGGCGCCCGCCGGCCGGTACAAGCCCTTCTGTTCCAAACGCTGCGCCGATGTGGATCTGGGGCGCTGGTTCGGTGAGCGCTATGCGATCCCGCTCCAGGGCGACGACGACACGCCCGAGGACGCAGACCGGGTGCCGGACACGGACGATGGGCAGGATCGCTAGTGCAGCGGCACAGTCAGATGATCCAGTTTCATGCCGTCATGGCGAGTAAAGCCAAGTCATCCAGGGCAACGAAATCCAGAGCCAGTGGCCCTGGATCGCCGCGCCGCCCAAAAGCGACTCGCGATGACAAGCGGCACCATCTGAATGACTGAATAGCACGAGCACAAGAGGCGGTTGATCCGCCTCATGCTTCAATACCCAATAGCAAGGCCGTCCTTGCGCATTTCCGTGGCGCCCCAGTAAACGCCCGTCTCCGGATGCCGGACGATGGCCTGATAGCCACCGAAGCCGCCATTGCCGAGCATGACCCGGTGCCCTTTAAGGCCAAGGGCGCGCCGTGTGCTGTCGGAAATGCCGCTTTCCACATAAAGCGTGCCGCGCCCGTCCTCCGGACTGCCGGTGGGTTCGGCCGAACCGTCATGGCGCCAGCGCGCCGCGTCCCCCGCCTCCTGAACATTCATGCCGTAGTCGATCATATTTACGACGACCTGGACGTGGCCTTGCGGCTGCATACCCCCGCCCATCAGGCCGAAACTCACGAAGGGCTTGCCGTCCTTCATGATGAAGCTGGGGATGATGGTGTGGAAGGGCCGCTTGCCCGGCGCATAGGCGTTGGGATGATCCGCATCAAGAGAAAACAGCTCGCCCCGGTCCTGGAACATGAAGCCCAGACCATCGGCCACGAGGCCCGAGCCCATGCCCCGGAAATTGGACTGGATCAGGGAGA
>CAYYTT010000159.1:0-9149 GCA_964474635.1 uncultured Alphaproteobacteria bacterium | reverse complement strand
CGCCCGTCGCCGGTCAGGGTGATGCGGATGTCCCGGATCCCGTAGGACAGGAACAGGCGGTCCATGCAGGCGAGCGACTGACTGAAGCTGCTGATGTTTTGAACCGGTGCGGCGCGGGGCCGGGCCTTGTAGGGCGCTTCCTCAAGGGAGGTGGCGCAGGCATTGAGCATGACGGCCGCGAGCATCGCGGCACCGGGCTTGAGCAGTCTGTATCCCCACATGGCGGGCTTCCCTGGCTGTGGGGCGCGCGGGCCCCAGTGACGAGAGGGCCGCTTACGGACTGTCCCTCAAGAGACGATCCAGAAGCGGTCCATCGATCTCAAAATCCCGATCCCGACGGTGTGGGCTCGGCGTAACAGTTGCCGTCGATATTGTAGATATCGCCGGTGATGATGGTTTGCTCCGACGGCTGCTGGGCGCCGTAGGGGCTCTGGTAGCCATATTGCGGGGCATAAGGATCGCTTGGCTGCGCCGGCGAGGATCCGATGTTCAATTCTTCGCACGGGCGCAGATCGTCCGGCCGGTACTTGTCTTCGGTCGTGGCTTCCATGTTGGTGGTCCAGGCGATGATGCTTTGGATCTTGGCGCGCTGGGCCGGGGCCAGATGTTGACGTTCGTTGTATTCCTTGGCCTGCGCAACCGTGCCGAGGGCCAGCAGTCCGAACAGGGCGGCGCTGAGGGTCGCGGTCGCAATGGACTGTGTGCGGATCATGGGTCTTCTCCAGTGGTCGGGCGGCATTCGCTTCGCCGCGGGGTTCCAGAGTTCCGGGGTTCCGGGGGTTTGGGTGTCCGTTCCGGTCTTCAGCAGTCTCCACGGGCGCCAATGCGCGTCTTGGGTCCTTTTCCGAAGGGGTTCAGCCCGACCGTCACGACTGTACCCGTCACGATGGTCTGCTTGAAGCTGCCCTTGGTGGTTTTGCCGTCGGTCGTGCCGATGCATGTGCGGGCAGTCTGCCCGGGCAGGAGGCTGACCGTTGTGACGCCGGGCACTACGATGGTCTGCTTCAGATCGCCGTTGATGGTTGAGTCCTCGGTCACGCCGATGCGGGTGCGCGCGCGGCTGCCGGGCGCAAGGGCCACCGTAGCCGCCCCGCCGACGACGACCGTGCGGCGCACATCGCCGTTCACGGTGCTGCCTGTCATGGTGCCGATCTGGGTATCGGCGCGGCTGCCCCGGCCCACGGCCACCGTGGCGACGCCGCCGGTGATCACCGTCTGCTCGATGGAACCGCTCACATCGCTTGAGTTTATGACGCCGATCATCGTGTTGGCGGTGGAGCCGTTGCCGATGGCAACCGTGCTGTTGGAGCCGACGACGGCGATGTTGGAGATGTCTCCGTTGCTTTGGACGGCCCCGGATTTTGCTGCCTCGGCGGGCCCGTCCGTGAGGGCGGTGAGGCAGAGCGCGGCGGCGGTCAGGCTCATGAGGCGCATGGGTCTGTCTCCTGGTTAGGGTGGACGAGGGCCGGCCCATCCGGCCTGACCCTCTTGTCCCACGCCCCTGCAAACCCCTCTGTGCTGCCCAACACCGGGCCTGTCGGACAGTGGGGCGACTGGTCGGGATCACGTTTAAGGCCGCGGCGTCGGCCCGGTGTTCCTGGGCCGCTCCCGCAGGGTAGGCGCGCAACAGGCCAGAGAGGCAAAGCTCAGGTTCTGAAGTGATCCCCGCGGTTCGCCGGCCGCTCTCGGCACACAAAAAAGACCGCGCCGGGGGGACGGCGCGGTCAGGGGGAGGGGATTTGGGGGATGTGAGAGCTGAGGGCTTATTCCTTGCCGAGCGTGCCGACTTCGGTCTTGGCCTTCGTTCCGATGCCGAGCGAGACCGTGTTGTTCTCACCGATCAGGCCGATATTGGCGAGGTCGCCATTGGAGCGGGCATTGTAGATCTGGCCCACATCCGTGCCGGCTTCGGCGCCGATGCCGAGCGCCACCGTGTTGTTTTCGCCGATGAGGCCCACATTCACGGTCCGGCCGTTGAAGCGGCCGTCCTGGATGCCGCCGACCCGCGTCGTGGCGTCGGAGTAAAGGCCCATGGCGACGGTGTTGTTCTCGCCGACGAGGCCCACATTGGTGGCCTGTCCGTTGAAGCTGGGCTGGCCGGATTTGGCGGCAAAGGCCGGGTCGAAGGCCACGATGGCAACGGCGAATGCGGCGGCGGCGGTCAAGGTCTTGGTGAACATTTAAGGTCTCCTTCAGGCGTGTCGGGCCACGGGTTTTGGGGCCAGGGGTTTGGGGTTCATTGTCTCTTCGTGGCGGCGTCCGCTGTGGTTGTGTGCGCCGCCGACGAGATGACCATGCCCCAGCCCGCACCCCTGTCCTGTGCCGCCCATCACGTGTGCGAAAAAAGTGGATCGAGACCGGAAAAGAGCCGTGCGTGACGTAGGATTGGCGGCCGATGTGAAATTCAAAGACTTGCGCCCTAAGCTCGCCGTCGCGAGGGGCCAGAACCGCCACCGGCCCATGCCCATTCTCAGCGGCGCGGGGTGCGCCGCACCCACCCATGCACCGCCGCGCCGCACTGGGCTTTCCCGCCCCCGCTTGATTTCGAAAGGGACAGCATGACCACAGGATTCCGGTTCGCAACGGCCGTCCTTGCCGGCTTCTACCTTGCGGTTTTGCTCGCGGCCTGCGGCGCGGAAGAGGTGAGCGATGGGCCGGAAACGGATGAAGGTGCCGTACCGGCGCCCGAGCTTGATGTGGGTCCCTGGGGGCCCCCGGGCGCGGCTCTTGGCGAGGGGGGCGGTTCTTTTCGCACCGGTCCCTGTGTCAATCTGGGGAACGCCCTTGATGCACCGCGCGAGGGCGACTGGGGGTGGCGGATCGAGGCCCGCCATTTTCCGGTGATCCGTGACGCGGGCTTTGAGACCGTGCGCATCCCCATCCGGTGGAGTGCCCATACCGGGCCGGAGCCGGACTACACCATCGACCCGGCGTTTCTGGCCCGCGTGGACGAGGTCATCCGTCTTGCACGGGAGGCGGGGCTTAAGGTCATCATCAATGTGCACCATTTCCGTGCCCTGATGGCCGACCCCTTGGGTGAGCGTGCCCGGTTCCTGTCCATCTGGCGTCAACTCTCGGGCCACTATGAAGGCCTGCCCGCCGATGTATCCTTTGAGCTCTTGAACGAGCCGCATTATCGGCTGAAGGGCGAAGTGCTGCGCAATTTACTTGTGGCGGCGCGGGCCATCGTCCGAGAGCGCCACCCGAGCCGTACGTTGATCATTGGCGGTGAAAACTATTCGGACCTGAAATCCGTGCGCACCGTGCCGGGCTTTAGCGACCCGAACATCGTTGCGACGTTCCATTACTATGACCCGTTCCAATTCACCCATCAGGATGCGGAGTTCCTGGGCGAGGTGCGCCCGCGCGGTCCGGTCGAATGGGGCTCGGAACGCGAACGCGCCGTCCTGGCCCGTCACGCGGCCCGGGCGGCCCGTTTTGAGGCGGCGCAGGGCCGTCCGGTGTTTCTGGGTGAATTCGGCGTCTACGAGGCGGCAGACCATGCGCAGCGCGCTGCCTGGACGGGCGCGGTTCGCGCGGCCTTCGAGGCCGAGGGCATCGACTGGTGCGTCTGGAATTTCACGGCGACATTCCCCTTGTGGAATGACCGGGACCAGGCCTGGCAGCCGGGGATGCTTGAGGCTTTGGGCCTACGCTCGGCCGAAGCGCCGGGCGAGCCGAAAGCGCAGATGCCTGATGACACAAGGCCGGAGCCGGTCGGCCCCGTGGGGCCAGACATTATTCACACGCGGCTTGAGCCTTTCCGGACGCTTCAGCTGTCGGAGCGGATTGGCCGGCGGTAAGCGCGTTGCGCACCGCTAAAACCGGGCACGGCAGGGCGCCGTCCCGGTTGCGGGTGTCGTGCGATCGAAATGCGACTGGCGGCGGGAGGGGCGTCAGGCGCCGACCGGCTTGCTCTGCGCGCGCTGGAGTTCACGCTTGAGCTTTTGGGCCCGGTCGGAAAGGACCTCGTTGCGCGCCTTCAGGAGGAAGGCGTCAAGACCGCCCACATGGTCCACGGAACGCAGGGCATGGGCGCTGACCCGCAGCCGGATCGGCTTGTTGAGGGTTTCGCTGACCATCGTCACCGTGGACAGGTTCGGCAGATAGCGCCGCTTGTTCTTGTTGTTGGCGTGGGAAACGGTATTGCCCACCATCGGGCCCTTGCCCGTGAGTTCGCATCGCCGACTCATGTCACCTCTCCGCTGGTGCCGGCCGAGCAGGCCTGGCCACGCACTCCGTCAAACTGTTCGGAAAAACTGTCCGGTCAGACCGGCACGCTCTGGGCCCAGGATCGAAGTCCAAAGCATCGAAGTCCAAAGCATCGAAATCCAAGGCGCAGGTGCCCAAAAAGCCGCCGGACGCACTGCCCAGAGGGCAGAAAACAGGCGCGTAGGTGTACGGCCCGGCCCTGCGAGCGTCAAGCCGTGTGATGCGGCCGCCCTGATTGCGCGCGGCAAAGAAGGCGAATCGCGGTGAGTGTCTTCACGCTAAGACCGCAATCGTCCTACAGATCCTGCTTAGATGCCTTGATCTTGAGAATGCGAAAAACCGCAGAGTGTGGGATGACCGACGTGATGAAGACACTGACCGCGGGCCTCAGGACCGATCGATCCCAGGCGGCCCTGAACCGGACGAAACCTCTTGCCTGGCCTGCCGGTCTTTTACAGATCACAAGTCTTTTACAGATCACCGGTCTTTTTCAGGGTGCAGGCCTGGTCCGGTCCGCCGGTTTAGCGCTGGGCTTGATGGCAGCGCTGGTGCTCGCGCCCCGAACGGCCTTTGGCGACGCTGCCGGCGCACCGGTCACGCCAACGCCTGAAGCGACGGATTTGGCCGCCGAATTCAAATTTACCGCCCTCGGTCTTTCCCTAGGCAAGGCGCGCCTTGCGATCCGCATTCGCGGCGATCGCTACATGGTCCAGTCGCTCATGAACACCGGCGGGCTTGCCTCGGTCTTTTTCAAGTCTGAGTACAAGGTCTTAGGCCTGGGTCATCTGGCCGAAGATGGCGCCGTGTTGCCGAGCCGCTATGACAGCGATTTCGTCGGCCGCTCCACGCAAAAGCTGGTGAGCCTCATCTACGGCGCCGATGGGCTTCCGGAACTCACGGCGGCCGATCCGCCCTATGGGGAGCGCATCCTGCAGCAGCCCGTATCGGATGAGGAAAAACGCGGCACGGTGGATCCCATGGGCGCGTGGATTCACTTCATGACAGGCACAAGCGTGGAGGACGACCACCCGTGCGGCCGTTCGGTGCCGGTCTATGACGGGCGCCGGCGTTACAATTTGGATCTGACCTTTTTGGGCACCGAGAAAGCCAAGGTGAAGGGCGGGCGCGTGTTCCGGGGAACCGCGTATCGCTGCCTTTTCCAGTACACGCCCGTCGCCGGTTACAAGGAAAAGGACCTGGCCGAGGATGCCGTGCCCATCCCGCCCCTCAAGGCAGTGATCGCGCCAATCACCACCCCCAGCGGCCGGCGCATGCTTGTGCCGGTTCAGGTCAGCGCCAATGCCCCGGTCGGAAAAGTGCACCTGAAAATCCAGAGCCTCGATTTCGCGCCCGTGGCCGACGGCCTGCTCTTCGCCGAAGGCGGTTGAGGCCGGGTTCGGCGCGTCTTTTTCGCGTCGATCGGGGGACTTTTGGGGGGCACTGTGGGGGCCTCCTTGCAAATGGGGCCATAAAGCATAATGGTGCGGGCGCGGTCCGGTTGTGGGCCGCTACCGCTCCGGAGTGTCCGGAACGGCGCACGGAACGCCTGAGGGGGACTTGGCGCTGGGCCCAAAGGCTCGCGTATCGACCTCGAACCGGGTTTCGTGGTGCCGATCGCACCCGGCCGTGCTCATTTTTCGACAAGCAGCGCACCTTCACCCATGACAACCGCTCCCGAGCCAACCATCGCCTCCTCAAGGGGCAAGGTTACGGCTGTTCTGGGTCCGACCAATACCGGTAAGACCCATTTCGCCCTGGATCGCATGCTGGGATACGACACCGGCATGATTGGCCTGCCCCTGCGCCTTCTCGCCCGTGAGATCTATGATCGGATCGTGAAGCTAAAGGGCCCTGGCGCCGTCGCGCTCATGACCGGCGAGGAGCGGATCGTCCCCGAATTCGCCCAGTATTTCGTCTGCACGGTCGAATCCATGCCCTTGGACAAGGACGTCTCCTTCCTGGCCGTGGACGAAATCCAACTGTGCGCCGATCCGGAACGGGGCCACGTCTTCACCGATCGCCTGCTTTACGCGCGGGGCACCGAGGAGACCATGTTCCTGGGCGCAGAGACCATGCGCGGGGTGATCCGCACCCTGCTGCCCCAGGTGAAATTCGTCTCCCGAACGCGCTTTTCCGAACTCACGCACACCGGCTCGCGCAAGCTGAGCCGTCTGCCACGGCGCTCCGCCATCGTCGCCTTTTCGGCCGATGCGGTGTACGGCGTCGGCGAGGTCGTGAAGCGTCAACGCGGCGGCGCGGCCGTCGTCATGGGCGCCCTGTCTCCGCGAACGCGCAATGCACAGGTCGAGCTTTACCAATCCGGCGAGGTTGACTTCCTCGTCGCCACCGATGCCATCGGCATGGGCCTCAACATGGACGTGGACCATGTGGCGCTGGCGTCCTTGCGCAAGTTCGACGGCCATTCCATGCGCCCCCTGAGGGCCCACGAAATCGGCCAGATCGCAGGCCGCGCGGGCCGATACATGAATGACGGCACCTTTGGGACAACGGGCGATGCGAGCGATCTTGAACCCTCCATGGTGGAGCAGATCGAGAGCCACCGGTTCGACCCGGTGCGCGTCGTGCAGTGGCGCAACCCGGACCTTGAGTTCGCCTCCATCGAGACCCTGATCGACAGCCTCGAGGCGCCGCCGCCGGTCAAAGGGCTGGCGCGCGCCCGGGCGGCGACGGACCTGCTGGCCCTGCGCCGTCTGTCCGAAGAACAGGTCGTGCGCGACGCCGTCAACGGCGAGACCGACCTGCAACGTCTGTGGTCGGTCTGTCAGATCCCCGATTTTCGGAACATGACCGTCGAGGAACATGTCCGTTTGCTGATTTCGGTGTTTCAGAACCTGCTCGATAATGACAATCGTCTGCCTGCGGACTGGTTGAACGGTCATCTCGAGCGCCTGAACAACACCGTCGGCGATATCGACACCCTGGCAACGCGCATCGCCCATGTGCGCACCTGGACCTTTGTGACCAACCGGTCCCATTGGCTGGATGACGCGGCGCACTGGCAGGAAAAGGCACGGGAGATCGAAGATCGCCTGTCGGATGCCCTGCACGAAGGGCTGACCCAGCGCTTTATCGACCGGCGCACCAGTCAGTTGATCAAAAGCCTGCGCCTGAAGGACGATCTGATTTCGGAGATCTCCTCTGAAGGCGAAGTGACGGTCGAAGGCCATTACGTGGGCCGTCTTCAGGGTTTTCAGTTCGTGCCCGACCCCCGCGCCCACGGGGTGGACGGTAAGGCCCTGCGCGCGGCCGCCGCCAAGGCCTTGCGGGCCATGATCGGCGCGCGGGCGGCGCAACTCGCCGGCGCGCCGGACACGGCCATCGAATTGTCCGACCACGGCCGGCTTTGGTGGCAGGGTGATCCCGTGGCCCGCCTGACGCCGGGGCCTGATGGTCTCTCGCCGCGTATCGCCGTGCTGGGCGAGACCCATTTGGAGCAGCCCGAGCGCGAAGCCATCGAAGCGCGACTCGTCAAATGGCTCAAAGGACACATCGGACGCATCCTGCCGGCCCTTGTCGACCTGAAGGAGGCCGTCGCGGCGCCTGCGGGGGACGGCGCGGCGGTGTCGGCCGATCAGCTCGTGGGCGGCGTGGCGCCGCTGATGGGCCTTGCACGCGGGATCGGGTTCCAGCTCGTGGAGCATTTCGGCGTGCTCGACCGGCGCGATATCGCGGACCAGGTGCGCCAGCTTGACCAGGACGGCCGGGCGCATCTGCGCCGCTTTGGCGTGCGGTTCGGGCAGTTCTCGATTTTCCTGCCTGCCCTGTTGAAGCCGACGCCGGCACGGCTTCTGCTGACCCTGTGGGCCGTCCAGAATGATCGGTTTGCGGAAGGGCAGGACCCGGAGCGTCCGCCCCCCGCGCCGCCCCAGGCGGGCCTGTGTTCGGTGCCGCTCGATGCCCTGGCGGACAAGGCGTTTTACGCGGCCGCGGGCTTCCGGGTGTGCGGCCTGCGCGCGGTGCGCGTCGATATGTTGGAACGGCTCGGCGACCTGATCCGGAACGCCCGCACGGGCCAGCCGGCAAAGCCCGCCTCGGCCAAAGGCAACAGGGCGGCCAAGGTCAATGAAGCGGCGGAGGCTCCGCCCGAAGCGGCACAGGAAACAGCACAGGACGAGCCGGTAAAGGATATCGGCGATGCGGGCATGCAGGACACCATGCCCCCGCCCCTTGCGGATCAAGACCAGGGCGAGCCGGCCGCAGCGTCACGTGAAGCGGTGGAGGGGGCCGAGGCGTCCCCGGCCGATGGCCCGCCCGAGGCGATGGCATCGGATGGGGATGGGACGCCCGCCCCCGATGGGACCGCACGTCCGGCAGCGGACGCGGCGGAGGCATCCGGATCGCAGACGCCGCCGGAAAGCGATGATCAGCCTGCGGAGACGCCCGCTGCCGTGGCAAGCGCCGAGACGGTGAGCATGGGCGACACGGGCGAGGAAAGCCCGTCCCCGGATGCGCCGGCCGAGGCGGCCGAAGGCGTAACCGACGCGGTTTTGGCGCCCGAGGTCGACGACGCGCCCGCGACGGACGAGGCACAAAACGCGGGTGAAGAGGCCCCGTCCTCGCAAACGGATGGCGATGCGCAGGCGGAGGACGTTGTCACATCACAAGCGCAAGGCGGCGATAAGCCCGAGACGACGACGACGGGGCAGGCGGACACGCCCGCCGGTCCGGCCGTGCCCGACGGCGCCTTCAAAGTGACGCCGGACATGATGTCCATTGTCGGCTGCAGCGGCGAGGAATTCGAGAGCATCCTGCGTGCGCTCGGTTACCGCTCCCAGACCATCCGTGCCGAAACCGAAGCGGCCGAAGACCTTGTGGTCTGGCGCCTGCCGTCCAAACGGGACCGAGAACGCAGCCGCCCCGGCCGCCGGGAAGGCGCCGGCCCGCGCGGCGCCCCCGCACGGCGCGAGGGCGCGGAC
>CAYYTT010000158.1:0-9199 GCA_964474635.1 uncultured Alphaproteobacteria bacterium | reverse complement strand
ACGGTGACGGCCACCGGTGACATCCAGATCGACGGCAAGATCGAAGGCGATATCTTCTCCACGTCTTTGACCGTGGGTGAAAAAGCCGTCGTGAATGGCGAAGTTCGCGCGGACGAAGTCACGATCCGCGGTCACCTCGTGGGCGGACTTCGGGCCCGAAAAATCAACCTGGCAAGCACGTGTCACGTGGAGGGCGATATCGTCCACAATGCTCTCTCGGTGGAAACCGGAGCATTCTTCCAGGGTAATATCCGCCATTCCGATGACCCGCTGACCGACGGTCACGGCGACAATCGCACGGCCATGAGCCCGTCCATGAAAGGCGCCCAGCCTAATGGTGCCGGCCGGCCGGCCCGTCAGAGCTTTGCACAGTTCAGCCAGAACCAGCAGCCGAACACTGACGATGCCTCCGCATCCAGCGGCGACGACGCCAACGCCCAGCCGACGGCCAAGGGTGCGGTTCCCGCGACCGCGAACCAGGCTCAGCGTGGCAGCGTTCCGGCCTCGCAGCAGCAAAACAAGCCGCGCCCGCAGCAGCCGAACCGAACCTGACGCCGGCTCCGGACCCCTCGCGCACACGCATTAGATTGTGATGCGGTGGTATGATGCTTGGAAAGTGGTAATGGGAAGGGCTTTGTCCCTTCCCTTTTCGTTTGCGCCTATGCACGGCGGCGCAGACGGCGCGTCGAGCATGGCAGCGGACGAAACCTCCAGATCACTCCGCATCCAGCGCGCCGTTGCTCTGTTTTTACTGCGCTCACGAACTCGATGGGGTCTCTTGGGGGCGCACTCCGTAAAAGCGGCGCCACTGCGCCGGACCGCCGTCGTCTTGAACGCGGTGCGTTGCCAGTTCAGCCAGATCAGTCCGGCCCAACCGGTTAGAGAATTTTCCGCTCAGGTTGGGTCACGAATACAGGCCGTGACCACGGTCCGGCGCCCCTGCGCCGCCCTCGCGGAGCGCCCCAAAAGGGCCGACATGGGCGCGCGCGAGGGAAAAAAGAGCCGAGTCCGTTTGAACGGAAACGGCTCTAGTGGTTCGAATCTGACGTTTCGAACCACTAGGTTTTTTGTTGATGGATCAACTTATCCAGATATTTGAAGGGCTTATCCATTGCCTCACCTCGACCTGTCGGGCTTCAAATGTCTGGGTCGATCCACTAGAGCCCATTCAATGATCTCCGAGTCATTGAATGGGCTCTAGCGTATTGATTTTGAGCGCTTTCCGGGCGGAAAACCGCATACACTTTTCCTGAAAGCGCTCTGGATCAGGCCCGGCCACGCAGTCCAGTCAGTCCAGATCCTCGACCTCCGCGTCCTCACCCCTCACCCGCGCGGCAAGGGCTGCGGCCATAAAGGCATCAAGGTCGCCGTCGAGAACGTCCGAGGGCGTAGGGCTCTCGACCCCGGTGCGCAGGTCCTTGACCATCTGATAGGGCTGCAGGACGTAGGAGCGGATCTGGTGCCCCCAGCCGATATCGGTCTTGGAGGCGGCCTCCACCTGGGCCTCTTCTTCGCGCTTTTGCAACTCCATCTCGTAAAGACGCGCTTTGAGCATGTTCATGGCCGTAGCGCGGTTCTTGTGCTGGGAGCGTTCGTTCTGACACTGAACAACGATGCCCGACGGCTGGTGCGTGATGCGCACCGCACTGTCCGTGGTGTTCACATGCTGCCCGCCGGCGCCGCTGGCCCGGTAGGTGTCGATCTTCAAATCCTTGTCCAGGATTTCGATTTCGATGGAGTCGTCGATCACCGGGTAGGTCCACACGCTGGCAAAGCTGGTGTGGCGCCGGGCGTTGGAGTCAAAGGGCGAAATGCGCACAAGGCGGTGCACGCCGGCCTCGGTCTTAAGCCAGCCATAGGCATTCTCACCCCGGACTTTCAGGGTCGCCGATTTCAGGCCCGCCTCTTCACCGGGGCTTTCCTCAATCAGGTCCACCTTCATACCGCGCTTGTCCGCCCAGCGGGAGTACATGCGGGTGAGCATGCTGGCCCAATCCTGGCTCTCGGTCCCGCCGGCGCCCGCGTGAATTTCCAGGAAGGCGTCATTGCCGTCGGCCTCGCCCGCGAGCAGCGTTTCCACTTCCGCGGCGGACGCGCGCGCGTGCACCTCGCGCAAGGTGGCCTCGGCCTCTTTCACGATGGCCTCGTCGCCTTCGGCCTGCCCAAGGTCAATGAGCTCGACCGAATCTGACAGGTCCGTCTCCAGAGCTTTATAGGTCGTGACGGCTGCATCGAGCTTGGTCCGCTCCCGCATCACCGCTTGGGCGGCCTCCGGATCGTTCCAGAGGTCGGGATCTTCGGCGCGGGCATTCAGTTCATCGAGGCGTTTCTGGGCAGTATCCCAGTTAAAGATGCCTCCTCAGCAGTTCGAGCGACTGCTTGATGTCTTGGACCAGGGACTGGAGTTCGGCGCGCATGGGCTGCGGTGTATCCTTCAAACTGTTTTGGCAAACTGTTTTGGCAAACTGTTTTGGCAAACTGTCTTGGGCGGCCAGGCACCCGGTACTGGGCCATGCCCGGGCGGGCATCGGCCCTTCAGGCTGCGTGGTGTAGCACTGGCGCGCCGGTCAGTACAGCCCGCCAGACCCGCGTTCCACGGTGGATTTGCCGTCCGCATCGCGGGAGCTGTGCAGGCGGATCCACTCCTCGGCATCTTCCGGCGAGGGGCCCGTGCCGGGCTTGAAGGCCTCCAGGATGACGGGGCCTTCGATCACTTCGGGCGGCTGGCCTGTCTTGGCATTGACGCGGATCAGGACCATGCCCGGTGGAACTCGGAAGGGGATGGCGGCCTGCCCTTCCAGGGCCATGGCCATGAAGTCCTTGAAGATCGGCGCTGCGAGCCCGCTGCCGGTCTCGCGCCGGCCCATGGGACGCGGCGTGTCGTAGCCGACGAAGACACCCACGGCCAGGTCAGGGGCAAAGCCGACGAACCATGCGTCCCGTTCCTCCTGGGTGGTCCCGGTCTTGCCGGCAAGCGGCACGCCGACTTCCGACACCTTGCGCCCGGTGCCCCGTTGCACCACGCCTTCAAGGAGCGAGGTCACCTGATAGGCCGTATGGGAATCGAGGACCTGTTCGCGGATATCTTCCAGGGTCGGATGATCCTGGCCCTCCCAGGGAATGCCGCGACAGGATTCGCAGCGGCGCTGATCGGTGCGGAAGATGCTGCGGCCCGTCCGGTCCTGCACCTGGTCGATCAGGATCGGGGTCACGCGGCGGCCTGAGTTCACGAACATGGAATAGGCCGTCACCATGCGCATCAAGGTGGTCTCGGCCGTGCCAAGGGCGATGGCGTTCACCTCCGGCACGGTGTCCACAACGCCCATGCGCTGGGCGTAGTTGATCACGGTGGAAATGCCGATGTCCCGGGCGATGTTGATGGTCACCAGGTTTGAAGACCGCTCAAAGCCCCGGCGCAGGGTGGTCTGGCGGACCACGTCGTGGGCGTAGTTGTCGGGCTTCCAGGCTTCCGATGCCCCTTCGGCCCGCTCGGTCACGATGGTGGGGACGATAAGGCTCGACGGCGTGTAGCCATTGTCGAGGGCCGCCGCATAAACGAAGGGTTTAAAGGAGGATCCGGGCTGGCGCATAGCCTGGCTCGCCCGGTTGAACTCACTTAGGTCGAAGCTGAAACCGCCATGCATGGCATAGACCCGGCCCGTGTGGGGATCCATGGCGATGATGCCGCCATTGGCTTCCGGTATTTGCCGCAGGGCGACCTGCGGGGTCCCCCCCGCCTCGCCGCCTTCGATCGGCTCAACGTAAACAAGGTCGCCGGCGGTCACCACATCGCTTGGCCGGCCGATTTCGGGACCAAGCTGATGGTATCCGCCCTGTGTGAGACCCTCGGCGCGGCGCGCCCAGGACATGGCGGACAACGGCATAAAGGCCTGGGTCTTGCCATCCTGGAGGCCGACGACGGCATATCCATCGCCGTCGCGCACATCGAGCACCACGGCGCCGAGCCACGGGGCGACATCAAGCGCAAATGTCTGGGCACCGACCACTTCGGCCATGGCCTTGGACCAGGATCCACTGACATCGATCCGGCCCACCGGGCCGCGATAGCCCTGGCGCTGGTCGAACTCGACGAGGCCCTTGCGCAGGGCCTGCACAGCGGCATGCTGCAGGCGCGGCTCCAGGGTGGTGCGCACCGACAAACCGCCGTGATAGAGGCTGTCGTCTCCGAACAGGTCGGCGACCTGGCGCCGGACTTCCTCGGAAAAATATTCATATTCCTTGGTTTGCGCTCCAAAAGGGCGGTCATAGACCACAAGCTCCTCGGCCTGGGCCTCCACCATCTGGCGCTCGGTGATGTGGCCATTCACGGCCATGCGGGCCAGAACCCAGTTGCGCCGGGCAATGCCGCGCGCCCGGGCCCGCACCCGGTCAGGCCGGTAGTTGTTGGGCGCCTTCGGCATGGATGCGAGATAGGCGGCCTCTGCAATGGTCAACTCATCGAGGGACTTGTCGAAATAGTTCAGCGCGGCGGCGGCCACGCCGTAGGAGCGCCAGCCCAGATAGATCTCATTCAAGTACAGCTCGAGGATCTGGTCCTTCGTGAAGGTGTCTTCGATCCGCTGGGCGAGCAGTGCCTCTTTCACTTTGCGCTCGAGGCGCACTTCGCCGGACAGGAGGAAGTTTTTCGCAACCTGCTGCGTGATCGTGGACGCCCCCTCAAGGCGCCGGCCATTCATGTAATTGCTCACATTGGACCAGGCGGCGCGCACGATCCCTTTGTAATCAAGGCCGTCATGTTCGTAGAACGTCTTGTCTTCGGCGGAAATGAAGGCGTTCGTCACATGGCGCGGAATGGACTGGATCGGCACGAAAATCCGGCGTTCGGCGGCATATTCCGCCATGATCGTCCCATCACCGGTGTGGATTCGCGTCATGACCTTGGGCTGGTAGTCGCGCAGCACCGCGTATTCCGGCAAATCCCGCGACAGACGCCAAACATAAAGCCCGGCAACGCCGGCCACGACGAGGGCGGCGAGCACGCCTAAGACGACCAAGGTGAAGAAGATCCGTGCGATCCAGAGCCCCACAACCCATTCCTTCCCGCTGAGCCACAATCCGTTCAAACCGCCGGCGCAGGCAAAGCGCCAGGGCTATGCCGCGCAACAGCGCCCCAGCCGGGTCGCGACGTGCGGCCCTCACCGGGATCTCACCGTTCCGATAGCATGCTTTGGCGAGAAATCACCATGGTTGGGCGGCGTAACGGCAGATTGTGGCTCGCGGGTGACAAAACGGGAAGGCTCCGCACCCCTATTGGAGCGCGGCGGTCTTGGGCAGGCTCGCGACTTCCTCGAAACCGAAGTAACGGTCGAGCGAGTCGAGGATGCCGGCGGCAAGCTTCGCGCGCCACGCCGGAGAGGTGATGAGCTTTTCGTCCTTCACATTGGACATGAAGCCCATTTCCAGCAGGACCGACGGAACATCGGCGGCCGTCAGCACCCAGAAGGGGCCGAAACGGTGCGTGTTGCGCAGCAGCCCGATGTCACGCCCGCGCAGGGCCGGCAGAAGGGTCTGCGCGAAGCGCACGCTGTTGTTCATGGTGTCCCGCTGCGCCAACTCGATCAGGATCTTGAGCACATCACCGGCCACCGCTTCGGACTCCAAACCATTGATGGCGTTTTCTTTCTGGGCAAGGCGCGCGGCGGCGGTGTCGGAAGCCTGTTCGGAGAGGGTATAGACCGAGGTGCCGCGCACGCTGGGCGATGTGTTGGCGTCCGCGTGGATCGACATGAAGAGATCCGCCTTGCTCTCCCGGGCGAACGTCACGCGCTCCGGCAGGGGCACGAACACGTCCCGGCTGCGCGTCATCCGCACCGTGTAGCGTCCGGATTTTTCCAGAACGTCCCGCAACTGCCTGGCCATGGCGAGGGCCACGGTTTTTTCGTAAACGCCCGAACGGCCAATCGCTCCCGGATCATGCCCCCCATGGCCCGCGTCGAGGACGATCACCCGCCGGGTGGCATCCGCCGGGGCCCGCCGGGGCGTGTCGGGCGCTGTGCCTGCGGCGCCGACCCGAATTTTAGGCGCAGGAGCAGGCCGGGCTTTTGCGTGGCCCCTATCGTTCCCGCCAGGCACCAGCAGGTGCCGTGCGGGCCAACCGGCCGTGCGCATGAAGGCGGCCCGGTCCGTACGCGACAGATCGAGCACCAGGCGGACCCGGGCGTTGTCCGCCAGCAAAGCCTTGTTGGCGATGGACAGGGGGCCGGCGAGGTCAAGCACGATGCGCGAATGGCCTGGGCGGTTGCGGGCATAGCGCACCCTGCGGATGTCTCGGCTTCCGGGCAGAACGGCACCACCGGCGACCCGCCAATCCACTTCCGGCAAGTCGATAACCAACCGGTAGTCATCCGTGAGGGAAAAGATCTCCGGCGCCAGACGCTCGGAGAATTCGAGCACGACACGGGTGGCGCCGTCATGGGCACCAATGGTGAGGTCGAGCACCGCTGGTTTTGCCGCGAGCGCCGGCGCGGCGGGAAGCACCAGGGCGGGGCCAAGCGCGGCGAACAGGGCAAGGACCAGGCGGAGCACCGCGCCACGGCAAACGCGTGGAGGCCTCGCACAGCCCGTCGTCCCTTTGGACAGCCCGAAAGCGGAAGGCCCGAAAACCATCGCACGCAGGACCGGCAAACGCCCAAATGTCATGGTGGTACTCACCTGTCACGCACTGAAAACACCGACCCGAGGCGGGATACCTCACGATCGCAATGGTCCGCAAGCGGATTTGGGGCCATTCAGGTCGCGCGGCTGAGGTGCACGCCCCCAGGTCATAAACAGTGTTCGCAGAACCCAAAACCAGCCATGTAGGACTTAAACCTTCTCCCTTACCAAAATCTTGACGTGGCCCCCTGTCCGTCCGGTTTCCTGCGTCTGTCCAGACTGCCGCGCCTGTCCGATGCCGATCCAGCCTGAGGTGATCGCCCCGCGCGATTTCGGCAGCTTTCTTGCGACTTATACGGTAAACGCTGGCGGAATACCAGGAGGCCGGGCGTCTTCTAGGTCACGCGGTCTGCCTCGCCAGTGGCCCTTGTCATTTTCTTTACGGTGACGCTACATTATTCAATGTGATTGGTCTGCCGCGGTAGGCCCGCCTCGGCGCACAGCGTTTACCGGGGCTTCTTGCTCGACACAGCCAGGCGCCGCATCACAAAGCCCTCGCCGTGCAAGAAGCAACTGGCACTGTCGCCGGCTTCTCCTTCCGCAGCATTTTTGGGATCGAAACATTACGCCGCCTGGACTTCTCAGCTCCCAGGCGCGCGCATCAACCTGCGGTGCATGGCTTGTGCGCCGCCCGCGCGGATAGACCCGCGCATTGTGCAATCTCCGCCCCTTTTCTCATCCGGCGCGACAGGACGTCCGTGGAAAAGGGGGCGAAACCGACCGGGCAAAACCCGGTCTCCGGCCCGCCATCGGCTGGATTCGTTTGTAACCGCGGGTTGGCCCCATAAGGGCAGATCCGCCCCCTCGTTTTGATCAAAGGCCCGGCAGCGTCCATGACGAACAGTCCAGCACACAGGCCCAACCGATCGCCGCAGCGCGCGTTTCACCGCGCGCTCGGCCGGTCCCTCGGGTCATGCGGGCTCAGTCCGGGTCCCTTACCACGCGCCACCAGTCCTGTTTCGGCCATGGGGCCTGTCACCGTGACGATGACAGGACGATGGGGCGCGGGAGACAGCGTTAATGGGCAAGAAAATGCTGATCGACGCGGCCCACCCGGAAGAGACCCGGGTTGTGGTCGTCCAAGGCAACCGTATTGAGGAATTCGACTTCGAATCGGCCGCCAAGAAACAACTGCGCGGCTCCATCTATTTGGCGAAAGTAACGCGGGTCGAACCGTCCCTGCAGGCGGCCTTTGTGGACTACGGCGGGAACCGGCACGGCTTCCTAGCCTTTTCCGAAATTCACCCGGACTATTACCAGATCCCGGTCGCGGACCGGCGCGCGCTCCTTGAGGAGGAAGCCGCCGAAGACCGCCGCCTGGCCGAGGAGCAAGACTCCTCCGAGGAGGACCGCGCCAAAGACAACGGACGGGACTCCGGACGGGACGGGTCCCGGCGCGGCGCCCGGCGGCGCAACCGGCGTGGCCGGGGCCGGCGGCCCCGCTCCCATTCCGGCATGCCCAATCCGGACGGCACGAGCCCCACGCTGGCCGTGGCCATCGACGCCCTGGGTAAGCCGCCGACCGGGTCGGCCTTCGCCCCCACCGATACGGCCCACACCTATGGCGCGGCCGCATCCGTCGCGCTGGAGGCCGGGCCGGCGGGCTCTTCGCGTGAGCTGTCCTCGGACACCCAGACCCTGTCCGGCGATGCCGCCCCCGATGCCATCACGATCACCTGGGACGACGGCGACGGCACCGCGCCGGCCGACACCCATTGGCCCGACGGCCCCCAGGCCATCTCGCTAGAACCGGCCCAGAGCGCGGCGGAGGGCTCATCGCCCAGCCGTGCCCTGCTCGCCGACCCCATGCCATCGATCACGGTCCCCCTGCCCGAGCGTCCAGAGGCACGCCAGACAAGCGCGGGGACGCCGGACGGCGCCGACCCGGCCAGCGCCGACCCGGACAGCGCCGACGAGGACGGCTCGGACGGGGACGCAGTCCCGGCATCACACGACGACGAAAGCCTCTCCCCCGCCCCCACGGCCCTGGCGGACGCCCCGGCGCCCCAGGATGAGCCCGCCGAGGCGGCCGTCTCCACTGGCCCGGCTGTTCCTGTTGGCGATGACGAGGGCGAGCCCGCCGAGCCTGTCAAAGAGGACGGCAAGGCCGCACCGGAGGAGGCCTTGGGCGCACAAGAGGCGCCCCTTGAGGCCCGCGCGGGTGACGAGGAAGACGATCCGTCCGAGGATGAGGCGCCGGACGATGATGAGGAGCGCCCGAGCGAAGACGACGGCGATGAGGATGATGAAGACGAGGACGACGAGTCGGATGAGGATTCCGATGACGACGACTCCGATGATGACGACGAAGACGATGAAGAGGACGACGACGACGAGGATGATGACGTCGTAAGCCGTAAGGCCCGCGACAACGGATCGGACGAAGTCGAAACGGTGGGTGCGGAGGATGCCTTCGAAGAAGTGCGTCCGCGCCGCTCCCGTCAGCGCACCTACAAAATCCAGGAAGTCATCAAGCGCCGGCAGATCATGCTGGTGCAGGTCGTCAAGGAAGAGCGCGGCAACA
>CAYYTT010000157.1:0-9218 GCA_964474635.1 uncultured Alphaproteobacteria bacterium | reverse complement strand
GTTGAGGCCGGTGCGCCGTTGATGGCCCGCGCGACTGTCTGGCCACGCGAGACCGCGCGGCGTCAGTTGCTAAATTGCGCGGCGTCCGGGATGGGGCAGGCGCCTTCGCGCACGTCGTTTCCGGGCTTGGCGACCCAGCACTCATCAAACACCGAACAATAGCAGATCGTCACGTCGAGGCCTGACACACCCTCGGACAGGGTGCGCGTCTCCTCGGTCCAGGGCACGCCGAACACCTCCATCGTGCTTTGCGCGGGCATCACGATGCCGTTCAGGACCTGGGTCCGGTAGAGGTTGTAGCCAACGCCCGATCCGGGACCGAGCGCCCGGTCGATCCAGTCCTGCCATTGCTTGACGGGGGTGCCGTCCACCGTGACCGAGACGCCGGTGACGCGCGCCGGACCGACGCCGTTGTTTTGCACGCGAAACCCAAACCCATCGGGCCCAAAAAAGGCGCTGAACGCCACATAGGGCCACACGGCCGCGCGCTGCTGGGCGGAGAGGATCCGAGTCTCGACTGCCGACAGGGCAAGCGCGCACAGGGAAATGATCAGGGCCATGATGGCAATGATCATCTCAAAGCGGATGGTCCGTTTGGCAGGGTCTTCGCTCATGAAATGCGCCCTTTGGATCGCACCACAGTCGCACCGGAGCCCATCAGCCATCCGCCGCTGGCGGCGGGCCGGCGGCGGTGTCCGTCCGGCTGAGCTCCAGCCAGCCATCGGCGGCTTTGCGGCCCAGATTGAACAGGGACTCGATAAGCTGTGTGCTGGGGTTCAAGGCCTGGGAAAAGGCGCCGAGCGGCATGTGGGCCGCGCCGTCGATCTGGCTCAACCGGTGCCGCTTGATCCGGGCCAGGAGCGTCCCTGAGGCGGGCTTTCCCTCCGCCGAAAGCCGTTTCAGGCGGTGGTAATGGTCAAGCTCGCCAATCAGGCCGCGATTGAACAGCATCTGCGCGCTGTCCATGGCCTGGGCGAAGGGGCGGGTGCTCTCGCCGCCGATGCCGACCGGCAGGATGCGGATCAACAGGGTCTCGTCGGCCGCACCGTCCTCGATCAGGGATAGGAGCGGCGGATTGAGGCTGAGCCCGCCGTCCACGTAAAACTTGCCGTCGATGTCCACGGGCCGGTGGAACATGGGCAGGCAGGCCGAGGCCATCAGCACGGATTCGGTGATGTCCCGATTGCGAAAGAGCCGTGCCTGCTCCGTCTTCAGTTCCGTGGCCGAGACCACAAGCGCGATGGCGGCTTTATCCTCCAGGGCGGCGATGTCCACGTGCCGCTCCACGAGTTGGCGCAAGGTAGCTTCGCTCGATCCGCCGTTCAGGGATGGATTAAACAGGGCCGTGACGGCGCGCATCATGCCCGCCTGGCCCATGGGGCCGGAGCCGGCCCGCGCCGCGTCGCGCCAAAAGGACTCAAGGCGCCCGCGTGCCGCGTCGGGCCCGCCGCGCATGAGCCCGCTGGCCAACAGGGCGGCGTTCATGGCACCGGCCGAGGCGCCGCTCGCCCCGACGATCCGCACTGTGCGGCTTTCCAGCAGACGATCCAGGACGCCCCAGGTGAAGGCGCCAAGCGCGCCGCCGCCTTGAAGCGCCACATTGATCCGCCGCCGCCGCGTGGGCGGGTCGCCAGGCCTGAACCAGCGCATCACAGGAAGCGTCTCCATCATCTCAAGGGTCGCGTTGGCCAGACGCGACCACCAATTCACCCCCCTGTGCCCCTTGGCCATGGGCGCCCTATTCTTTCGGCTCGGCCGACGTTTCGGCGCCCCCTTCTTTGCCGCCATGGGCGCCGCTTTGGGCACCGGCCGCGTTCTGGCTCGCGCCCTTCAGGTCAGCGGTCCCGTTGCGCGCGTCCGCGGCGGCGTCGGTGCCTTCCGCGGGGCCAGAATGCTGCCGCCAGATTTGCGTTTCGCAAATGACCAGAAGACACGCCTTTAAGCGTAGCATGTTCCCGTCTTCGAAGGAGAGCCGGGCCCGATAGTCGTTACCGTCATCGGGGTTATAGATTCGCCCGCCCGTCCAGACCGCTTGATCGCCCTTTTTGCTGCTGAGATCCCACAGCACTTCAAGGCCGATCAGGGGACGTTCGCGCAGGTCCTCGTCCGGATTTTTCACATCGCGGCGAATGGACCCGTCTTCCTCGGCAAGCCGTCGCAACCAGACGATCCGGCCGCACAGCTTCGCCTCGTCCGGGGCGCATGGATAAAGCTCCACCCGTGTGTCCGCCCCATCCCGGGCAAAGACCCCAAGGGAGCCGTCGACGGGGTCGAGCGCCAGACGTTCCGCAAGGCTTGGAGTGCCCTCGGGAAACCGCCGGTCGCCGGTCTCGCCAGCGTCCGCCGGCTCGGATGCCTTAGCGGGCTCCGATGGCTCCGTGTCGCCCGGTTCGGGCTTGGCCTTAGGCTCAGGAGCGGCTTTCCCATCGCTTTGCGGCGCGTCTTGGCCGTCCAGCGTCCCGGCCGTTTCGTCCCCCGTCGCTTTAGTCGGTGTCGCGTCGGTTTGGGCGGGCGTGTCGGGCGTGTCCTGGGCCGGGGCGGGATGGGCGGCGAGCGAGAGCGCCGCCATGGCGGCGGCGGCCAGGAGCGGCCCGCGCCTTGGCACCGCGCGCCCAGTCAACATCAGGCGAGACACAATTTTGGTGAAAGGCTCGGGCATGGAAAAAGGCTCCGGCTGGAGGATGCCTGCCCCAAGCGTTTCGGCATCCGGTGCTATGGCGTCTATAAATCGAGGGCCCCGCGCAGGCGTGCAAGGGGCCAGATCAATCCGTCGAAGTGAACCAGGGCGCGGCATTTACCCCCCGATCCGGCGGAAGCGTCAAGCTCCGGCGGCATGGTGTCGATCCTGCATGGCACGCGAGCGGACCCGGTCGGTGGTCTGCCACTATGCTTTGGGTTAGGACACGGGGGCGCCCCATACCGGGGGGGGGGCGTCGAAGGGAGGAGTTGGGATGGTCACATTATCAAAGGCGCCGCAGGAGCCGGCCAATGCCGCCTCGGCCCGCAAATCCCTGCCGCCGCTTCCGAAAATCGACCTGACCGAGTTCCCCCGCCGCGACCACCTGCGAGTCGAAACGGCCGACGATCTGGCCTTGCTGGAAGCGGCGCCCCGCATGCTCGGGCTGATGGGCCCGGGCCTCACCCTCGACAGCTATGCCGACGTGCTGGGCCGCCTTTACGGCTTTTACCGGGGCATGGAGCCGTGGCTGCAAAAGGCCCTTGAGCCCCGTGCCGAGGCGCTCGTCATGGCCCGGCGCTGGCGCGGTGTGGTGCTGTCACAGGATTTGCTGGCCCTTGGAACGCCCCATGACGTCGTCGGCGCCTTGCCTGCCTGTCCCGCGCCGCCCATCCCGCCGCGCCTTCCCGAAGGCCTTGGGGTGCAGTTCGCCTTCGAATGCGTGGCGCGCAATGCGCCCGTCGTGGGCCGTCATCTCACGGCGGCGCTGCGAATTCAGCCCACGGGCGGCGGCGGGTTTTTTGCCGGCTATGGCGCGGATGGGCCGGCCCTGTGGACCTGGTTCGCCGCCGTGCTGGAGCAGGACCTGGCCGAAGAGGCCGCCATGGCGAGCGCGGTCACGTCGGCCCGCAATGCCTTTCTTGCGCTGGAGCGGTGGCTCAGCCTGCCGGATCGGGAAATCCAGAAATTCGCCGGGGCGCCAAAGCGCGAGCGGGCCCCAGCGCCTGCTCCGGAGGGGCCGGAAAACGAGGACGGTCCCGCGCAAACCTCAGGCGCATGATCATCCCTAAACAGAGTATAGATGCGAAAAAAGGCCGCCTGCTGAGCAGGTGGCCTTTTTCTGCAATCTGTTTCGAAGGGGCGCGTAAGGCCCGCTTTCAAAGCGCACAGCAGTAGACCCGCGCCGCCCCCCAAAGGGTTTGATGGCAGCGCGTGAGCGCAAAACAAAGAACAACGGGACGCTGGCTTCAGATTGATCCGGGTCTCTCGCCCCTTGCTCTAAAAGTCGTAACGGATGCCAAATTGCGTCCGGAACAGATCACCGCTTTCGCCCCCTTCGATCGTCCGAGAGCCGAAGCTCGTCTCCAGGCCGAATTCCAGCTTGGACACGGGCTTATAGATGATATTGGCCCGGATGCTCTGGCTGTCGCGCGTCTCGCCGAGCCCGGTGAATTCGGTATCGTCCGCGGCGCGGAAATAGCTGAGGGTCAGGTTGGAGCGCAGCTTGTCGGTCCAGAAGTGCCGGTAGGAGGCGAAGGTGGAGAACAGGCCGCGCGATTCAATATCGCCGGTCCCCGTGTCCACCACGTCGTTGATGATGTTCACGCCCACATAGCGGCCGATGCCCTCGCCGGCCGTGACCATGAACCGGAAATCATCCCGCTTGAAAACATTGAGCTTGCCCGACAGGGACAGGCCATAGCCGAACTCGTTGGCGGTCTCGTCGATCACCGAGCCGACATTTTCGGCACGCAGCAGACGGGCGATCCCCTGGAGACGCACGAAACCACCGTCGAACCGGTGGGTATAGCGGGCCGCAAAGTCCGGCAGCAGATCGTCACCAGGCAGATCGCGTCCACCGCCACCGAAGGGCGTGACGGCGGTCTCCGGCTGCTCCAGCGCGACCTGGAAATTTTTGTAGCTCCAACGGATCATCGGTTGGCGGTTGAACACCGTGCCTTCCGTCGGCCCGATAAAGTCCACATTGTCCGGCAGCACACTGACGTCATGGAAGGTCGACCAGGTCTGACCGAAGAGCCACTTGCCCGGGCCGAGGCCCTCCACGGTGACAAAGCCATTCCGGATCCGCGGCACGGAGCTGTTGGAGACCCGTTCGTCGCCATCGACGGTGACCTGGAAGTCAAATTCCAAATGGCCGCCCAGCACGATGCCGTTTTCGAATTCCGTCCGGGTCTTGGCGATGAAGCGGGTTTCCCGGAAGTTGAAGTCGAGGTCGTAATCGTTGCCTTCCTCGAACCCGCCTCCCGAACCGCCGATGACCGGGATCAGGCTCGGGATGTAGAAGTCACGGCCGATATTGGTGGTGGGCAACTCGCCGTCCGAAAACGATGAGGCGATGACGTCGAACTTCACATAGCCGCTGAAGGAGACTTCCGTTTCGCCGAAGCGGAAATCCGCATCCTCCAGGCCGCCCTCATCGACCATTTTGGGAGCGTCTTTTTCCGCTTCCTCGGCCGCCCGGGCCGCCGCCTGGAGACGGGCCTGTTCGTCTCGCAGGACCTGGAGCTGTTCTTGCTGGTCCTTCAGCAGCCGCTCCAGTTCCAGCATCCGGTCTTCGATGCGTTCCCCATCCGCCAGGGCCGGCGTCAACGCACTGGCCCCCAGCAGGGCCGAGGCGCAAATGGCGGCACCGCGCCACGAAACCAAGGTTTTCACGTGGTTTCCCCCAAATGTGACATGTGCTCGCTCGGCCTGGTTGTCCCGGCGAGCCCCTCATTGTTGATTTGGAGAGCGTGTGGTGGGAGCGGCCCGAGCGCTTTGACTAAGATCAACCCCGAAGCCTCGTCTTTTGGTGTAAGGCGCACCCGCTAGGGTTCGGTTTGCGTCGCGCCAGGCAGACAAAATCCCGTCGGCGAAAGAGGTTCGCCCCGTGATCCTCGCCCCTGCATGGACGCTCCCTGTCTTTGCCTCAGCGTGAAAGACCCGATGCGAGAAAGACCCGATGCGAGAAAGAAAGGGAGCGCGGCACCCGGTCGATACGGTTGCCAAACCGCCGGCGACACTCCATCCCCGCACATGACACGGATCTGTCCGGCGCAACGGGACCCGGAAAACGGCCTGGGTCCCCTTGAGGTTTTCCGCAGCCGCTAGAAAAAGGGACGTGCCATGACGGGAACATGTATTTGCGGCGCCGCGCGCATCACGGTTCAGAAAAAGCCGGCTTTCATCCATGACTGCGACTGCACGCTCTGCCGCAAGTCCGGGGCCGGCTGGGCGTACTACCCGCTCAATGAGGTGCACACGGAGGGGCAGACAGTTTCGGTCATGCGGACCGACAAGGCGGACCCCGCTGTACAGGTGCACTCATGCCCCACATGTGCGGCCACGACTCATTTTGTCGCGGCGAAATCGTTCACGGACAGGCACGGACCAACAGATGTGATCGGTGTAAACATGCGGCTGTTCGATCCGGGCGACCTCAAGGGCGTTGAGGTGCGCTTTCCGGACGGGCGGGGTTGGTCTGGACAAGGAGCATTCGGCTATCGCCGCCACCCCGGCGTCATCGGTAAGGACTTTGCCTGGTAGCGCCGAGGGCCCATGGACAATCGCACCCAATGTCCGTGGTCAATCGATCCACCCCTACCGTTTCCGTCTAAGGCGCATTGGCTTCCACCAAAGCTTCCCGGAAGCGCCACACGGAGGAACAATCCACCACCCAGGCCGCCAGATCGAGCCCCAGCAAGCGCATGAGTAAGCTGGCCAAAGATTATGGGGGTGGGCCCTGATTTTCTCACCGAACCAGACAGTCCTTGATCAAAAACTTGCGCAGTGCGAGCCGCCGGAGATTAAGGGATCGTCGGTACACCTATGCCTCCTGCGCTCCTGGTGTTGCTTTAGGGTGAACGGTCGTTTGATACCCTCAGAGTTCTGCCAACCGTGCCGCACGCGTTTCAACAAGGCCGGAGACATGCCGCATCGCCTTAAGCGGTGCATCGGTTAGGTTGAAGCTCGCGCAAGCCTCCGCCGCCTTTTTCGTGACCGCCTCTGAGAGTGCTTTCGCACGGCGTTTTACAAAAGGCGGGGTGAGGCCGGTTTCTTCGGCGAAGCGGGGCCAATCGGTGGGTTGGAGGTCGGCGAGGGTTGAGCGTTTTGCGATTTTCATTGCGAGTTTTGGGCTCAGGTCGGGATAGGCGACGGTTGAGAGGAGGTCATAGAGGGGGGCCATTTCAACCGTATTGTCCCGATAAAGAAGACTATAGTTTTTGCCATGGGCGTCGGCGTTCCCGATGATCAGGTTGAAGAGCGCTGCGTCCAGGAGTTTCAGGACTTCCCGGGCCGGGCGGGTGGTTGTCTGGCGCAGGAGAGCAAAACAGTCCCGGAAGACCGGGCCGCCATCGGCGGCGTATTTGCGCGCCGAGGGGAAACCGAGGGCCTGGCAGAAATCTTCCTGGTGCAGACGGTGGATGCGTCCCTTACCGTCGATTACCCGGTCATAGCGTTCGACAAGGAGGAACGGGCGGCCCTGCACGCGGCGATAATCGACCTCGGCCACGGGCAGGCCGATATGTTTGGCCAGGCGCATGGCGAAGGCTTCATTTTCCGTGGTGCCCTCAAAACGCGTGATGGGCGGTTTGAGGATATGGGTTGTCGGCTGGCCGGGGGCCGGGAGCGCGATCCGGCCTTCCGACACGACGACCGGCAATTTGGATTGGGCCCCGGCGAGCGAGAGGCGCAAGCCCTGTTCTCCGGCCAGCATCGGGCGCGCGGGCAAACGCTCCAGAATGTTGATCAGGGCATCGTCATCAAGCGGTTCGGGCGGTTTCGCCGGCGCCGGCTCTTGGGGCGGTCGGTCGCCCTCGGGCCAGAGGGACAGGGCGCCGGCCACCTCGCCGCCGAGCGCTTCGAGAAGGCGGAATTCATTGTCCTTTGATAGGCCAAGGGCCTGGGCGATGGCGACGCGCTGGCTTTCCTCCGGCAACAGACCTTCGAAAAAGGGCTGGGCTTCCCGCCGGGCAAAAGGCTCGGCCCGGAGGGGCAGGGACACGGAAATTGCCCGCGCCTTGGGTTTCTCCAGCCAGGCGGCGGCATAGGCAAAAGATGTGTCCCCATGCGGATCGATGGAGAGGGAGCCGACAATCTCTTCGGCCCACCAGACGGTCAGTGCCTGTGTCACGGGGCCTCCTCGTCTGGCGGCACGATCATGACCCGGCAGCCCAGGGCGGCCAGAACCGAGAGGGCCTTGCCGAGTTGGGCCGTCTCTTTCCCCGCCTCAAGTTCCACGAGAAAGCGCAAGCCCACGCCCGAGGCCGCCGCTAGTTCGTCCTGGCGCAGGCCCTGATGTTTGCGCGTCTCGCGAATGAGAGTTCCGATGTCTTTTGGCGTCATGGTTCTTTCCCGAACGGGAAAATAGAGCATGGGACCCGCCACTTCAAGAAAAATTATCCCGTTCGGGAAAAAATGAAACAAGTGCGACTCGGCAATTCAAATATGTCCCGAACGGGAAAGATAAATCGGTGCTTCCGCGTAGGTCACAAACCCAATCAGGGTGTTGATTTTGTGTGGCCAAATCAGACGGACACTTTGAAGAAAGCGTTGGCTACGGAGTTTTGAGGGGGATTTGAGTGGCCTGGCGAGGGGGCAGGCCGTTGAAATGGGGGCATTGCGGAGAATTTGCGGACTTTGATAGGGCCCAGGGGCCAATCAAGTGGCTCGCGCCTCCAGGAAGACAAGCCGTTTCATGTTGTAGGCGAGGTTGGCGAGGCCGATTTTGGCTTTGGCCCGGCCGACCCCAACAGTCCGGATGAACAGCCCCATGCGGGCCTTCTGCTCGGCAAAGACATGCTCGACGGCCGAGCGAATTTTCGAGCGGGCCCGGTTCGCCTGTTGATCGGCCCTGGCATAGGGCGCGCCCGCCTGATTCTTTATGCGCCGCTTTCACGGCGCCTCGCAGCGCAGGTTTTTCACACCGTCCCAACGCGAGCACGGCGATCCCCCCCCTCCGCCAGCCACCCTTACCGTTTGCGTCTTGGGCGTTTTGCGCGGGTGCCTGGTTTTCCGGCTGTGGAGCGGGGTTTGGCGGTTTGGGCGACGCGGTCCTCGACTTGTGACTGGCGGGCGAAGGGGGCGTCCATGACGGCGAGTTCGGTTTCTTGCAGGCGCTTGATTTCGTCGCGCAGGCGGGCAGCGTCTTCGAAGTCCAGATTGGCGGCCGCTTCGCGCATGCGCTTTTCCATGTCGTCGAGATGGGCCTTGAGGTTGTGCCCGATAAACGGGGTCTGATCCTCCGACATGCCCGTATCGACGGTGACCCGGTCCTGTTCATAGAGGCTTTCGAGCACGTCGCTGATGGATTTGCGAACCGATTCCGGCGTGATGCCGTGCTCTTCATTGTAGGCGACCTGTTTCTTGCGCCGCCGCTCGGTCTCGGCCATGGCGCGCTCCAGGGAGCCCGTCATGTGGTCCGCATACAAAAGAACTCGGCCGTCCACATTCCGCGCGGCCCGGCCGATGGTCTGCACCAGCGAGGTCTCCGAGCGCAGGAAGCCCTCTTTGTCCGCATCGAGAATGGCCACCAGCGCCA
>CAYYTT010000156.1:0-9290 GCA_964474635.1 uncultured Alphaproteobacteria bacterium | reverse complement strand
TTTGGGCGCCGGGCCGCGCCGGCGCCCTGGGCGTGGCTGTTGCGGCTGTCGCCTGCGACCGGGTGGTGGTCATGCTCGCCGGGGGCGCCGGCGCGCGGAACACCTTTCGGATCGCCGGGCCGCGCGGCGACCTGCCAGCCGAAGCCGCATCGGTGTATGGGCCCGAAGAGGTGCTCCTGGTGCAGCCCTATTTGAGCGATATCGAAGGCCAGGGGGAGATTTCCGCCATGGTGTTCGGCGGCACGCTCGGTCATATGGTCCGCAAGGTGCCGGCCCAGGGGGATTTCCGGGTTCAGGTGGAACATGGGGGGCGTACGGAGCTTATGCCGAGGGACCCTGCCATTGAGGCAGCCGCCCTCGCAGCCTCCGCCCATTATGCCGATCCCGCCTATATCCGTGTGGATGGGGTCATGACGCGCACGGGATGGCGCATCATGGAACTGGAAATGATTGAGCCGGAGCTTTTCTTCGGCCTGGCGCCTGAGTCGGCAGGCCTGTTCGCCGACGTGCTGATGTCCCGCCATCTGTCGGCCTGAACCGCTTCGCATTTTAAAGGGCCGGGCGATGAACTGACGCCGCGCTCCCGCGCCGGCGGCCCGGCGCTGCTGTGCCGCCGTCGCGGGAGCGCCGCAGAAAGGTCCGATGGGGGCGCGTGAGCGAAACCAAAATTTGACCAGCAGCGCGCTGGACTCGGACTGATCTGGATTTCTCGCCCGCAAGCCTAATCCGTCGGCACGATGTCCATGGCGATGGTGAGGCGCGGCGCGTGGCCCGTAAAGGGAACCGTGCCGTGCCACAGGAACGACGGGAAGAGGGCAAGGCGCCCTTGCTTCGGTTCGACCACATGCTCCGGACCCGGCGCGCCAGGAACCGGAAAGGGCGGTTCACCGAATTTGAGCCAGCCTTCCCGCGCCTGCGATCCCTCGATCCCCGGCGGCAAAGTCACATAATAGGCTGAACTGATCCACCCCCCGCCATGGACATGGTTCACGTGATAGCCATCGGGCCGCAGACGGACAGACCAGGCGCCCGACAGGCGCCACCCGGCCGCGCGCCGGGAGAAAAAGGGGTGGGACGGATCATCGGGTAGTGTGTGAATAAAGGTGTCCACTGGCGCCTTGAGGACCTGGAAAAACGCGTCGATGACCGGATCGCCGAGATGCTGCAGCGGCACGGTGGTCTGGGTGCCCCCTCGCAGGCTCTGGTCCAGGGGGTGAGCAGTGGTCCCGTGGAGGGCGTGCAGGCGCTCGGCCAGGGCCGTATTGAACGCGTCCATATCCGCATAACCGTCCGGGGGCGAAAGATCCGCCACCGTGATCAGCCGATCATAGTCGCCATCACGCTCCCGGGGCGGATGGCCAAGGGCACGCATGGCCGTAGCGCGAAACGCCAGCCAGATCTGATCGAGCGGCGCGGCGCCGAGCGCCCGGTCGCACAGGCCCAGTGCCTCTTGTGCCTTTCCGGCCTGAAGCAGGGCGCGCACCAGGGCCGTGGCCACGGTCCAATCCTGCGGCCGCGCTTCATGGGCCCGGCGCGCACGCACCAGGGCGGCGTCCAAATCGCCGGTCTCGCGCAGAATGTCCGCTGCCAGAAAATCAAAGCCCGGCTGAACGCCGAAGCGCGCCTGCGCGGCGCGCAATGCGTCAAGGGCCGCCTCGCCTTCCCCCATCCGGTTGAGGGTCAATGCCTCCCGGTACCACGGATCCGGGTTTTTGGTCCCATGGGTCTTGGCCGCCTCGAACACGGGCCGGATGGCCGCACTGCGTCCATCCATCCAGAGCACTTGGCAAAGCCCGTCAAGGGCGTCGGGCAGGCTCGGGGCCTTGTCAAGGGCCGCACGAAAGGCTCGCTCCGCCCCCTGAAGATCACCGGCGCCGACCCGTGCCTTGCCCAGAGCGCACAAAATTCCAGGCTCTCCAGGGCGCAAACCATCCGCCTGCGTGAGGTCGTCAATGGCCTCGCGATAGCGAGCAAGAGCCGACAGGGCCCGGCCACGGGCAAACAGTCCGGAGATGGATGGGGTGTCCGGGCACGAACAGGCCGCCCCGGCGACCTGGAGCGCTTCGGCCGGACGGTCGAGGGCAAGCAGCGCGAAGGCTTTGAGCGCTCGGACCTCGGCCGCGGGACCGTGCCTTGCGTCGGCGCTGTCAAAGGGCTCAAGGATGCCAAGCGCATCCTCCGCCCGGCCCTGGTCGAGCAGGAGTTGGGCAAGGCCGAGACGGGCCGCAGCGAACGCCGGATCAAGGGTGAGGGCGTCCTCATAGGCACCAGCCGCCTCCCCTGCCCGTCCCATGGCCACCAGCAGGTCGCCGGCCGTCGCGCGGACGGCCGCGATCCGAGGGCCGAGCGCCATGGCCTTTTGGAGAGCCGCGCCAGCGGCCTTCAGGTCGCCGCGCGCAAGGGCCGCGCGCGCCTGCGCATGGGGCTGGGCCGCCGGATGGCGCGCGCCGGGGGATGGGGCCGACGCGTCGGTACCCATCCGGGGGCTGTTTTTATCCTCATCTGCGGTCATGGGCCCTCTCCGGCGGCGCAAAGGCCCGCGGCGCAAAAAGAAAGGGGCGCGCCGAAGCCCGCCCCTTCCATCTTGCCATGACGTCCGGCCGATCAGAACCGGTAACGCACACCGATCTGCACCGCCCAGAGCGAGGCGGACGGGCTGATGAAGGTGCTGTTGTCCGGGTTAAAGCCGCTGATGATGTAACGGCCCTGATCGTCCACATCCACATCCACCAGGTCGATCGTGGACGTGTTGAAGCGGCGGAAGATGTTCGCTTCGCTGGTGATCAGGTTCGGCAGGTTGTCCACGTCGACGAAGAAGATCGTCTCGTGACCCTTGAAGATGCCCGGCAGGGACTGCTGGAAACGCATATCCAGATCCAGGAACCAGTCGTTGCGGCAGCTGTTTCGCTCGAAGGTCAGGCCGCGCTGTTCGGCCAGGCAATCATCGGTATCGATGAAGGCGTTCAGGCCCGCGAGTGCTTCCGGGTCCGACAGGGGGCTGATGAACGGATCGTTCGTGCCCGTCGGAACATAAAGCAGCGCATTGTCGCTGCCGGCCTCAAAGCCGTTAAAGAAGCTGCCGTCGAAGGTGTAGTTGTAGGGACGGCCGGAGCGCGCCTGGAAGAAAAAGCTCAGGCGGGTCGGATAATCCCGCACAAACTCGTTCTCGAAGGTCACCGCCGCGGTCACATTGTGGCGGGTTTCGAAGTTCGAGGTCGCCACACCCACATTCTGCTGATCGAACGTCGCCGTGTTGTTGAAGGACGACGTGGCCGTCGAGGACGTGTTGGCCCGGCTGTTGTTGGCGTCAAGGAACGCGTAGCCGAAGGTCAGGTCCACATTGGCCGGCGTCTGCAGGTAGGGCGTTGTGTACTCGAAATTCTTTTGGAAGATCGCGGAGAAGCTGATCTGGCGGAAGCTTTCCCCGTTCGTAAGCTGAATTTCATCGTCCCGCGAGCCGAAGCAGGCCGGCGTCACATTGGTGAAGCCGCCAACGCGCGGACCCACGAATTGGGCGTTACAGCCCTCCCGCGTCGGGTCGACCGCCTCATAGATCGGGCGCCCATCAATGGTGAAGCCGTTGAGGCCCTCGGTCGGATTGACCGCGAGCGCCAGGTCCACGAAGTCGGCCGGATTGCGGAACTGGCTGACGATAAGGTCAAGGGAGACCACCCAGTCGTCAAAGAAGCCACCGGCGGCACCCTTGAAGTCCGACAGATGCGTCAGGCCGATGTTCCCGCGGATCACCGTGGGCAGCTCGAAATTGGGGTCGATGGACTGGGTATCGCCCAGGTTTTCGGAGGCCTGTTCGATCTGCTGGGCCGTGATGCACTGGGGCACGCCCGTGAAACGGCCATTGTCGTCGATCACCTGCAGATCGGCGTCCGTACACGGAGCCTGACCGGAATTGCCCTCGCCGATGGCGCCGCCGAAATTCTGGAAGGAGTTCGCCACCCAGACCGTCGGATCGCCGCCGGCGAAGACGCCGACACCGCCGCGCAGCTGCGTGTTGCCGAAGGTCTCGTAGGGCACATCGTAGGTGAAACCGAAGCGCGGCAGCACGGCGTCCAGACCGTCCACGGAGACCTGGTTGCTGAAACCATATCGTTCCACGAAGTTCGGGTTCAGGAGCGGCACGTCGCTGCTGTAGCGGTCGTAGCGGATACCGAACAGCACACTGAGGTTATCGGTGACGTCCCATTCATCCTGCAGGTAGAAGGTGTTGATCGCCCGGCTGAAGTCGGCGGCCGCATCGCGCGGGTCGCCGGTGAAGGAGCCGGCGCCGACGATGCCCGCCACACTGCCGGATGCGAAATCTTCCGCATCGGCGAAGGGGTTGCCGTTCGTGCCATTGCTCGGAATGCCGGCCGCGAAGTTTTCGACGCTGGTGAACTGGATGGCGCCGGTCGCGTTGATGATGAACAGGTTGAAGACATCGAGTTGATCAAGCTCGTAACCGGCCGTGATGCTGTGTCGGCCGACATTGTAATTGGCCAGTGCCCGCACCTGGTCCGTCTGGGTCACGAGTTCGTTGGCGGAGCGGAAGATGCCCGGGCCGGCGGCTTGGACAAGGCCGATGATGTCGTCATCGGTGCCTTCGATCAGGTCCACGCCGGGCTGGCGCACGAGGACACGCAGGCGCGGGATCGGATTGCCGCTCTGGGCTTCGCCGCCGTTCACGGGGCCCTGATTGTCCTGCACATCGGCGCGGGAGATCCGGATCTCCGTGGAGAGTTTGTCCGTCCACTGCGAGAACAGGCGGGCGGAGTAGAACTCGGCCTTGGTGCCCTCTTCCTCGAAGGTGCCCAGGAAGTCGAAGTTTTCCTGGTTGATGAATTCTTCTTCCGTGTTGAGTTCGCGCAGGCGCTGGTAGGTGAATTCGAGGCGGTGATCCTCGTCGATGATCCAGTCCCAGCGGGTCAGCAGGCGGCGGGTTTCCTCAGGCAGGGTCGTCGCGATACCGCCATTGTCGATGCCATAGACGTCCTGGGTGATCTGCTGGATCTCGTTGGCCTGCTCCACGGTCAGGAAGGGCAGTTCGGTGGCAAAGCCGCCGCCGATCGGGCCTTCGGACTGCAGGTTCCCGGAATCGAGGGTTTCTTCATAGGCCACGAAGAAGAACAGCTTGTCCTTGATGACAGGCCCGCCGAGCGTGGCGCCCCAGTTGTAATCGCGGAAATCCGGATTGTTCAGCTCATTGCCTTCCAGCTGCGAGCCGGTGAGGTCTGAGCTGTTGTAGACGGCAAAGAGGGAACCGGAGAATTCGTTCGAACCGGACTTGGTCACCACGTTGATGGCGCAGCCCGTGAACTGTCCATACTGAACGTCGAAGGGCGCGAATTCGACCGCAACCTCGCGGGCGGCGTCGAAGGGCACCGGCTGAACGTTCCTGGCGGCAAAACCCGTGCCGTTGAGGCCGAAGGGGTCGGCCTGGCGAATACCGTCGACCGTCACGGTGTTGGCGCGGTTGTTGGCGCCGGCACAGCTGACCTGGTCCACATCGTCGCCCGACCGCTCAATGCTGACGCGCGGGTCGATCCGGATGATGTCCCGGAAGTCGCGGCGGATGGAGGGCAGATCTTCAAGGGTTTCAAGGCCGAAGCTGGAGCTGGGGCCGAGGGCCACGGAGGAAATTTCCTGGCGCGAGCCGGTCACCACCAGCACTTCGTCCGCGTCCGCACCTTCGGCCAGGGCGTCAAGCTGTAGCGTCAGGCGCCGCTCACTGCTCAGATCCACAAACACGCCTTCCAGGGCCTCGGCCTGCAGGCCTTCGCCGGACACGGTCACGGTGTAAGGACCGCCGGTGGTCAGGTTGGTTGCGGCGAAGCGGCCGTTGCTGTCAGTCCGGGTGCGGCGCGTAGCGTTCGTGCGGGTGTCGACCACGGTCACTTCGGCGCCGACCAGCGGGGCGCCGTCCGGGCCGGTCACCACGCCGCGCATGCTGGACGTGATCTGCTGCGTGTAGGCCGGTCCGGCCAGCGCGGTGGCGAGCGCCAGGGAGGCCGATCCCATGGCGAGCTTGGTGAACAGACGCATCGTTGAACCCCCAAAATGTCCTGAATTGACCTGGTCAAATCTGGTCAGACGGCCTCTCGAAGCCTGGCCAACCTGTCACTTTGCGTCCCAAGAGTTGTGCTGACCCTCTCTCGGCAGTGCGGCATGCGCCGATACCCGGTTCGCAAAGTCCCACCGATTTCTATTAAGGCAAAAGTGAGACACGCGCGTGACAGTCTGAACGGCTGTGTGGTACGGCGCTCGCAGCACGTTAAGCGGGTACAAAGCAGCCCGTCGCAGCCCCCCTTTTTGGCGGTCCGCCCTCTTTGGGGGCAGATCGCCCCTTCGAGGGAGTGAGGATGAACCCGCGACGCGGGCGTGCTAGACAAGGCCGATGAAAATCGCCACGCCCGACACCCCCGCACACAGACAAAGCGCCGAGCCGCGCGCCCGCCTTGGCGATGACGTGGCTCCCGCCGAACCCCGCACGGGTGGCCGGGCGGACACACGCCCATCCAAAGGGACCGACGCCACCTCAGGCCCGCTGGCGCAGATGGCCGGCGCCTGGCTCACCATCGATCTCGATGCCGTGGCGGCCAATTACCGCCATGTGCGCAGCGCATGCGGGGGCGCCCGGACGGCCGGGGTCGTGAAGGCGGACGGCTATGGCATTGGCGCGGTGCGGGTGGCGCGGCGCCTGGCGCGGGAGGGCTGCGACCTGTTTTTCGTCGCCCACTTCGCCGAGGCCCTGGCCTTGCGCGACCGGGGGGGCGCGGGCGTTGACCGGGCCGAGGTCGCGGTGCTGAACGGCGTGCCACCAGGCTGCGAGGCGCAGGCGTTGAGGACGAGAATCGCGCCGGTCCTGAACGGACCGGACGACGTGACGGCCTGGCATGGCGCCGTGGCGGGACGGACGGATGCGCCGGGCGCCTACCTCCAGATCGAGACTGGCATGAACCGGCTCGGCCTGGATGGGGCGGGACTGGAGGCAGTCCGGCCGGCCATTGAGGCCACGCCCCTTGCCGGCATCATGAGCCACTTTGCGTGTGCGGACGACCCGAACCATCCCATGAACGCGCGCCAGCTGGACCGCTTTACGGCGCTCGCGCAAAGCCTGCCGGCCGCGCCCCTCAGCCTTGCCAATTCGGCCGGCGCACTCGGCCAGCCGCCGGCACGCTTTGACATGGTGCGCCCCGGCATCGCTCTTTACGGCGGCAATCCCTTTGCAGCGCGGGCCAATCCCCTCACACCCGTGGTGCGCCTGACCGCCCGCGTGCTGCAGTGCCGCTGGATCGACGCGGGCGCCCATGTGGGCTATGCCGCCGCCTACACGGCCCAAAGCCGGCGGCGCGTCGCGACCTTGTCAGCCGGCTACGCGGACGGTTATCTGCGCGCGGCGGGTGGTAACGCGGCGGCCTTGGTTGAAACGGCGGGCGGCAGCGTCCAGGTTCCGCTCATCGGGCGGATCTCCATGGACCTGATCACCATTGACGTGACGGACGTGCCCGCCGACTCGGTCAAGACTGGCACCATGGTCACCTTGATCGGCGGAGCGGTCGATGTGGACGCGGTTGGAGAGGCCGCCGGCACCTTCGGTTATGAAATTTTGACGAGTTTGGGCCCCCGCTACGCCCGAACCTATCTTGGGGAAGTGTGAGGCGCCCTATGGCCCAGTCATCCGTATCGGCCCGGCCGGCCTGGAATCCGCTCGGCATCATCGGCTCGGTCACCCTGGCCTTTTTTGAGCAGGTCGGACAGCTCGGTCGCTTCACCATCGAAGCGCTGACCGCCTGTGTGCGCCCACCGATCTACCTGTCGCTGGTCCTCCAGCAGATGGTGCGCATCGGATATTTCTCCCTGCCCGTGGTCGGACTTACGGCCCTCTTCACCGGGGCCGTCCTGGCCCTGCAAATTTCCATTGGTGGTTCGCGCTTTAACGCCGAAAGCATCGTGCCGAGCATCGTCGTCCTGGGCATCACCCGGGAATTGGGGCCCGTGCTCGCGGGCCTGATGGTCGCGGGGCGCGTCAGTTCGGCCATCGCCGCCGAAATCGGCACCATGCGGGTGACCGAACAGATCGACGCCCTGCGCACGCTCTCCACCAATCCGTTCCAATATCTCGTGGCGCCCCGCCTGATCGCGGCCATCATCAGTCTGCCGATTTTGGTGCTGATCGCGGATATCATCGGCGTCATGGGCGGCTGGCTCGTGGGCACCCAGTCGCTGGGCTTTTCCTCGGGCACCTATTTGAAAAACACCCTCGATTTCCTGGAGGTGGATGACGTCACCTCCGGCCTGTGGAAGGCGGCCGTGTTCGGCTTTATCATTGCGCTGATGGGTTGCTTTCACGGTTATCACAGCAAGGGCGGCGCCCAGGGCGTGGGTGCGGCGACGACCTTTGCCGTGGTCTATGCCTCCATCCTCATTCTGGCGGCGAATTATCTGCTGACCTCCCTGTTGTTCTCGTAAAGTTTGGCGTTTCGCGGAGAAAGATCGGCCATGGTCCCCTCACAGACAGTCACCGACCAAAAGCCGTCCTCCGTGCAAGGATCTGGCGCCTCCGGATCTGAAGGCCCCGGAAATGGAGGCGCAAGAGCTGGAGGCCAAGGATTTGGAGGAGCGGCGGAGGCCGGCCTGCCCAAGATCGAGATGTCCTGCGTCTACAAGCGGTTCGGGCCCAAAAAAGTCCTGAATGGCCTCACCCTGTCGGTGGCCCGGGGCCAGTCGCTTGTGGTGATCGGGGGGTCGGGCACGGGCAAATCCGTGATGCTGAAATGCATCCTTGGTCTGCTGCGCCCCGATGGCGGGTCCATCAAGGTGGACGGTGTCGAGACCACATCCCTGCGTGAGCGCGAACGCGACATCATGATGAGCAAGTTCGGCATGCTGTTCCAGGGCGCGGCCCTGTTTGACAGCTTGCCCGTCTGGCAAAACGTGGCGTTCGGCCTCATCCAGGGCAAGGGCATGAACCGGCGCGATGCCAAGGACGTGGCCATCGAGACCCTGCGCAAGGTGGGCCTGAGCCCGGAAGTCGCCGTCCTGCAGCCTTCGGAATTGTCCGGGGGCATGCAAAAGCGTGTGGGCCTCGCCCGCGCCATCGCCACGGAGCCGGAGATCATTTTCTTTGATGAGCCGACCACGGGCCTTGATCCCATCATGGCCGACGTGATCAACGAACTCATCGTGGAGCGGTTGAAGGAACTTGGCGCGACCTCACTGTCCATCACCGACGATATGGCGAGTGCTCGCAAGATCGCCGACGAGATCGCCATGATCTTCCAGGGACGGATCATCTG
>CAYYTT010000155.1:4940-9327 GCA_964474635.1 uncultured Alphaproteobacteria bacterium | reverse complement strand
AATCGCAAGCCCTATGTAACGGCCTGCGCTCTATTGAACTCTTATTGCATGCTCGCGGCGGCGGCGTTCGGGCCGCCGCCGGGTCGGCTTTAGACCCCGGCTTCACACCCCAACCTCAAACTATCAAGACACGGAAGACAGCGGGCGAGGCAAGGCGCTCGCCCCTGTCCGTTTCGCCGCGGCCCGTGCGCCCCAGTCTGCGCCGCGCACGCCCCGCCGCGCACGCCCATGCCGCATCGCCCCGGGCTAATTTTGTCTCGCCAGGCCGCGGGAAAGAAACCACAATACCGTCAGACACAATACCGTCGGAATTGTGCGCCCGACCGGCCGGCCGCACGCTCACGGCGTGTGCCCGCAGCCCGTTTAGCCAGCACTGTAATATGTCTTACCCAAACAAAACGGAAGGAACGCCGATGCCCACCACCTTCAAGGACGGCATGTTGTCCGGCCGCACGGCCCTGATTTCAGGCGGCACCAGCGGCATCAATATGGAGATCGCGCGCGGCTTCATCAGCCTGGGCGCCAATGTCACTGTGTTCGGCCGCGATCCGGACAAGGCGAAAAACGCCGCCGCCGACATCGCCGCAAGTGGTCCGGGTGAGGCCTTGGGCCTGGGCGCGGATGTGCGCGTGCCGGACGCCGTACAGGACGTAATCGATGCCACGGTCTCGCGTTTTGGGCCCCTCGACATCGTGGTCGCCGGCGCGGCGGGCAATTTCCCGGCCCCCGCCATCGACATTTCGCCAAAGGGCTTCAAGACCGTTGTCGATATTGATCTTCTCGGCACGTACAATATCTTCCGGTTGGCCTTCGATCATCTGCGCACGCCCGGCGCCTCCTTGATCGCGATTACAGCAGGCCAGGCGGTCAACGCCATGCCCTTCCAGGCCCATGTCTGCGCCGCCAAGGCGGGCATCAACATGCTGATTAAATGCCTTGCCATGGAGTGGGGCCCGGCCGGCATCCGGGTCAACGGTATCTCCCCCGGCCCCATCGCCGAAACCGAAGGCATGGCGCGCCTTGCCCCGACGCCGGAGGCCACGGCCGCCGTCGAAAATCGCGTGGCCTTGCGCCGTATGGGAACGAAACAGGAGATCGCCGCCATGGCCGCCTTCCTGTGCTCGCCGGATGCCCAATATGTCTCGGGCAGCATCTTCAATTGCGACGGCGCCTCCGAACTCGGCGACGCCAGCCCCGACTGCCTGACCTCCTGGCGAAGCTGACGCTCCGTCCTGGACAACGCGTGAGGGCACCACGAACTCTGACATCAGTCTGGCCCCCCCGGATGAAACAGACAGCCCACAGATCATAAGATCCGTGGGCTTTTTATTTGTTCGCGGGGGATGGCTTACTAAGCTTTTCCTTGATTTTTTCAGCCCATTGCGGTTCTTCATTACTAAAGCAGATGATCCAGACGGTTGGATCAGAAGCTGCACTCGCCGTGGTAGCTTTTGCACACCACTACGACGGGTGTTTCGTCCGCACGGGCTGCTCTGTCTGGGGGCGCATGTCTTGAGGCTGCCCCTGCCTTGAACCCACCGGTCTTGGGCCTCCAAGTCTGGGGCCGCCCGATCTTGGGCCTCCAAGTCTGGGGCCTCCAAGTCTGGGGCCTCCAAGTCTGGGGCATCAGTGTCTTGCAGGCCCAGGTCGATGAGCGGGCGAACGTTTTGAAAACGCCGAGTCTGTCGGCTCCAGCCCCGCCTTGGTACCGGAGCGCGACAGCCGGCCCGTATCACCAACCTGCCAACGGGGACCGCCATGGCCTATAAAATCATCGAAATTGAGGGGATCGGCGAGGTCTTTTCCAAAAAGCTGGAAGACATCGGCATCTCGACTACGGAAGAGTTGCTGGAGGCGGGCGCATCGCCCCAGGGGCGCAAGGCCCTGGCCGAAAAGTCCGGCATTGAGGAAAAGCGTATCCTGCGCTGGGCCAATATGGCGGATTTGATGCGCATCAACGGTGTGGGTGAGGAATATTCCGACCTGCTCGAAGCTGCGGGCGTCGACACCGTGAAGGAACTGCGCACGCGCAATGCGGACAATCTGCATGCCAAAATGACGGAAGTGAACGAGGCCAAGAACCTCGTGCGCAGCCTGCCCGGTCTGCCCCAGGTGGAAACCTGGATTGCCCAGGCAAAGGACCTCGACCCCAAACTCACCTACTGAGGACAGGACCCATGGATCTTCAAACGCTTCTGCCCATGGTGGCACGGACCTTCATCAACAATGCCGGTTCCTCCGCAAACGGTCTGTCCATTGATTCGGTGATCCCGGCCCTGATGGGTCTCCTCGGCGGCAAGGACGGCCAGATCGATATCGCCGGCCTTGTGTCCCAGCTTGGCAGTTCCGGCCTGATGGACATGGCCGCGTCCTGGCTTGGCGATGGCCAAAACCAGAGCATCAGTACAGAGAGCATCTTGAGCCTCTTCGGCCAGTCGCAGCTGGAAGGCTTTGCCGAAAAGCTTGGCCTCACCACGCCGGATGCCATCGGGGGCCTTCAGGGCGCCCTGCCCGAACTGGTCGACAAGGCGAGCCAGGGCGGTGAACTGATGGAAGGCATGGGCAGCGCCCTGCTTGGCAACGCCATGAAGGGCTTTTTCGGATCGTAAGCCAAACCTTGTTCGGCAAGGAAAAAGGCGGCTCACCAGGGCCGCCTTTTTTGTCCCGACACTCCGCATCCTCAGACGTTGATTATCGCTCGTCAATGTAAGTGAAGGACGTGACCGTGTCGGGCACCATCACGGCCGCGTACGGAATGAAAAGCGTCACGTCGATGGGGCCGGCGCGAAACCACTCCACCGGCTTGCTCAGGCCAAAGATCTGCGGCACCAGGGAGGCGCCCCCCGTCCCGCTCAAGGTTTCGCGAACAAAGGCCAGATCCTCCGCCATCATCGTAATCAGTTGCCGGCGATATTGCGCCGGATTGACGAGAGAGATGGCGATATCCGTGTCCACCGTGACGATCGTCCGCCCCACCTTCTCAAGCCCATCGGCAAAGCCGCGCAGCCGGGCCACCAGGTCATGGCTGTCCGGCGTGTCGGCGGGAATGCGGGTCTTGAGACGCACCGAGATCAGGCTCGTGTCGCGCCGCCGACTGTCGTTGGTGATGGCCACCTGGGGCGTGCGCGGATCAAGGGTCAGGACATAACCGTCCTCATCGATCACGCTGACCTCTATGAGCGGCTCCCCCGCCGCCGCCGAGAGGAGCATGTCCAGGGTCTCGCGCAATTCGGCCTCGCGGCGTGTTCGCTCCAGGCTATCATTGACGAGCTTTACCTCAAGCAGAAGGAAATCGGCGCGCCGGGTCAGGGTGACGCCGGGGATGTCTTTTTCGTTGTACTCACCCCGCACGACGAGTTTTTCACCGTCCTGGGCAAGGGCGCCGGTCCCGAAAGCCATCACGGGCAGGAGCGTCCCCAGGGCGATCAGTCCAGAAATCATCGGTTTCATGTCTTCCCCTCCGCCATGCCGGGCGCTGACGACCAAGGCATGCCGCGGTCAATTGCTGCCAAAATAGGTGAAGCTCTTCAGGGTGTCCGGCACGAAGACGATGTCATAGGGCACATAGAGCGTGACATCGATGGATCCGGCCCGGAACCAGGCCACCGGCTCACTCAGTCCGAAGATTTGCGGCACGCTCCCCTCACCCAACATCTCGCGCATGAATGTCAGATCCTCCGCCACCATCGCAATCAGGCGCCGTCGGTATTGGCCAGGATTGACAATGGAGATTTCGATGTCTCCGCTCACGCCCACCACGGTCCGGCCCACTCGCTCGATCCTGTCCGCAAAGGCCCGCAGACGGCCGACGAGATCCTGGGCGCTGACAGGTCCGGTCGGGATGGCGGTCTTGAGGCGGACGGACAAGAGGCTTGTGTCTCGCCGCGTGCGATCTTCCGTAATGGCCACACGCAGCGCGTTTGGATCGAGGGCGAGCACATAGCCGTCCTGGTCGATCAGGCTCACATCGATCAGGGGTTCGCGCGCGGCGGCGGCAAGCAGATTGTCCAAGGTGGCGCGCAACTCAGCGATGCGGCGGGCCTGCTCCAGGGCATCATTGCGCAGGCGCACCTCAAGGAGGAGGAAATCCGCCCGCCGGGTGAGTGTGACACCCGGAATGTTACGAGAGATGCGGCTACCGGTGACGACGATGCGCTCCGTATCCGCGGAGGCCTCCTGGGCCTGCACGCGATTGGCGCCGGTCCAGGGGGCCGCGACCAGGACGGCCACACCGGCGATGAGACCCACAATGGCGAAGAGACATCGAACCGGTCTGTCCATGGCGTGCCGAAGCTTCCTTTGGGGGTGTACCCCCCCCCCGTGGCCGGGCCCGCGGAGGGACAACGGAAATGAGGCTAGCGCCCAAAGGTCCCCAAGAAAACAAGGG
>CAYYTT010000155.1:0-4930 GCA_964474635.1 uncultured Alphaproteobacteria bacterium | reverse complement strand
AGGACGGCCACACCGGCGATGAGACCCACAATGGCGATGAGACATCGAACCGGTCTGTCCATGGCGTGCCGAAGCTTCCTTTGGAGGTGCCCCCCCGTGACCGGGCCAGCGTTGGTCCAACGGCCTTGAGGCTCGCGCCCAAAGGTCCGCCTGTCAACAAGGGAGGGCCTCTTAAGACCCCGTCTTGTCTTACGCCTGGGCAAGGCCTCAAAATACCGGCATGGCTTTTGAGACACCGCCATCAAGATTGCGCGTAGTCTTGTGTGCCCGAAGGGGCGTGTTTTGAGGAAGGCGACCATGTTCGAGGATCAAGACGGCGCGGCATCCAGGGCTGTTCTCACGAACAGGCCGCCGCACGTGCGGCGCGGCGAGGGCGTGCCCGGATGGGCGGCAATGGCGCTTTGCCTCTTGATTGGCCTCATGATCGGCGCTCCGTCGGCCATGGCCGACACGCAGTTTGGCGGCACGCTCACTGTCGAGGAGAGCGACGAAGAGGTCACGGCGTTCGGCGGTGTCGTACAGGTTGTCGGGCCCGTCCGCGGGGACACCACCGTCATTGCCGGCACAACCACGGTGCCCGGAACCATCGAGGGGGACGCCAGTCTCATTTCCGGCAGTGTCGAGATCAATGGCAGCGTTACGGGCAGCCTGGAGGTCATTTCCGGGTCCTTAAGGCTTGGTCCGGACGCCGTGGTTGGCGATGATTTTGAATTCGCCGGCGGGTCGTTCGAGATGGACGGCGTGGTCAAGGGCAGTTTGGAGGCGGCGGCCGGGTCAGTCATTGTCCGGGGTCGGATCGAGGGCAATGTGGAAATCGCCGCCGGCACCGTGGTGATTGAGCCGGGCGCCTCTTTTGGGGGTAATTTGGAGATCTTTGCCCCAAGCGAGCCGGTCCTGCCCGAGGGCGTCGAAATCGCCGGCACCTACACTTTCGTTGAACAGGAAAACCAAAACGTGTTCTTTGGTGGGCCGGCCCTTTGGACCGAGAACGGCCGGCCGACGACGCGAGGTCTTGCTCTTTTCGGGGGCGCGATCCTGGTGGCGGGGCTGTTTCTTTTGTTCATCGTTCCCAAGCAGACCAATCTGGTGGTCACCACCATGGCCAATCGCCCCATGGCCAGCCTGGCCACGGGCTTTGCGTTCCTGTTTCTTGCTCCGGTGGCGGCACTTGCCCTGTGCCTCACCGTGCTGGGGATCGTTCTTGGCCTGCCCTTGCTGGCGGTCTATCCGCTCATTCTCGCCCTCGGCTTTGTTTACGGCGTGGTGGGCCTTGCGCGGGGGCTGGCGGGACGGCTGCCGAAGCTGCCCGGCGCATTGGGCGTCCTGAGCGGATTTGCCGTCGTCCTGGTCCTGATTCTGGCCAGCCTGTTCGTGCCTATGGTCGGGGCCGTCACCGGCTTTGCTGTCTTGGTGGTCGGTACCGGCGGGCTCACGACGGTGCTGCTTTATGGCGACCGGGCCCCTTTAATCGATCCGAACCCGCCTTATTGAGTTTGTCGCGCTTTTACCCTACGGCAGCGCGCGAGAAATCCGGATCAGTCTGTGTCCGGCTTGCCGCTGCTTTGTTTCGGGCTCGCACACGCGCCGCGATCGCCGCTCTGGGAGCGCTCCGCAAGAGCGGCGCAGCGGCGCCGGGCCGCCGTCGCGGCCTTAAGCGCGGTGCTGACTCATCGCCCCCCACTCTAACGCCCGGCCGTGGCGGCGGTCGTCAAGGTCACCGCCAGTTCGATATGGTCGATCACGATCCTCGCGCCATCCTGACCATAGAAAACAGGGGCCAGCGAGAAGGGCACCGCATGGGCCGCCTCGCCGTCTGCGGCGGCGCCTGGCGCGGCGGCAGGCGGATTTACAAAGCCCGGCTGGTATTGCGCCGCGAGACTGACCGTAAAAGGGGCGCTGCCGGACTTCTCCCAGTGGTAAGCCAAGGTCTCCCGGTCAAGCTCCAGGTTCAGGACGGCGGAGGCGTCCGGCGGAATGTCGGCTGACCCACTGACCGTGGCCCCCATGGAGGCAAGCGCACAGCCTTTGGGGAGCCGCAGACCGAATGTCCAGGTCTGAGGCTCTGTTTCGTCGTTGGAACGGCTGAATTGGAGGCGGTCGAGGACCAGGCGCCCCGTGTTCATGCCGTCCTTCACTGTCATAGCCTTGGTCTCGGCCGAACCCGCAGGCATGGCGCCGCCAACGACGGAGATATGGACAGGCAACGCGGCGCAATCGGCGACCGTAACCGGATTGCCCCCGTCACAGGCGCCAACGCTGAGCAACAGACCCAGGGTGGCGACACGAGCCAGGACACTGGTACTTACCCGAAGACCGGTACGAGCGCGAAGACCGGCACAAGGAAGACCGGCACAAGAAAGTATGGTTTGCCCCATGCCGGTGGTCCTTTTTATGACACTGCTCTTTTTACAGATTATCGAGCAGGCACGTGGCGATATCGGACGAATGGACAACGCCGTCCCAGGCGTGGACCGGAGCCACGCGGAGGGTCAGGACCTTGTCCGCCAGCGCGACCGACGCGTCCGATGCATTCTCGACGCGGACAACGTGGACCTTCTCAAGACCTTCGCGCAGGGCCTGTTTGGCGGCATCGTCGCTGCCAACCTTGTTCAGGCTGTCCGTGAACTGCTGGAGCACATAGCCATTGAGATTGAGCAGCCCATCATGATCTGAACTCCACTCGTCCCAGTCGATCTGCACTTCAAGATCGCCACCGCCGAAATGCTCTTTGTAGTTACGGATGTGGTAGGGAATGTTTTCATCTTCGATCACTTTGCGCAGGCGGTTTTCCTTCAGACCCATGATGGCATCTCCTTCTTTGGGAAAGTGGTCAAAAGCAACACGGCAGTCAGGTGGGGCCCGCAACACCGGCCAGGATCATCGGCGACGCAACTCGATCAAAGTCCAATCGAATGCATCATCGGCATTCAAGACAAGTGCCCCATGATCCGGGCCCAACACGTACAGCACGCCCGCAATATCGCTTTGCGGCGGAAAGTCTGCATAGGGACCGGTATAGCCGCTATAGGTCGGCGCCGGCTCACCGTCCAAACCAGCGGCGCCAAGCAAAACATGGCCCTGCGCCCCATGGGTGAGACGATAGAATTGGCCGAACGGACGGTATGTGCCGCCTGTCACTTCAAAGACAAATCGATTTCCGTCGGCCCGGATCACGGCGTTTTGCGGGGGAAAGGCGTTGACCTCTCCGTCAGGAGACGCCCGAAAAACATGGGCCGTCCATGCGTCCGTCAACGCGGCGAGGCTCGCGGTTTGCACCGCGCCATCGACAATGGGCCGTAGCACGGCGAGCGCTTGGGCTGTTGGGGCCGTGCGCTCGTGCCCGGCGACGGCGTCCGCGAGCAGATAGACCGCGTTGCCGAGGGTCTCGCTGAGCCGCTCCACGCGGGAAAGATGCTCACCGCGAATATCGTTTCGCCACCACCATTCGGAAAAGCCAAGGCTGGCCTCTCGGGGCAGGACTGGTGCAAGGGATGCGGGCAGGCCGTCCCAGATCAGGCTGGCAAGCTTTGGAGCCCCGTCCGGAAAGGCGATCTGTTGCAACGCCGCATTCCATTCCCTGCGGCGCGCCGAGGGAACATCGCTCCCGGTCTCAATCACCGCCGGATAGGTCGGAAAAGGCCAATCTTCCGGGGCGTCTTCCGTATCGAGCTTGGAGCGGGCGTCCACGGTCGCAAGCGTTTCGACCGTGCCCTCGTCGACGCGCATATCGAGAACCACAAGACGATCGAATGCATCGTCCTGATACGCGCTCAAGATCAACCCGGTGGAGTACGGAATGGCATAGGTCCGCTCGATGGCCCAGCCTTGTCCAGGTGCTTCAAAGGTGCGGCGGATCACGGCCGAGGCCGGCTCCCCGTCCGCATTGCGCCAGCCCATTTCGCCAGCGAGCGCCGCGTCGAATTCGACCGTCACGGAGGCTGCAAGGACGTTACCATTGTGATCCCGGCCAGCGTCTCCAAGCGAAAACACAAGCGCAAACGCTTCGAAACCGGCGTAGTAATCGGTTATCCCGGCGGCCATGTCCTCGCCGTCCTGGAAGGCTTCGATCGGGATCAGCGGAAATCGGCGCGGCGGCTCGGCAGCGTTAGTCGCTGCACACCACCCGCAAAGCGCAAGGGCAAATGCCGCCATGAGGACCGGCATCCGCCGGGCCACAGAAGCAGACCACCCGGAGTCAAGAATGCAGAAAATATCTGTCAGAGTGTTGATCTGTCGACTGCTGCATAGGGCCAGTCTTATCTGTGTCATTGTCATCCCCAATGGCCTTGGTAGTCCAACCATTGCGCAAACCTGTACCACGGAGCAATCGATGGTGGAACTTCCAAATGGCGATCAAATCGTTCCGCCTGAGGGATTTCGCGGGGGACGCTTTGCGCCCTTCCCTTTCAACCCACAAGACTTTGCCCTGCTCTATCGCGATCACCGGGCAACTTTGGGTGGCCATCCCCGCTTTCACTCTGCCATTGCTGTGGGCCTTCGAGATGTTGCGGGTCCACCGGCGATCCTGCTGCGCGCTGGCGCAGAGGCGTTCCGGGATCCGGATTGGAAGGGAGCGGTCCTGGAAAGGCTCGACGCATCCGGGATCGATCCGGCAGCGGATGGCTCTGTTGTCCTGAGTATAAAGGTGAATCGGCCCGGTTGGTTCCGGGCCCGGAGGGTCTCCGCGACGGTGCTGGCCGGCCCGGCGGCCGGAGGGCGGTATTCGGTTGCGATTTACGCTTTAGGGGCCCACTCCGAGGCGCAGACCCTTTATGAGGCTGTGCGTATGCAGCTTGAACACCCCATCCCATGCGGACCTTGATCGGCAAGGTTTGCTGGTCATTTCAAAGTGGGCCTTGGTCTCACCCCAGTGAAACAGCACATTCAGATGCTTCAGTTTCATGCGGTCATGGCGGGCAAAGCGAAGCCA
>CAYYTT010000154.1:0-9373 GCA_964474635.1 uncultured Alphaproteobacteria bacterium | reverse complement strand
CGGCGCTTGAGCAGTTTGCGCGCCTCCTCGAACGGCCAGGCTTTCGCGTCCTCGGCCAGGGTCTTGAGGATGTCGGGGGTAAGGTGGTCCTGATCGGCCATGGGGTCGGGTCTCTGTTGGGGAAAAACGGGGCCGTTCGCGGCGCGAAAAGCCGGTGGAGCCCAGGAAGTAACGCCGATTACCGGTTTTCGCCAGGGTTTGTGGCCGCGCACGCGAGACGGTGATGGCAGGATCGCTCCGCTTTTGATAGCTATCGAAGGTGGATACCAATGAGGTGACACCCATGAACAAGCCCGGAAAACCGCCAGAGCCGACCACAGCTAAACTCTTCATGCATGGCCGCAGTCAGGCGGTGCGGCTTCCAAAGGCTTTCCGTTTCGAGGGCGAACAGGTCCGTGTGCGAAAAGTCGGCGATCAAGTCATCCTCGAGCCGTTCCCGCCCAAGCCCTTCGATGTGGAAGCCTGGCGCGCCCAACTCGACGCCATTCTGGACGGCGACGATTTCTTGCCTGAGGGGCGCCCGGAGCAACCGGACTGGCCGGACGATGATCCGGACTTCGATCTGGATTGATGACCGGCATGCTTTGTCTCGACACGAACACCGTCATCGCCTTGATAAAGGATCAAAGTCGCACGGCGACATCACGATTTGCTGCTGAAATTCGCCTTGGTTCGGACATTCAGATATCCAGCATCGTCCTGAGCGAACTGCGTTACGGCGTTGCCAAGAGCAAACGCATCAAGCGAAATCGTGAAACCCTTGAGCTGTTTTTGAGTGCTCCCGTCGCGGTTCTGCCCTTTGACGCCGAAGATGCCAAAGAGGCCGGCGAAATCCGCGCCCACCTTGTCGAGCAAGGCACACCCTTAGGACCGTTCGACACTCTCATCGCGGCGCAGGCGCGGCGGCGGGGGGCTGTTCTGGTGACGAACAATCGCCGTGAGTTCGAGCGCGTGCCCGGCCTGATGGTGACTGACTGGATGCAGGGTGGCCCACCCGACTGATCCGGGCCATGCACGGGCATTGCCGTGCCAAAACGAACGGCCCCCTGCCCCAAACAGCAGAAAAGGCGCCCGCGAGGAGCGCCTTTCCCGTAACGCGGTAAAGACCTTGCCGATCAGAAGCCGTCATCCGGCGCGAAGATGAAGTTGTCTTCCGTGAGATCGTCGATGCGTGTGTTGAAGACCTGGGCAATGTCTCCGGCCACTTCGTCGAACACGAAGGCCAGCTGTCCGCCGATGGAAGTTGCCAGATCGATCAGCTCCTCAAGGCTTGTGATGCCGGTGCCCACCACATCGACGGTGTCGTTGCGGAAATTGAAGTCCCGGAAACTGTCAAAGCCTTCCTCATAGACGAAGACATTGTTACCGCCGCCGCCGAAGGCTTCATCGTCGCCCGCACCGCCGGCAATCACATCGTTGCCACCGCCGGCAAAGATGGAATCATCCCCATCATCGCCGAAGATGAAGTCGTCTCCGCCGTCGCCGAAGAGGCGGTCATCGTCATCACCGCCGAAGATGACGTCGCTGCCCTGGCCACCAAAGATCTGATCAGTGCCGGCACCGCCAATCAGGAAATCGTCGCCCTGATCGCCGAAGATCTGTTCGTTGCCGTCACCGCCGTCGATCGTGTCATTTCCACCGCGACCGAAGAGGCTGTCATTGCCGTCACCACCGATGAGGATGTCATCTTCGCTGTCGCCGAAGAGGTTGTTGTTATCCTCGGAGAACTGAATGTTCCCGTAAGCCGTATCCCAGACCGGGATGAAGCCGGGGAATACAGCCGCATTCTGATTATAGACCCAGAAGGTATCGTCGACCGGGTCGACCACGGCCCCGGTGTAATCGCCCCAGCGGTTGCGACCGCTTCCGTCGATGAGGGAATAGGCCGCCTCACCTTCGGAAATGACGATGCTTTGGGAGAAGAAACCGGGCGCGTCACCGGCCTGGCGACCCACTGCGTAGGACCCGCCGAGCAGCTCCGGCCCGGCCGCGGAGAACGCCACGATCACGTCGCCCTGGGCGTTCACGGCGATGGACGGGAAGAAGGTGAACGTGCCCGGAGCGATGTCTTCGCCGCCGATTTCGTTCAGTTCCACAAGGGCAAAGCCGTTCGCGGGGTCAAGAACGCTGTAATAGGCCGTCGTCTGACCCGCATTGGGGCCCGAGGCCGCCTCGCCCGTAAACGTCGTGTAGAGGAGCCCGTCGCGAAACACGCTGTCGAGGCTGCGGCGGTCGTTGACCTCAAGACCAGGCGCGCCGCTGTCACCCTGGGGCGCATCGGGCAAGACGCCGGCCACCAGATCGAAGTCCGGCAGAACGACGATGTTCGCCGTGATGATCGGTCCGCCTTCACCGAAAGGATCGCTCACCTCGTAAACAATGGCCGCCTCCGGCGCGCCCGGGACACCGAGTCCAAAGCTGAAGCCAGCGGAGTACAAGAAATTATCGACGCCCGCGGGCGGTGTGCTGAAGTTCAGGGAGGGCTGCAGTGTTGCGCCAAGGCTCGGCGGCAGGCCGGAGTCGATGACCGGCTCGCTGAAGACGACATTCGGGGCGCCGCCGTCGTAAAAGCCGCCCTCGTCTTCACCCTTTTCGATGACCCAAAGACCCGGCGTTCCGGCGCCCGGCCCGTCAACAACGAAACGGTTCGCCGTGATGTAGACGGCATCCTCGCTCACCGCGAAGCCGGGATAGTCGGCCCACAGAAGAGAGGGCGTTCCGGCCGTGGTCAGGCCGGATGTCAGGCCGTCAATGGCGATGATATCCCAGTCTTCCTGCGTCGTCGGACTTCCGTCCTGGGAGACGGCCACATAGATCACGGAGCTGTCGTTCTCCGGATTGGGCGCGGCGTCTTGAACGCCCTGCTGCTCCAGGGTGACGATCAAGAAACGATCGTTGAAATGGTCGTAGATCACCTTGGGATCGAAGGTGTCTGTGGGCGAGTCGAACAACGCATCGAGGGGGAACTGATCGAGCAGCGTGCCCTGCTTGTCGAAGATCTCAACGGCCGTATTGACCACGTTCACCAGTCGGTCCGTTCCGGCGGCCGCGATGGGATCGGGCGGGATGAAGGTCAGGCCGAAATTCAAAAGCGTGTCGATAATGCTGATGGCATCGATGGTGGCGAAGGTTTCGAGTGGCGCCACGTCCGGACCCGGGTTGATGAAGCCCACTCCATCCGGCTCGAAGCCGCCCGACAGGAAGCCGTCAAGGTCAAATCCGGTGTTCTGGATCGCCAGGACGAATTCGTCGAGGAACGCGGCGAAAGCGTCGTCGGTTACCAGCGCTTCATCGCCATTCAGGCTGACATTTGATGTGTCGATACCGAAGGCCTGCTCCACGGCATCCAGGAAAATCTGCGCTTCGGCGGGCGGTGTTGGATCGCCCGGGCCGAGATTGAACTGGTCGAACAGACTTGCCGCCGAGATGAGATTCTCAACGGCGTAAGCCTGAAGCTCTTCGACCGTCATGGCCATGAGGTCTTCATAAGTCAGGACGGTTGACATCGCTCAAACCCCCAGTATTGGTGTTGATTGTTTCCCAATACTCGAATGGCGAACGCACAAGATCCTTGAGCGCCAAAAGAAGATGCCTTCCCAGCCGAATTTTCCCCACCACGATTTTTCAAGTCATTCGACGAGAAAACATCCGCGGCGCCGACAAAGCCGTCACACGTGAACGAGTCGGACAGGAAAGCACCAGACCCCACTTGTAACCGTACTGCCTCGCCCCATAGGTGCAAAGGCGTTTTTTAACCGTTCACAGCCCGCCCCCTTTTGTCTCCGGAGGTGTTTTGAGGCGTTCTTTCTACCGCCGCTCCGGCAGGCCCAAGCGCCTGTTCCAGATGGAATCGGGCACAGTCGCGCTCCGGCAGCCCCTTGGTAAGCTCGTGCACTGATGTGCCCCGCAGCGCCATGCGCGCCATTTGAGCGTAACCAGACGGCGAGAACCAAAGGACACGGCGTGACCGCATCCGAGGCAAACAACGAAGGCTCTCCGCCGGCAAGCGGCGCGGTGCGGATCCCGGACGCGCCCGCCCTGGCGCTGCGCGCGGGTCGGGGCTGTCTCGTGCGGCCCGACGGTACCGTCGAGACGGTGACGCCGGCTGAGGCGGTGCGGGTTCTCGAAGGCGGTGAGGTTTTGCTCGCCCATGGCGGCTTCACGGCGCGCCGGCTCGGCCGGCACAAGCCGGCGCGGCGAACCAGCTTGTTCGAGGTCATGGAGCTGTTCGCCTTCGCCCGCCCGGCCCGTGCCTGTCTGCCCACGGCGGGTGGCCTCGCGGCGGCCCTTGATCTCGATCCGCCCACGGATATCGAGGATGAGGCCGTGACCTTGATCGCGGCGGCCCATGCCTTGCTGACCGAGCTTTCCGGCGCCGCGCCGGCGGATGGGGTGCGCCTCGCCGACCTCGCCGCCGCCATGGGTCAGGGCGGCTGGGCCTGGGCACCCTTGGTGCTCGCGGCGTTGGGCAAGGCGCCGCCCGGCACAGCCTTCGGCGGGCTCGACACCTGGACGCGCCTGCCTGAATGGACCGACCGGGCGCCCCAGGGCGGGGCCTCCTCGGTCCCGGTCACGCCGGAAGAGGCGCAGGCGCGGCTGGGCACATTGCTGGGAGCGGCGCGCCGCGTGCGGCCCGGCCAGGACCGCTATGTGGAGGCCGCGACGGCCGCCTTTCAGCCGCGCGAGGACAAAGACAGCCCCCTGACGGTTTTGGCCGAAGCGGGCACGGGCATCGGCAAGACGCTTGGCTATCTGGCGCCCGCCAGCGCTTGGGCCGAGGCGAACGGCCCCGGCACCTGGATTTCCACCTACACGAAAAACCTGCAGCGTCAGCTCGACCAGGAAATGGAGGCGGTCTATCCCGATGCGGTAGAGCGGCGGCGCCGGGCCGTGGTGCGCAAGGGGCGGGAAAACTATCTCTGCCTGCTGAATTTCGAGGATGCCGTGCGCCGGGCCCGTTCCAGCGGCGGCGAGGACATCGTCACCCTGGCCCTGGTCGCACGCTGGCTGGAGCACAGCCGCGACGGCGACATGATCGGCGGCGATTTTCCCGCCTGGCTGATGCCCCAGTCTCAAATCCAGGGCGCCTTCGGCCAACCGGGCCTGACGGACCGCCGGGGCGAATGCCTTTATTCCGCCTGCAGCCATTATCGCAAGTGTACGATCGAAAAGGTCGTGCGCCGGGCCCGCCATGCCCATCTTGTCATCGCCAACCATGCCCTGGTGATGACCCAGAGCGCCCTCGACCATGCCCTGGCGCAGGTGCGCAGACCATCCGAGAGCGAACCAAATGGCGCGGAACGGCGCGTGCGGGTCGTCTTCGATGAAAGCCATCACCTGTTCGATGCCGCCGACAGCGCCTTCGGCGCCACCTTGAGCGCCCAGGAAGCCGGAGAACTGCGCCGCTGGGTGCGTGGGCCCGAGACGCGGGGCCGGCGCGGGCGCGGGCTCGCCGAACGGATCGGCGATCTGCTCGACGGCGACGGCGACACGGGCGCAGCCCTCGCCGAATGTCAGGAGGCGGCACGGGCCCTGCCCCGAGAAGGGTGGACGGGCCGCCAGGGCGAGGATACCCCCAGCGGCGCGGCCGAACGCTTCTTTGCCGCCGTGCGCCGCCATGTGGAGGCCCGGGCCGAGCGCAGCGACAGTCCCGATTTCACCGTGGAGGCCACGTGCGATCAGCCGGACCCGGATCTTTTGGCCAATGCGGGCGCCTTCGCCGATGCCCTGGCAAAGCTCGGCGCGCCCCTGCTTACGCTCTCGAAGGCCTTGCGCACGAAGCTTGAGGAGGAGGCCGAGGATCTCGACACGGCGACCCGGGCGCGGATCGAGGCCATCTCGCGCGGGCTCGACCGGCGCGGCGCCCTGATGATCCCCGCCTGGCGCACCATGCTGGCAAGCCTTGCCCGCGGTGGCGGCGAGCCGGGCATGGTGGACTGGTTCGCCCTAGACCGGTTTTCCGGACGGGTCATCAACATCGCCATGCACCGCCGGCACCTGGACCCCATGACGGCCTTTGCCGAAGGGGTGGCCAAACCGCTCCACGGCATGGTGCTGACCTCCGCGAGCCTCAGCGATGTGGCCCCTGGCGCCCAGGCGGACGAGGATCCGGCGCTGGAGCGGGCCGATGACGGAACGCGGCAAACGGATTGGGAATTCGCCCGGCTGCGCACCGGCGTGCGCCACTTGCCCGAAAAGGCCGTGACGACGGCGGATATCCCCTCCCCGTTCGATTATGCGGACCGCACACGGATTTTCATTGTCCAGGACCTTGCGGCAAAGTCCATGGAACAGGTCGCGGGCGCCTACCGCGCCCTGTTTGAAGCCTCCGGCGGCGGCGCTCTGGGCCTTTTCACCGCCATCGCGCGCCTTCGCGCCGTCCACGGACGGATCGCCCAGCCGCTTGAGGCCGCCGGTCTGCCGCTCTACGCCCAGCATGTGGATGCCATGGATGTGGGCACTCTGGTCGACATCTTCCGTGCCGAGACCCATGCCTGCCTTCTCGGCACCGACGCGGTGCGCGACGGGGTCGACGTGCCAGGCCAGTCCTTGCGCCTGATCGTCTTCGACCGGGTGCCCTGGCCCCGGCCGGATCTTCTGCACAAGGCCCGGCGTGCCCATTTCGGCGCGCGCAGCTATGACGAGGCCCTGACCCGGCTGCGCCTCAAACAGGCCTATGGCCGCCTCATCCGGGGCCCGGAGGACCGCGGCGTCTTCGTCATGCTCGACAACAGAACGCCGACCCGTCTGTTGACGGCGTTTCCGGATGGGGTGCCGGTGGAGCGACTGGGCCTGAAGGACGTCATTAAAAGAACGAAAGACTTCCTCGCCGAGATGCAAAATCAAAGCACAAGCCAGCCCCCGCAAGAGCGCGCGCGCGGACTGGACGACACGATTTCACATGGCTGACATGGAGCGGGGATACTGACGTGTTTCGCGTCCGGGATTTTTGTCATGGGAGAGGGCTACCAATGCGTATCAATATTTGGATGGGGACGGCGGCCGCGGCCGCTCTTTTGATCACGGCCGGCGTGAGCCTTGCCGATGCGGGCGACAAGACGGGCCTCAAACCGGGCTCCGCGACCAAGGAGGCCGCCGCCCACCCCCACGGCACGGCACCAACCGAACACGCCGCGCCCGCCCAGGCCCAAGCTCCGGCCTCTGCCCCAGCCCCGACGACAGACGTAAACGGGGAACCGGCCAGCGATCAGCCTTCGGATAAGATGAAGACCGCCCCGTCGGATACCGGCGACGCCGACCTCGATGAAGAAGATAAGGCGGCCGCGATCGACAAGCCCGCGCAAGCCAAAAAGTCCATTGAGAACACCGCCGACGCGGAAGACGCCCCGCAGGACGCGCCGGCCCAGGATTTTGCTCAAGGCGCTCAACCGGCCAATGCCGCCTGCACGCCGCCATCCTCGGACGATCCGGCCACCTGGCTGTGCGAGGCCGAAGGCCCTGTCTGCGGCACCAGCAACGCGGCCCGCTGGGTTCACCGCTCGGCCGAGTACCAGGCCCTAGTTGCCCAGACCTTCCATTTTGCCAGCCTGCAGGCCCTGACCTACGGCAAGACCTACGAGCCGGGGACCTGGGTGGTCGCCGTCGACCTCGACGAGACGATCATCAGCAATGCGATGTACACGGTGGAGCGGGATCGCTGCGGCCACGGATACAGCCGGGAATCCTGGGCGGACTGGTCCGCCGCCGAACGCGCAACGCCCCTGCCGGGCGCCAAGGCCTTCATGGATCTGGTCTATGCCCAGGGCGGCCTGGTCGTTGGCGTCACGAACCGGCGGGAACAGGAATCCGGTTGGACCAAGGCCGTGCTGAAGCGCTTCGACTTGCCGGTCGAGTTTGTCCTCTACCGCGGGGACTCAGACGGCGCCTCGGGAGAAAAGGAAGCACGCTGGAACCTGGTGCCGGCCCTTCTGGCGAGCCAAGGTCATCGGGACGCGGAAATCGTCATGTGGATGGGCGACCAGATCACCGATTTCCCTGAACTCGACCAGAGCATTTATGCGACAGACGGACAAATTCAGGGGCCCTTCGGCACGCGCTACATCGTTCTGCCGAACCCCATGTATGGGGAATGGGAGCACACCGAGTAAGACTGGAGGCCTGTGAGCGTCCCGCAATCCCCGGATGGCCACCATCCGGGGATTTTTTTAGCGGCGTTTTCAGGGCAAGCAGACTCTACAGGGCGAGGGTCAGACCAACCCCGCCATAGAGCGTTTCGTCATCGATGCGACCGTCAAAGCGATATTCGCCCGTGGTGCCGCCCCAGTTCAGATGCGCCCCAACCTTGGCGTGGTCGTTGAGCTGGGAGGTCATTGCAATGCCCACGTCATAATAGGCGCGGTTGTCCTGTACGACGACGCCGGCCACGGGGTCGCTTTCAACCAGGGTGCGCGTGCCCGCCTGGGCCGCGAGGATATTTTCGCCATCATCGCCCGTGTGCACAAAGCCCACCCGGCCCGACAGCTCCAGCGCGAGCCGGTCTCCGAGCAGACGCTGGCGCCACCGGCTTTCCGTCTCGATGGTGATGTTCTGTAGTTCAACGTCGTAATAGACCCGGGCGAAGATGGGCAGGATCAGCGGCAGCCGGGCACCGGCGAACAGCTCAATGGTCTCGGTTTCAGCCCCGGGAACATTCTGGGTGCCCACAAAGCCATAAAACGTCAGGCCCGCTTCGGCGGTGATAATGCCGGCAAGGTCGAACCGCGCCTTTAAAAAGCCGTCGACTTCCTTTGGTTCCTCAATGCCGCCATTGACATCCTCGAACGGGACCTCCGAGGCGATCCCGACCGTCAGATCCACCGGGCCGGCGCCGACACGGCCCTTAAGCTGCAGCCGCATCAAGTCATTGGATTGACGGACCCCGCGAAAGACGCGGTCGGTCTGGTAGCGCAGGCTGAGATTGAGGTTGGCAACCCCATCGCGCACATCGAAGAAATCGGATTCCGTGGCCGGTGAGGCGGCGGCCCGGCTCATCGCGACAAGGCCAACAAGACCCATCGCCATCAAGCCGTGCGTTAAGACGCGCAAGGCGCGGCGGGGCCGGACAGAAGGCACCATGATGTTTACTCCATCGAGATCTCAACCCTACTCCAACCCGCCAAGCCTGACCAATGGCTTAACGTACAGGGAATAATTTTGCAATTGTACAGATTGTCTGTTTACGCCTGTTTTGAAACGGAACAGTCCGCCCTCGCCCCACTTTGAGACGCAGCAGGCGACACGCGCGCGGGCTTTGAGAAAAAACGCCTCGCCGGCCTTTTTTGCCCCCTGTGACCGGCGGCACAGGACAGGCCCCCGGGTTGGGGCAAGGTCATCTCGTCGGCGGCGCGGACCACAGCGGACGCCGCCACAAACG
>CAYYTT010000153.1:0-9391 GCA_964474635.1 uncultured Alphaproteobacteria bacterium | reverse complement strand
GTGCGCGGCGGCGCTGGCAATGACCTGATCTTCGGCGGGGGCGCGCTCGAGGCGGCCGGGCCGGGGACCGGCGATGTCCTTGAGGGTGGCCTCGGCGCCGACATCTTGATCGGTGATGGCGGCCGGGTGCGCGGCCTTGCCCGCGCCCTCGACCCCGATGATCCAAATGCGGAGATTTTGGCCGGCCTCACGGTCGATGCGGTCCTGGTCGAGGCCGACGCATCCGACGATGCCGCTCTTGTGGCCATGGCCGCAAGCGGGTTCCAGGTTCTCGGCACGGGTCGCGGCACCGTGTTCGACAATGATATGCTGCGCGGCGGCGGGGGCGGGGACCTGCTGCTCGGCGGCCAGGGCGAAGATTCTCTTGACGGTGATGCGGGTACAGACCGTCTTTACGGGGAAGAGGGGCAGGACACCCTGTCGGGCGGCGCCGATGATGACCGCATCGTGGGCGGCGGCGGCGATGATGCCCTGACCGGCGGCGCGGGCCGCGACACAATCCTCGGCGAAGGCGGTCTTGATACGCTCCAGGGCGGCGCCGGCGATGACGTGCTGCAGGGGGGCGCGGATGCCGACCTGGTGGCCGGCCAGGCGGGCGATGACCGGATCATCTCCCTGCGGGGCAATGATACGCTCGATGGCGGCGGCGGCAGCGATGCCTATGACGTGCGTCTGTCGGGGCTTGCGGGCTTGCGCGATGTCGTCGTGTTTGACACGGGCGATCTGGCGGAGGACGCGGCAACGGCGACCGATACGCTCCGTGTCACGACGGAAGCGCCGGAAGTCATCGCCGCCGCCGATCTGGAGAACCCGAACGATCCGGATCTTGCCGATACGGTGCTGCTGCGTGCGGCCAATGTGACCGACACGGACTTGCCAGGTGAGGTCGGACCGCTGACGGATCTCATCGACGGCGACGTGGATCGGGACGCGGTGACGGCCCTCGTCACCGGCCAGACGCGCGGCCTGATCGCCCGACTGAATGGTGATTTCGGTACGGACCGGGTCACCTATTATGCCCGAGACGATGCGCAGGCCACCCCAAATATCGAGGCTATCGTGCTCGAAACGGGGGCAGGGGACGATCAGGTCTTTTTTGACGACACCCGTGCCGTGATCGATGTGGATGGCGGATCGGGCAATGATCGCTTCCAGGTCGGCCAGGTGTTCCGCACCCAGCGGGACGGCGATGACGGCCTTGCCGCCGGCATCGATCCCCTGGATCTGTTCAGTACAACGGCCACCACACGTGGCTTTGTCAGCAACGGGATTTCCCAGGACATGACGATCCGGGGCGGCGACGGCGACGATGAGTTCGTCGTGTTCCGCAACCGCTCCAGCCTCGTGCTCGAGGGCGAAGACGGGGCCGACACCTTCATCATCCAGTCTCTGATCGTCGACACGCGCGAGCGCTTCTCCGGCGAGGAGCTTCGGACGGAAGTTGACGGCGGTGACGATGCGGATTTCATCCAATTCGTTGTCAATGCGCCGGTTTTGATCAATGGGGGCGGCGGTGAGGACACGGTGATCGTCATCGGGACCGAGGGCGATGACACCTTCGTCGTGACCGACCGTGGCGTCTTCGGCGGCGGCCTGTCGATCAGTTTCTTCGGTGTGGAGTTCGTCACGCTCGATTCGTCCGCGGGCGATGACGAGATTTTCGTGCGCTCCACGGTCGCCGGGGCGGTCACCCTGATCAGTGGGGGGCTGGGGAATGATTCCGTACGCGTCGGCGGTGATGGGAACGACGGCCCGCCCGAAGTCGTCAGCCGCGATCTTTTGGGCCACAGCGGTGTGATCACCCATCGCATCGCGGGCGGCGATCCTGCGTTCGCGGCCGTCACCCTCGATGGCATCTCGGCCAATGTGGCCGATGACGACGAGGCCGCCATCCGCATTGTGCAAACGGGTGGCGGCACGCGGGTCAGTGAAGCGGGTCTCACGGACAGTTATTTCGTTGTCCTCACCCGTCCGCCTGAGGATGGCTTTGAGGTGACGGTCCGGCCCATTGTCCCCGCCTTGACCGCCGGCGGGCGCAATGCCGGTGCGCTCGGCCTCGCGCCCCTCGATCCACTCGTCTTTACCAAGCGCAACTGGTTCGTGCCGCAGGAAGTGCGCGTCAGCGCCCTCGATACACTGCTGATCGATGATCCGGACGGGGAAGGCCAGATCCGCATTGACGAGGGCCGCGACATTGAGGCCATCCGCCATCTGGTGACCATGGCACCGGCGGGTGCCGCGCTCGATGCCCTGGACCCGGCGTTCAATTTCGGCCTCGTCAGTGTACCCGTCGTCGAAGTTGAAGTGATCGACAATGATGCCCTGCGCCCGGTTGTCACGCAGACCGGTGAGGGCACGCTTGTCTTCGAGGCGAAGGGTCCGGTCTCCCGCGACAGCTATCGCCTCGGCCTGTCCCGTCCGCTTGACGAGGGTGAGACGGTGGATGTGGCCATCACCGCCGAGGCGGGCACAGTGCGGCTGAGCACGGATGGCGCGGTCTTCGCCGACACCCTCACCGTGACTTTGTCCGGTGACGGGGAGACGGAAATCTTTGTCGAGGCCGTGGACGATGCCCTCGCCGAGGGCCGCCACCGGGCCTCGGTCACCCATGACATTGTCACAACGGATTCGGAGGAAGGCCCCGAAACCGTCATCCTTGACGTCATCATCGCGGATGATGACGCGCCCCATGTGCTCATCGAGGAGACCGGCGGCAGCACGGACGTCATCGAGACGAGGGCGGAACGTCTGGCTGAGGACGAGGTGATAACCGGTTTTGTGGATGAGCTTGAGGCGGGGGCGGAGGGGCTATCCTTTCCAGCCCAGGACAGTTACACGGTCCGCTTGAGTGCCGTGCCCGACGGGGTTCTGACCGTCGCGGCGGCGGCTATCCCGACGCGAACCGCTAACGAGGCCGGTGTTACCGCCAATGAACGCCAGGTGGAACTGTCCCTTGATGGGACTGTCTGGGTGGGGGCGGATGATCTCGACCTGACCTTTACGCGGGACAATTGGCAATCCGGCATTGAGGTTTTTGTCAGAGCCTTAGACGACGCCATTCGTGACGGGGGTGACCTGAAAGTCTTCGCGCCGCGTCCCAACACTCTCGAAGACATTCGCGGTGAATTGCTGATCGATGGGTTCCGGCCGGAACCACAGGTCGATCCGCTGAACCGAGATCCGGCGCGCCTGGCCGGCGAGACCAACTCCCAGGGGGCCGTCCTCGACGTTCTGGGTACGGCTCTTGTGGTCGACGACGGCTGGGTAGACCGGGACCCGTCCAACAATCCCGATGGCCGGTTTCCGGTCGATGGCCTGCCGGGGCTTGCCGGGTTTGTGGACAATGGCAACCGGTTCGCCGTGACCATCGGCGATGGACCGGGTGTGGGAGCGCCCCCGGTCTTCATCAATGCGGCCACCGATTTGACCGGGGACAGTTTCCGCTTTGATCTCGCTGGTCCGGTGCCGGATGAAATTGATACGACAAGCCGGTATTCGGTCATTGAATTTGACGCGGGCTTTTTCGTGGACGAAACGATCTCCATCGACCGCCTTGTGGTTTCAGCGCGTGACAGCCTCGCCGACGCGGCCGGTCTTCTGACGGCGGATCGCCTGACAGGCCTGCTCATGGGACCGCAGGGCCTCGGCTACCGGGCCATTGAGACCATCGATCTGGAGCTTGGGCAAGGGGCCGAGGACCTGACGGTCACATCGACGGTCAAACGTCCCGATGCGGATGTGGTTACGGTCGTGGCGGCTGGCGCGGGAGCGGACACGGTCCGTCTCAGCCTTGACGGCACGGACCGCATTACGGCCGAAGGCATTGTGGGTGCCGCGACCGAGACGAGCCTTGCCTTGGACGGCCTTGACGATGCGCTCCTGGAAAGCCTGCCAGGACTGTTCGTGGCCGTCACAGGCGAGAGCGGAACGGTCCAAACCCGCCAAATCGTTGCGGTTGGCGATGGGGCGCTGGTCATCTCTTTGCCGTGGGACACACTGCCCGTGGCAGGCGATGCAGCGGTGATCACAGATCCGGGCGATGGCTTTATTGCGGTCAATGGCCAGGGTGGTGACGATATCATCATGGCCGGCAGGGGGGCTGACGCAAGCCGCCTGCCGCTGGTCCTGTTCGGCGGGGCGGGTGACGACCTGATCAGGGGCGGCGTGCTGCAGGACATCATTTTCGGCGATACGGGCCGCGTGGAAACGGCCGTGGACGGTGCCCTGTCCAACCGGTTCGGCGCCGAGGGCACCGGTGACGCGGTCCTCTCCCTGTCGGCGGGCCGGTTCGGTGAGATCTTTGGTGTGGCGAGCGCCATAGAGGATCCGGAAGGAAACGATACCATCTTCGGCGCCGACGGCGAGGATATCATCCTGGGTGGTCTTGGGGCGGACAGTGTTGACTCCGGTGCCGATCGCGCGCCACCTCCGCAAAATGTGGATAGTCTGTCGGTCAATTTCGCCGGGGCCAGCCCGGAATCGACCGTTGAGGGACCGGCCGGCCTGGTGGAGGTCGCCCTGTGGAACAACCTGTCGAACGGCCTGTCGGCGGAAACCGGACGGGGCACCGATGTGGCCCGCGATCTGCGGCTCGCCGACGGCCGGTCCGCGGGCGCGGTTACGCTCGAATGGGGCGTCGATGTGGACCTCAACACGCTCACCCGGCGCAGTGTGGAGCGGGTGCACCGCGCCCTAAGGTCGCCGGACACGGATAATGAAGCCCTGTTCGAGGGCGCCATCGCCGCGCCTCCTGGACGCACGCTCGGCGTGACGGTCAGTGGCCTCGGCGATACGTTTCCGGCGGGCCAGGCCTTCGACCTTTATCTTTACATCGATGGCGACGATGGGCAGCCGGAGGATCTCGTGCGAACCGTGACCGTCAATGGCGAGGCAGCGCAGATCATCGATCCGGTGGGCGCGATCTTCGGCGGCACCTTTGAGCCGGTTCTGGCCGAGGCGCAAGACGGTCCGTCAGCCGGGACCGTCCTGCGCTTCAGTGATCTGACCGATGATCGCCTCGAAATCCGCATCACCGGGGAGACCGCGTCCGGTGCGCCCGCGCCGGCCCTGTTGAGCGGCCTCCAGATCGTGGCCGGCGAAGGCCGCGGCGAAATCCCGGACGGTGGTGATTTCGACCGGGATTTGGTGCTCGGTGACACGGGCCTCATCCGTTATCTGAAGGGCCGGCCGATCCAGGCGGAGACCACTGGCGCCGGCGGGGCAGACACCTTGATCGGCGGTGAGGATGCGGATGTTCTGATCGGCGGGGGCGGAGAGCCATCGGCGGACGGCGATCGTCTTGAAGGCGAACGGGGCAATGACTTGCTGATCGGCGATGGCGCGCGGGTGTTCCTGGATCGCGGACGGGTCCTCGGATTGCCCCAGGATGTGCCCGGCGATGGCTTCGATCCGTTTGCCATCACCGGCGTTTCCCTGTTTGACAACGAGGCGGGGGATTCGGACCGGTTCCTGGGTGGCGGCGACAACGACATCATGTTCGGCCAGGGCGGCAACGACACTTACCAATTTGCGGGTCCTAATCTGGGAACGGACGTCCTTGCGGAGCGGCCTGGGGACGATCCGCGTGCGGCCGGTGATCAGGACACGGTGAGCTTTGAAGGCTTTACCGCAGCGGTGACCTATAGCCTCGCACAAACCGGCGTCCAGACCGTCGGCGCCGCGCGGGCGGACGGTCTGCCCGAGGCAGCGATCCTGTTGTCCAGTCCTAATGCCTTTGAGAGCGTGACAGGCAGCGCCTTTGCCGACCGCATCACAGGGAATTTCCGGGACAATGTGCTCTTCGGCGCCGCGGGCAATGACGTCTTGGATGCACCGTTTGGAAACAATCTGCTCATCGGCGGTGAGGGTGATGACCGGCTGACGACGGGGGGCGGCAGGGACACCCTCTTCGGTGGTGATGGCATCGATATTTTGCGTGCCGGCGGCGGCGATGACCGGGTGGTCGGCGGCGCGGGTCGCGACCGGCTCTCCGGCGGTGCCGGACGGGACACATTCGTTGTTCCGCCCGTGCCCATCACGGATCTGTTTGAAGACTTTCTGCCCATCAACGATGTGTTGGAATTCGATGCCGATCCGGTCCCGCCGGTGATGCCCTCGGCCCAGACGCAAAGTGCCGGAGCATCGTTTGACCTGTCGAAACACACAGTGTCGAGCATTGTGCGGGGCCGGTTGGCGGAGCGTTGGCCTGGCCTAATCGGCGCTTGGACGCGCCTGCCGTGATGCGGGCCCGGACCATGGCCAGGCAAGAGGTGGGCGGCGGTTTGGACCTTTCCACCTGGCATCCCCGGCTCGCCGGTCATGTGTCCTTAATCGATCAGCCTGCGGAGGATAGATCCGATGGGGATCATCCGCCGGGTGCGGTCCTGCGAAACATGCGGACGGATGAAACCGTCCGTGTCGGCTACCGGGTGGCGGGCCTTTTGCGGGGCTGCGACGGGGCCCGGCGTCTGGCGGATATCATTGCGCCCCTGTCGGCGGAGGAGCGGCGCGCTGCCGTGCTCGCCCTGGCCGATCTTGTCGAGGCGGGCATGCTGGAAACCCAAGCGCTGCCGCCGGGTAAGCGCAGGTCCGGATGGCCCGTCACGCTGGCTGTGCTGGGGGCGCTCGTGCTTGGTCTCGGGCTCCTGGTCGCCGCCTTGCCGTGGCCCTGGGGCGGCGGCTGGAGGGGCCTTGCCGGTGTGGTGGCTGCGCTCCTGCTTGCTTGGGCGGTCAGTAAAGTGCTGCATGAGGCCGGCCATTGTCTGGCCGCGCTCGCCCTTGGGGCACCGGTGGAGACGGTGGGGCTGGCTTGGGCCGGGCGTTTGCCTGTGCCGCATCTGCGCATCGATCCGCCGGCGGACTGGGGAGAGGCAACGCCGCGCCGACTGGCGCTCATCGGGCTTGCCGGGCCCATGGCCGATCTGGCCGCCGCCGCCGCGGGCTTCGCCGCCCTTCTGAGCAGTCCGGATGGTTTTGCCGCGTTTTTCTGGAGCGGGCTGGGTGTTTGGGGCTTGTGGGGCGCCTTGGCCGTCAACGGCAATCCATGGTGGCCGCATTCCGATATGGCCAAGGCGCTGCGTTTATTAACTCCCAAAGCCTGAAGTGTCCGTGGGAAGCGGGGGCAGGGGGTGTCAGGCGGGTCGCATGGCCTCACCGCGCGGCACGATCCATGTGCTGATGGTCTTGGCCTCGAAGTCCGGTTTGGTGACGTCCGTCACGGCAATCATCTCGGCCTTGGCGCTGTCGGCCGTCAGGGTCAGGAGGATATAGCCGCGCTCATCCACATTGTTGTAGCGCACGGTCTCGTTGGCCTCCTCGAAAAGCTGGCCGAGATTGCCGTCGCTCATGGCGAAAAACTCGGCGATGCCGGGCGAGGAGACCGAACTGACGCCGAACTCCGCGCCGGCCCGCGCACCGCTCGGCGCCGTGAGGTCATTGGCCCAGAAGGCATGGGTGTCGCCGGTCAGCACCACAACGTCGCTGCCCGTGGCGGCGAAGATTTCCAAAAGGCGATCCCGCTGCGCCGCATAGCCGTTCCAGGCATCGGTGTTCCAGGGCAACTCAAAGCGGGTGAGGCCGAAAAAAGGCGCCAGGACAGGCAATTGGCGGATTGCCGCCGCCTTGGCCTCGGCGCTCAAGCCCTCGTCGAGATTGGGCGTGACCACGGGTGCCATGATCACCTGGTTGGCGATCACGCTCCAGGGCACATTTTGCGCACTTGCGGTCTCCAGAGCCTGCGCCACAAAGCGTTCCTCCGCCTCCGGCATCATCATGCGCGCCTCATCCGCGAGGATCTCGTCACGGAACTTGTCCGTGTTCGGCAGGAATACAATCCCCGGGGGCAGATTGGTCGGATCGAGCGACCGGATGCGGGCGAAGTCGAGGATCGGCTTGGGCGTGCCGCCGGTCACGTCGAAGGGGGTTGGCACGGTGCGCACCTTGGCCGGATCGATACGGGCGAGCGCGGACTGGTCGGTGATGGGCTTGGGGTTTGCGGGATCGGTGAAATCGAAGGGCGTTTCGATGAAGGGCAGGTCCTGGGTCAGGGAGACCGGCTTGGAGCGGCCCGACAGGCGGGTCTCGAAGGTGACAAGGTGCGCCAGATCGCCGAACGCGAAGCGGCGCCATGTTTCAAAGGGCGCCCGCCCGGCACCGGGCTCGCGGGCCGGCATCCACTCATACCAGGCCTTCAGGGCCGCCGCCTTTCGGGCCGCCCAAACACCCTCCGTACCGGGAGTGTGGTTTTCCGCGCCCTCCTTGAAGCTGTCATTGGCCGTCTCATGGTCATCCCACACCGCAATCCACGGCGCGGCGGCGTGGGCCGCCTGGAGATCCGGGTCGAGACGATATTGCGCCAGGCGCGTGCGGTAGTCCCGCAAGGTCAAAGTTTCCGTGGGCGGCTCCGGGATCCGACCAATCCGCTTGCCGATGTCCCCGCCATAACCGTCCGCGCCATACTCGTAGATGTAATCGCCCAGATGCACGATGGCGTCGAGATTCTGCTGAGCGGCGAGGTGTTTGTAGGCGTGGAAGAAGCCCGCCGGATAATTCGAGCACGACACGACGCCCAGACGCAGCCTCTCAAGCGATCCGTTCGGCAAGGTACGCAATCGTCCGGTGCCGGAGGTCGCCTCACCATGGCGGAAGCGATAATGGTACGTGCGGCCTGGCTCCAGCCCGGTGACGACGGTCTTCACGGTGAAATCCACCGCGGCATCGGTCTTGCGCTCGCCGGTTTCAACAATGTCGGCGAAGGCTTCGTCGCGGGCCACGTCCCAGGCGACTGTCAGGCTCGTCGCCGTCGGGGAGAGCGGTGTCGCCCGGGTCCAGATCACGCAGCCATCCGCAGACGGATCGCCGCTCGCCACCCCGTGGCGGAACGCGGCCCCGCCCGCGTCTTGGCCCTCATTGGCCCTGGCGGACGCCAGCGTGGCCGTGCCCATCAAACCGGCCAGTGTCTCCCGGCGGGTCCAGATCAGATATCCCATGGTCGCACTCCCTCTGTGCCGTGGCGGCTGTCCGCAGTGTTACGGGCGCAGAGACAAATCGTCCAGGGCAGCGGCGCCCCGCGCCGACGTGTCATTGTTGTTTCGCAAACGGATGGGGCGTAGGCTCAAGGCCTTGGTGCAACAACAGAAAGGAGGTGATCCAATGTCGAGTGAGATTCGGTGTGTCCTTGAGACGGTGTCGATGACGACCTGGACAGTGGAGCAGCCTTCGCTGTTCGGCGGTGCGGACGGCGACCTCTAAGTCGCAGCCGGTCTAAGGACCATCACTCACGGAAGGGCCGCAGGATGCATATCCTGACGGCCCTTCTTTGTTTTGGCACCGTCGCCCGCCCAAGGGCCCTGGGCAACAAAGCCCAAGGGCCCTGGGCAACAAAGAAGGGCGC
>CAYYTT010000152.1:0-9528 GCA_964474635.1 uncultured Alphaproteobacteria bacterium | reverse complement strand
GTCAAAGCCGTCAACGGGGGACGACTGCTCCAGGTCCAACGCCATGCCCTGCGGCACGCCCTCGGCGATGTCGAACAGGACCACGTCGCCCAATTCCTTCAGCCCGGCCAGGTGGGCCAGGGTTCCGCCGATCTGACCGGCGCCGATCAGGGCAATCTTGTTGCGCGCCATGCTTGGGTCTCCTCAAAACGTGAACCGCCGGTGGCATTCGAGATCACCGGGGAGCGAAAAAGCGGAAAAGAACGTGTCACGCGGAGCTTGTGATAGCCGTGGGACCGGGCGTAACCCGCTCTTCGTCGCGGTCAGGTAACGTGAAACGCGCACCGCCGCAAGCGCGGGCGTGGCGCCTGTCAAGGCATGCCTGCACCGGCGCATAGACAGGGTGGGCACGCCGCCTCGCCCCGCCCGCGGCCCGCGCCATGGAACAGGGGCTGTGACAAGACCCGCCGGGAATGGTATTTCTGCCCACTGGGATAGGGTTTGGGATTTCGAAGAGAGATGTATCCGGTGCGCCGGAAAGGCTCTGCTCATCGGCTTTGACGACGGAAACGGCCGGACGCGCGCGGGTGTGGTCCCCTTTGCCTAAGGTGGGGATGCGTGGGCAACCAACGTCCCGAGCGAGGTAAAACTCGCGCAGCGCGCCAAGCATAGGGTTCGAACCGCACGGTTCGGGAGTGAGTATGGCGAGTAAAGTCGGGGTGGAGATGCGGGCAAACCGCACGGGACAGCGCAAAACGCGATCGGTCAGGGCCGCGGCCTCGTCGATCGTTCTTGGCGTGTCACTCCTGCTTGGCGGCTGCTCGACGGTTGTGAGCGGTACGCTCACCCTCAGTGATTTTTCCAATATTTTCGGTCTTGTGTCTTCACTTGCCACCGGTAAAGGGCTTGAAGAACACGTCCTGTCGATCATGACCGGCAAGGACTGCAAGATCCTCGACGGTGTCTTGCGCGCAGATCGCAAGATCTGTGAGGAGAAAGGATCCATCGGCACCGACAAGGACTTCAAGGGTGTCTTTGTCATGGTGTTCGGCGAGGATCGCGAGCAGACGCCCGCACGCATGTACGCCCAGGACGTGGATCGGGGACGCCTCGACGAATTGCGCCCCGCACCCGCCGCCGCGCCCTCCATGAACCGCCCCGTCCGCCGCGCCCAACGCAGCGGCGGCGCCTCGGCGGAGCCCACGTCCAGCCCCGTCGGGCCCGTACTGGCGGCAGCGGCCGCCGTGACGCAGACCCAAGCCATGGTGCGCACGACCAATCGGGCGCCGGTCCGTTCACCTGCGAAAATCAGGGCGGCAGACACATCACCGGCGGCCCAACCGTCCGATCCGGCGCAAACCGGAGAGATCCCGGAAACCCTGCGGGCGGAGCCGCCCAGCCTGTCCCGCACCCTGCGCCAAACGGGCCGTGGGCCCGAACCGGTTATCGTTGCGAGCGTTGGCGAAACGGGTACGGACACCCTCGACCGTCTTGAGACCCTGTGGTGGACCGGCGATGACGCAAGCAGCGATCTCGCCGCCGCCAGTGGGCAGCGCGCCGCGCCCTCCCCTTCTGCGCCGAGCCCGATCGCGGTTGATTATGTGGACGGCGGCATCGCCGTGGAAATGGTGTTCGCCCCCCGCCCCCAAAGCCGGGCCGATCAATCCCACTGACAGGGCCAAACCGAACGGGGCAGGCCCCGGCGATGAGCAGTCGGCCGCCGCCGATTGGACCTTTTTATGACCCTCTGCATCCAAATCGCGGATCTAACCGATCAGCGCATTCTGGCCTTGCTCAGACGTCACGCGGCCAGGGCGCGCTCCGAAACGGCCCTGGGCAGTGCGCACGCCTTTGCCCCGGATGACTTTCAAAACCCCGCCATCACGCTCTGGGCCGTCCTGGAGGACGGCGTTCCTGTGGGCCTGGGCGCCTTGCAGGATTTGGGTGGTGGGCACGGCGAGCTGAAAAGTTTTTACACTGAAGAATATGCCCGGGGGCGCGGTGTCGCAAGCCTGATCATGACCCGGATCATCACGGCCGCCCGTGAGGCCGGCATGACGCGCCTGAGCCTGGAGACGGGTTCCTGGCCCTATTTCGCTCCAGCACAGGCCTTCTATGCGCGCCATGGCTTTGAAGTCTGCGGCCCGTTCGGGAGCTATATCGATGATCCCAATAGCGTTTTCATGACGCGCGGCCTGTGAGGCCAAGCCGGTCGGAAGCCGCGACCGTGGCCCGGCGCCGCTGCAGCACTGCCGCAACCACTAGGCGACGCGCCCAGCCTCCCGGCGGCTTGACAGATCCAGATAATCCGAAGACTGCATTTCCATCAGACGTGAGGCGGTGCGTTCGAACTCGAAGGCGCCATCCCCGTCCGCATAGAGATTGTCCGGTACGGTATCCGCGGACGCAACAAGGGTGACGATGTTTTCGTAGAGTGCATCGACCAGGGTCACGAAACGGCGGGCTTCATTGCGTTTCTCCGGTCCCATACGCGGAATGTCGTCGAGCATGACAGTGTGGAACCGCGTCGCAATACCAAGATAATCGGCCGCCCCCAACGGTTTTTCGCACAAGTCGGCAAAGCCGAAGCGGGCCACGCCCCGGGCCGCCTGGGGCACAACAAGACGGCGCCCCTGCACTTCGATTTCGCATGGGCTGCCCAGATCCACATCGGTAAGGGTCCGCCAGGCCTCGTCCATGTTCTGGCGGGCCGGCGGGCCGAGGGGCGTGTGGAACACGGGCCGGCCGATCAGTCGTTGCAGCCGATAATCGCGCTTGGCATCCAAATAAAGCACATCCATCCGCTTCAGGATTAAATCGATAAAGGGCTGGAACAGCTCCCGGTTGATGCCGCCCTGGTAGAGATTCTGCGGCGCCCGGTTGGAGGTGGAGACGACCACGACCCCGTCGTCAAACAAGGCCTCAAAAAGACGTCCCAGGATCATCGCGTCGGCCACGTCCGTCACTTGCAACTCATCGAAGCACAAGAGACTGGCGGTGGAGGAGATGCCACGGGCCACGGGCGGAATGGGATCGTCGCCGACCGAAGACGGCAAGCCCAAAGCCTTCAGCCTGCGGCGCTTTTCCGAAGCCTCCAAACCCCGCCACTCTCGAATGGCGCTGTGGATGCGCAACATGAAGGCATGGAAGTGAACCCGCTCGCGCGCCTCCAGCGGCGCCCGTTTGAAGAACATGTCCATCAGCATGGACTTGCCCCGGCCGACGCCGCCGCACAGATAAACGCCCTTGGGCGCTTCCGGCGCGTCGCCCCGTCCGGCCGAAAAGAACCGGAACAGCCCCTGGGACTGGCGCGGGGACTGGCGCTGAGGCACGTAGCCGCCCAGCGCCTCATAAAGCCGCTGCAAGCGCACCATGACCTTTTCCTGGGCCGGATCCGCCTCCAACTCAGCCTCGGCGAGTTTGCGGCGATAGGCCTGGATCGGCGTCATTGCTAAGTCCGGGGCCAGGTCTGGGGCCAGATCTTCGCGCGTATCATGCACGGGCGATGCTAAATTGTCCGGGAGCGGATCGGCCGTCATCGGTCCTGTGGTCCTTGCCTGTTCGCGGGACGCTTACTTCATTGTGGGAATGACAAAATCGGCACCGCTGCGCGGGCCCGTCGGCCAGCGGGAGGTCACGGTCTTGGTCTTGGTGTAAAACCGCACACCGTCCATACCGTGCTGGTTCATGTCTCCAAAGGCCGAACGCTTCCAGCCGCCGAAGGTGTGATAGGCGAGCGGCACGGGAATGGGCACATTGACCCCCACCATGCCGACCTGGACGCGGGAGACGAATTCGCGCGCCGTGTCGCCATCACGGGTATAGATCGCCACACCATTTCCGTACTGATGGCTTGAGGCCATTGCGAGGCCGTCTTCAAAGCTTTCCGCCCGCGCGACCGTCAGGACGGGACCGAAAATTTCTTCCTGGTAGATCTCCATGTCCGGTGTCACCCGGTCGAACAGGCACCCGCCCATAAAGAAGCCGTTTTCGTAACCCTGGAGGGCAAAGTTACGCCCATCCACGACAAGCTCAGCGCCCTCGCGCACGCCGAGATCCACATATCCGAGAACCTTTTCCCGGTGCGCCGCCGTCACCAAAGGCCCAAAATGGGCATCCGGATCATCGGACGGTCCGACCTTCAATTCCTCCACCCGGGGCTTCAGCCGCTCCACCAGGGCATCGCCAAGCGCCTGCGTGACGGGAACCGCGACCGAAATCGCCATGCACCGTTCGCCGGCCGAGCCGTAGCCCGCGCCGATCAGGTCATCGACGACCCGGTCGAGATCCGCATCCGGCATAATGATGGCGTGGTTCTTGGCCCCGCCCATGGCCTGGATGCGCTTTCCGTGGGCCGTGCCGGTGGCGTAGATATATTCGGCAATCGCCGAGGAACCGACGAAACTGACCGCCTTGACCCGCGGATCGGTCAGCAGGGTGTCGACAGCGTCCTTGTCGCCATTGACGACATTCAGCACGCCTTCGGGCAGGCCCGCCTCCATCATCAGTTCGGCAAGGCGCATGGGCAGGGTACTGTCCTTTTCAGACGGCTTGCACACGAACGTGTTGCCGCAGGCAATCGCCACACCGAACATCCACATGGGGATCATCGCCGGGAAATTGAACGGCGTAATGCCGGCCACCACACCAAGCGGCTGGCGCATGGAATACATGTCGATGCCCGGGCCGGCGCCTTCGGTGAATTCACCCTTGAGCAAATGAGGAATTCCGCATGCGAACTCAATCACTTCAAGGCCGCGCTGGATATCGCCCTTGGCATCGGCGATGACCTTACCGTGCTCGCTCGACAGGATCGCCGCAAGGGCATCCATCTCGCGCTCAATCAGGTCCTTGAACTTGAACATGACCCGGGCACGGCGCTGGGGATTGACGGCGGACCAGGCCGGGAATGCTGCTTCGGCGGACGCGATGGCACTGCGGACCTCATCGGCGCTCGCGAGATGGACATGGGCCTGAACCTCGCCCGTGACGGGATTGAAAATCGGTCCCGTCCGGCCGCTGGCTCCTGAAACCGTCTTGCCGCCGATGAAATGATGAACTTCGCGCACCATGCTCGTTGCCTTTTTTGCCTGGGGCAGGGCCCCGCGGCCCCCTCCCCTCGCGGTGTTTCGCCGCTTTGGCGCCTGCGGAAGCGGCCAAAACCCGCACGTTTGACGTTTCCTCCACAATTTTACCAGGGCGGTCGGCGCTGCGGCAAGTTGCGACGCCGGACGCCCTTTAAGGCCGCGCTTACCTTCCATGGGCACACTCCGGCGTCACAAACAGTCTGCGCTTAGGGAGCCAAGCCTGATGGATTTTCATGCCCCCGATCTGCATGCCCGCCTGGAGGCGGTCGGCCCCCACGCCTGGGATGAAATCGAGTTCGGCATCGTGGCCATGAACAAGGCGGGCGATGTGACGGGCTACAATGCCCGGGAATCTAAACTTGCCGGCCTGTCGCGCGAGACGGTCATGGGGCGCCACTTCTTCACGGAAGTTGCTCCTTGTACAAATAATTATCTGGTGGCGACCCGGTATGAGGAACAAGACGACCTCGACGAAACCATCGATTACATCTTCACCGTGCGCATGAGGGCACGTCCAGTAAAGCTTCGCATGCTGAAGAGCAAGGACAGCGACACCATGTATCTCGCGGTTCTGGACTGACCGTCCATTTCACCCCGAGCCGGCGGAAGGCGAGCGCACCATGAGCGACCTCGACGAAGAACACGAACTGCTGCTTCAGTTTCTCTACCAGTGCCCCGTCGGCATCATCCAAATCAACGCCCACGGGGACGTGGAGCTTGCAAACCCGGCGGCCACCCGCCTCCTCATGCCGATTGCGCAGGCTCAGGGGTTCAGCAATCTGTTTTCCGCCTTGAGCGAGGCCATGCCGGAGCTGCGCTCCATTTCCGACGCCATGGCGGGCAACCGGGGCCTTGCCTGCCAGGGGCGGGAAATCGATCTGAGCCATGATCTTCCCAATGGCAAGCGCCAGAATTGCTGGGTATCCCTGTCCCTGCTGCGCCTGTCGCAAGCCCGGCAGATGGCGGTGCTGCATGACATTACGGAACTCGTGGCCGAGCGGGAGGCCCATTATTGGAAGGCCACGCATCTCGACACGATTTTCCGCAATTTGAAGGACTACGCCATTTTCTCGCTTGATCATGACGGTCGCATCGAGGGGTGGAACAGTTCCGTGCAGGATCTTCTTGGCGTCACCGAAGACGATGTGATCGGCAAGAATTTCGGCTGCTTCTGGCACGAAACACCCGGTCAGACCATGGGGGCGGAAACCCTGATCGAAATCGCCCGGCAAATGGGCAGCTCGGTCGCCACCGGATGGCAAGTCCGCGCGGACGGCTCCGCCTATTGGGCCGAATGCGCCATAGCGCCTTTGCGCGCGCGGGACGGACAGACCCGCTCCTTCAATGTGCTGCTGCGCGACGTGACCGAGTGGAAGACCGCCCAGGAGCGCCTGATTCAATTGGCCACCACCGACTTCCTCACGGGCCTGCATAACCGCCGCAGCTTCATGGCGCGTGCGGAGACCGCTGTGCAGGATGCATGGTCAAGCAAAGCCCCACTTGCCGTCCTTGCGATCGATATCGACGGAACGGGCACGATCAACGACACCCTGGGCCAGAAGCGCGGTGACGAAGCGATCAAGGCCATCGCGGGGGTTGTAAACAAGACCATCGGATCGCAAGGCCTGTGCGGACGCCTTAGCGGTCAGGAGTTCATGGTTCTGCTCGCCGGCAAGACACCGGAAGACGCGCTGGCCCTGGGCCAGGACCTTCAGGACCGCGTCGCCAAGCTGCCTTTCCCAATCCCCTTATCGGTCACGCTCGGAATGGCCACTTCCTTGGGACGGCTTGTGGATCTCGACGGATTGATCAGCGAAGCCGATGGCGCACTCAAGACCGCCAAGGCCGAGCGAGACGCCCAACGCGCCGCCGAAGACATCGCGCCAGACGGGGCTTCAGACGGGACGTCCGACGCCGCGTGATCCTCACGCCCCGAGCCGGCGATACGTCAGCACCCAGAGATCGCGCCACGGCCGGTCTTCGGTGGCGCGCATCTGCCAACGCCAAACGAGGCTCGTCGGCGTGATGGTTTCAAAGATCATGCGCCGGTGCGGCGCGTCGGGAGTGCGCCGGATCAGACTCAAGATAAACCGGTCTTCGACCGGACCGCCCGCGAAGGGCAGATAGCCCCCTTCGTTATCGAGCCAGAGCTGGCGCCATTCCCCGATGGTCGGATGGTAGTTCGACATGCTGATGCCCTGGAGCGGCAATCCGGGGCGCCCATCGAATGTCTCGCGGATCGCGCATCCCTCCAAGACCCGCTCAACACGATTGCGCCCCTCCAGGGTCTCGCCGGTTTCCGGATCGTCCCATTTCACCTTCCACTCTCCGAGCCAGAAATCCAGGTCCCGGTGCCGCGGCGTGCTGCAGGCCTCGGCGAATTGCGTGGCCGGCTCGGCGAGCATGTCGGAGGTGACACCCGATCCAAGCCGCCCAATGCACGCGGACATGCACCCCGCCAGCAGCACGACGGTCAGGCGGGCCACTGTCTTGATCTTTGCACGGAACGGTCGGGGCATGGGTCGTCTCCTTGCAAACCAGCGGCCTTTGGGGCCGTAAAAGCAGGACGAGCGCGTAAAAAAAGGCTGCACTCAGGCAGCCTTTTTCCAGAATTTCACCCGATCATGACGCGCAGGTCAAATCACCCGCTCAGCCATCATCTTCTTGATTTCCGCAATCGCCTTGGCCGGGTTGAGACCCTTCGGACAGACATTCGCGCAATTCATGATGGTGTGGCAGCGATAGAGCCGGAAGGGGTCTTCCAGATCGTCAAGACGCTTGCCCGTCGCCTCATCCCGGCTGTCGATCAGCCAGCGATAGGCCTGGAGCAGCACGGCCGGACCCAGATACCGCTCGCCGTTCCACCAATAGCTCGGGCAGGACGTCTGGCAGCAAAAACACAAGATGCACTCGTAAAGGCCATCAAGCTTTTCCCGGTCATCCCGGCTCTGCTTCCATTCCTTCTCGGGCAGGGGCGTGTCCGTCTGCAGCCAGGGCTCGATGGAACGGTACTGGGCGTAGACATGCTTTAGGTCCGGCACCAGGTCCTTCACCACCGGCATATGCGGCAGCGGATAGACCGTCACGGCGCCGGAGACCTCTTCAATGGATTTGGTGCAGGCCAGCGTGTTCTGCCCGTCGATATTCATGGAGCAGGACCCGCACACGCCTTCCCGGCAGGACCGGCGGAAGGTGAGCGTTGAGTCCATCTCGTTTTTGATCTTGATCAGGGCATCGAGGACCATGGGCCCGCAGGTGTCCAGATCGACGTCGTATGTGTCCGTTTTCGGGTTTTCACCCGTCTCCGGATCCCAGCGATACACCTTGAACTTCTTCAACCGGTTGGGCTTGGAGCCGTCCTTGCGCGCCGGGGCCGGGTAATGCGTTCCCTTTTTGACCTGGGAATTCCGGGGAAGTGTCAGTTCGACCATCTGTGATTTCCTTCCGATCCGTGTCCCAATCAGTACACCCGCGCCTTGGGCGGGAAGTACTGCACATCGTTGGTCAGGGTGTGGTTGTGCACGGGGCGATAATCGATCCGCGCCTCATTTTCGGAGAACCAGGTCAATGTGTGCTTCATCCAGTTCGCGTCGTCCCGCTCCGGATAGTCCTCCCGGGCGTGGGCGCCCCGGCTTTCGGTCCGGTTGGCCGCGGCGAACATGGAGCAGATCGACTGGGCCATGAGGTTGTCGAACTCCAGCGTCTCCATGAGATCCGAGTTCCACACCATGGACCGGTCGGCCACCCGGATGTCATCGATCCCCTTGTAGATGTCGCTGATTTTCTTCTTGCCCTCATCCAGGGTCGACTGGGTGCGGAACACGGCGCAGTTGGATTGCATGACCTGCTGCATGCCGAGGCGCAGTTCCGAGGTGGGCGTGCCGCCACTCGCGTGGCGGAACCGGTCGAGGCGCGTGAGAGCTTCCTGGCCCGCGTCCGGTGCCAGATCCGGTTGCTTGGCGCCCGGCTCCACTGTCTCGGCGCAGCGCAGGCCGACGGCCCGGCCGAAGACAACAAGGTCGATGAGCGAGTTCGAACCCAGACGGTTTGCACCGTGCACGGACACACAGCCCGCTTCACCCACGGCCATCACACCCGGGATCACATGGTCCGGATTGCCGTCCTTCAGGGTGACGACCTCGCCGTGATAATTGGTCGGGATACCGCCCATATTGTAGTGCACGGTCGGCAGCACCGGGATCGGATCCTTGGTGATGTCCACCCCGGAGAAAATCCGCGCCGTTTCGGTGATACCCGGCAAACGTTCGGCCAGGATCTTGGGATCGATGTGATCCAGGTGCAGGTTGATGTGATCCTTGTTCGGACCGACACCCCGCCCTTCGGCGATCTCGATGGTCATGGAGCGGGAGACCACGTCGCGGGACGCCAGATCCTTTGCCGACGGCGCGTAACTCTCCATCAAGCGCTCGCACTCGGCATTTGTCAGGTACCCCCCCTCGCC
>CAYYTT010000151.1:0-9545 GCA_964474635.1 uncultured Alphaproteobacteria bacterium | reverse complement strand
ACTGTAAATCTGGTGCTTCGGCTACGCTGGTTCGAATCCAGCCCCCTCCACCATTCGAGGCGGTCCGGCCAAAGGCCGGACAAATCGGTCCGGTGGACCGATTGGAGCCTAGATTGCCCTGTGCCCCTGCGAGGGGCTTTGGCCACTTGCTCTGCGGTTCGAACGGTCCCACTTCGGCTTCTCCCTCCGCAGCGGCCGCCCTTTTGGGCGGCGAAATCTTCCGCGACTGGATTGTTTTGCTTGCGCTGTGCTTGCGGTTGGAAGCGCCAGGACCATCGGCATGGGCCGAGACTTTTTATCCGCGCACTGTTTTTCTGCTCTGCGTTCCTCCCCGCCTTCAGGCCATGTGCCGTTGATTTTCGGCTTTGCGGTTGGCCGGGTTCGCCATTTACACTTCTTGCATGATGACGGGCGGGCCCTCTGGCCCGCGGACTGGCGATGCAGGGGTTTGGGCCGGGCGGGGGTGCACGGCCCCTTAGGCAACGACCCCTAAGGCATCGACCTTGAGGGGGGGCCAGTAGGGCCGCTTGGCAAGACACCCCGTTTACAATGATGCGAACCGTTGAAAGCGCCGCCACCCGGCGCTCGCGGCGGTGCAGTGCGCGCAAGGCTTTGGGGCCTTGGCGGGAAAGGAGGGACTGTGGGCCACGAAGTCGGCGCGTTGCGCTTTTCACTGGAGGATCACCGGGCGTTCAATGCACGCCTCCTGATGGAGACCCAGGTCCTGGAGGAGTGGTTCGCTAAACAGGCCTTCCACAAGAGCGAGACGGCGAGCGTCGGCCTGGAGCTGGAGGCCTGGCTCACCGGCTCGGACCTGTGCCCCGCTCCGGAAAACGGGCGTTTCCTGGCGCTCCTGGACGATCCGGACATCGTGCCCGAACTCGCCCGCTACAATTTTGAAATCAATGCCGCGCCACTCGATCTGCAACATGACGTTTTTCGCCGCCTTTTGAGCGAACTCGATCACACCTGGCACAAATGCTGCGCCCGGTCATCCGATCTGGGCCTGCGCCCGGTCTCAATCGGCATTTTGCCGAGCGTCAGCAAGGACATGCACCATCTGGGGTGTCTGTCGGATGCCAAGCGTTTTGCCGCCCTCAACAATGAACTGATGCAACGCCGGGGGGGGCGGCCGCTCCAGATCGATATTTCGGGCCGGGACGATCGGCTGAGCTGCAGCTTTGACCACATCATGCTCGAGGCGGCCTGCACCTCGCTTCAGGCCCATCTGAAGGTCAACCAGGACGAGGCGGCCCGGCTCTATAATGCGTCCCTCATGGCGGCCGGTCCCCTTTTGGCTGCGACGGCAAATTCTCCGTATCTGTACGGAAAATCGCTCTGGGCTGAAACGCGCATCCCCGCGTTCGAACAATCGACAGCGCTTGAGGGCTTTCGAACCACCGACAGCCGCAATGTCCTGCGGGTTACCATGGGCACGGGCTATCTGCGGGACAGTCTGTTTGAGCTTTTCGCGGAGAATCTGCGCTTTCCGCGCCTGTTGCCGTCCGTTGACGACGCGGAAGGGGGACTTGCCCATCTGCGTTTGCAGAACGGCACGATCTGGCGGTGGGTCCGGCCGATCCTGGGCTTCGGCCCAGGGGAGGTGCCGCATCTGCGCATCGAAATGCGGGTCATGCCTGCCGGGCCCACGACGGCCGACATGGTGGCGAATCTGGCGTTCTATTTCGGGCTCGCCTACGGGCTTGGCCGCATGGCGGACAGACCGGAAGATCTAATGTCTTTCAAGGAGGCTTGTGCAAATTTCTACGCCTGCGCGCGCGATGGGCTCCAGGCCCAGGTCTACTGGCGCGGCCGCGTGGTGCCCGTGCGTGCGCTGCTGCTGGAGCTGCTGCTGCCGGTGGCACGCACTGCTTTGGAGCGGATTGGCGTTGACAAAAACGACCTTGAGTGTGTTTTCACGGATATACTCCGGCCCCGCGTGATTTTGGGTTGTAATGGGGCGGAGTGGCAACGTAGTTTCGTCCGCGCGAACGGATCGGACATGATCGCACTCACCGAGGCCTATGCGGCGCAACAGACCGCCGGCCAGCCCGTGCATACATGGCCTGTTCCGCGTTGAGCCCGGCACGTGCCAGGCGGACCGCACGCTCCGCCCGGCACCCCCTGAAAGACGTGGCCCCCGATCCAAGCGGCCCCTCATCAAAGCGGGCAGTGAGAAAAAGGCCCAAGAGTAAAAAGGCAATGACAAGAATGGCCCTCCCCCTCGACCAGTATGACCGCCTCCCGGAGCGGTTGACCGAGATCACCTCCCGCGAGGTGCGCAGCGTTTTGCCGAACCCCTCGCTCATCACCGTAAAGGGGCGCCGACCCCAGCCCCTGTTCCTGTCGACGCTGCTCCACGGCAACGAGACGACGAGTTTCGAGGTGCTCCAGGAACTGGCGCGCCGCTACCGGACGCAAGCGCCCGAGCGCAGCCTGTTGATCTTTGTCGGGAATGTTGCCGCGGCGGAGCAGGGTGTGCGTCACCTCGACCGGGAGCCCGATTTCAACCGCATCTGGTCGGGCGTGACGGGGGCGTATGGCGAGCTTGCCGAGCGGGTGGTGGACATTGCCCGGGCCGCCGAGCCCTTTGCCAGCATCGATGTCCACAACAATACCGGCGACAATCCGCTCTATGGGTGCGTCAATCTTCTGCGCCCCGCGGATCTTCAGCTTGCGGCGCGTTTCGCGCCCCGGGGCGTTTTCTACCGCAACCCGCCCACGACGCAGTCTATGGCCTTTTCCCGGATCTGTCCGGCCATCACGCTGGAATGCGGACAAAGCGGGGACACGGACGGCCTCGCGGGGGCCCTCGATTTGATCGATTACGCCATGGGCCTCGACGATTTTGATCAGCATCCCCCAGGACCGGCCGACCTTATGCTGTTCGAGACCATCGGCCGGGTCGTGGTCGATCCGGGGGCGTCGATTTCCTTTGGCACGCCGGGTGCTGAACTGATCCTGCGCGCCGACCTGGAGACATTGAATTTCCGGCACATGGAGGCCGGTACCCCCTGGGCCAGCCTCGGGGGCAACATGCGGCCCTTAAGCGTCGTGGACGAGCACGGCGCGGATCTGACCAGCCAGTTCTTCCGGTTCACCGGAGACAAGGTCAGCCTAACGAAGGATGTGGTGCCGGCCATGGTGACGCCGGACCAGTCCATCATCCGTTCCGACTGCCTTTGTTACCTCATGCGGCCCGTGGACCACGCCAGCGCGGCCGAGACCCGCATGGCGGAACGCACCCACGTCGCCGCCACGGCCAGCCTCGCAAGCTGATCCCTGATCAACCGCACGGCCCGTCTTTCGGCGGGCCCACGGTGAGTGTCAACCGCCTGCCGGTCCCACACGGTCGAGCAGGCTGTTGACCGGGGAGCGACCATAGCCGGCAAGCCAGACTTTCAGGGCCTCAGTCTCAAGGGGGCGGCAAATGTCAAAGCCTTGGGCGATGTCGAATGCGAGCGATTGGGCCAACGCGAATTGCCGGGGTTCTTCGATGCCTTCGATCACGGTGCTGAGACCCAATTCCCGCGCCATACCCCGGATGGCTTTCAGGACCTGGATGGAGCGGGCGTTCTGCGGATCGGCGATCAGCGAGCGATCGATTTTGATGCCAGCAAACGCCACCTTGGCCAACACGCCTATGGAGGTGTAGCCGACGCCGAAATCATCAAGAACCGCCCTGATACCGGCCTCCTTCATGGAACGGATCGTCTGCGCGGCGCGGTCCTTTTCATCCTCCATGACAACCGTTTCGAGCACCTCGACCGTCACGTCCTCGTTCTGAAAGCCGTGCTGCGCGATCGCGCCCAGAAGGTCATCAAGATAATGGGCCCGGCGGAGCGATTTGGCCGAGGCATTGATGGACAAGTGCGGCAGACGGTGGCCGGCGGCGCGCAGGTCGCTGAGGGCCTCAAGGGCACGGCGCGTGACCATGCGGTCGAAGATATCGATGACGCCGATTTCCTCGGCCAGGTCCAGAAAGACATCCGGCGTCAGAAGGTCATTGGCCCGCGTCCGGATACGCCCCAAGGCTTCGACGCCCAGCACCTGACCCGTCCGCAGACAGATCTGCGGCTGCAACAGACACACCACGCGGCTTTCATGGATGGCCTGTTCGACGCCTGCGATCACGTCGCGCCGATGCTCCAGCCCCTCACGCATCCCCAAGGTGAAATGGAGGGCATGGCCCCGGCCCAGGCGCTTGGCGTCGTAAAGCGCAATATCGGCGTTGGCGATCAGGGTCTCCGCGCTGCTGCAGCCCTTGTCGGCGAACACGTAGCCGGCGCTTGCCCCCACCTGGCACTCCACGCCATTGACCGACATGGGCTGTTTGATCCGCTCAATGAGGGTATCACAGAGGTCTTGGGCGATGTCGATGGGTTCGGACCGGTGTAAGGTTGCCACAATGACGAATTCATCGCCGCCGACCCGGGCAATGAGATCGCCCGCCGCGAAGTGCTCGCGCATGATGGCGGCCGTGCGGCGCAACACGCCGTCGCCAACCGCATGGCCCAGCTCGTCATTGACCTCCTTGAACTTGTCGAGATCCACATGGATCACGCAAATCCGGTCCTCCAGGTCGATCTCACCCGCCAGCAGCGCGTCGAGATGGCCCTTGAGCTTCTTTCGGTTGGCAAGGCCCGTGAGCGGGTCGTGATAGGCGGCAAACTCAAGGCGCTTGGCCATGGCGAAAAGCGTGCCTTGCGCCCCCATGAGGGAGCGCACGAGGGCGTCGCTGTCGCGCGCGAAATGGGCAAGGCCCGCCGCGCACAAAATGGTGGCCATGGCCAGCAGCGTGAAGGCCGCGACGGTCGTGGCCCCGGGGGAATAGGGCGTCGGCTTGACAAGCCCCCCCTGCTCGGCCGCCAGCAGAAGGGCGAAGGCGAGGATGACGGCGAGCGCCGCTGCGATCGTGGCCCGCGCGCCCAGGAACAGGGCGGCAATGATCGGCGCGGTGATCAGGATCGGCGTCACATAGCCTTCAAGGCCGCCATTGGACAGGCTCGCACCAAAGCCCGCCAGGATCGTCGTGGCCACCACCGTGAAGGCGCTGGCGCGGTACAGTCTTTGTGACCGGGCGCCCCATCCGGCGGCGATCACAACCCCGATGGTGATCATGCCGACGATTTTGGCGGGCGACAGGCCCGGCAATAAAACTGTGATGATAGACAGGTAGGCGGACAAAATACCGGCGAACCAAAAGGCGACACGGCTCAAAAGCCGGCGTTTTCGCGCTTCGCTGTCGCCGCGCACGCCGGCACCGCTCACGTCCTCGACGCTGTCTTCCATGGACCCGCACCCTTTCAAAGTCAGGTTAAGGGCAAAGGGTTTCGCCCGGGTAAGCGGGCGGGCGAGGTTCGCGAGCCTGGGCCCGTCGGGGTGTTTGAAGGCTGGGCGGGAGATTTAAGGGCGGGACGGGGTCAATATCTCGTCCCGCTGGGAGCCCGCCATTGGTGCCGAAGCGGGCCCTGCGGCGGCGCGGCGGTCACCGGGCGCGCGCGGCCCACAGGAGGGCGCCAAGGGTGCTCCAGCCGGCGACGAGGGCCCATTCTTCAGGCCAGACGAGGGCGGCGGGGGATCCGGGGAGGTAGAGGACCGCGAGACCGAGCGACAGGGCCAGCGCCAGGGTGCCGAGGGCAGTGCCGAAGGGCGCCTTGTAGGGACGCGGAAGATCGGGTTCGCGCCGGCGCAGGGCCAGGAACGCGGCGGCAACGCAGCCATAGGCGATGACAATGCCAAGCCCGCCGGCGTCCACAATCCAGACGAGGGCCGGCCGGCCCAGCAGCGGCGCCAGAATGGACAGGCCCCCGATGAGCGCGATGGCGGCCCACGGCGTCCCGTAGCGCCCATGCAAGGCCGCAAGGCCCCGGGGCAGTTCACCCGCCTCGGCGAGCACGAACAGGGCCCGGCTCGCGCCGATCAGGAAGGCGTTCCAACTGGACAGGATGCCCGCAATGCCCGCCAACACCACGAAGGGGCCAAGCCACGGTGCGCCCCACAGGCGGGCGGCCGCGTCCGCCGTGGCAAGGCCGGACAATCCACCGGCCGCATTGGCCCCAAGCGGACCGGCAAAGCCCACGGCGACGGCGAGGGCGGCGTAGAACAGCGCGGCAGCAAACACCGAGACCATGAGCATGCGTCCGATATCGCGTGCCGGCGCCCCGATTTCCTCGGCCGATTGGGGAATGACGTCAAAGCCCACGAACAGGAACGGCACCATGATCACCACACCGAGGATCCCGCCCCAGCCGGTCCAAAGCGTAAGATCCTCAAGCGGCGCCCGCGCGCCCAAAAATCCGCCAAGGATCAACACGGCGCCCGCCGCCAGCACGACCAGCACTGCAAGGGCCTGCACCCGGGCGGCAAACTGAATGCCGCGTATATTGATCAGGGTCATGAGGAGCGCCGCCCCCGAGCCGAGTAAAATTTCCGTCCCGTGAACCCGGTAGTCGGCCACGCTCCACAGCGGGAACTGCCGGAACTCGGGCACCAGGGTCGCGACGGCGACGGGCAGGGCGATGGCCTCGAAGGCCACCACGGAGACATAGCCGAACAGGATCGCCCAGGCCGCCACGAAGGCGGGGCCGCGCCCGAAGGCCCGTTGGACATAGACGTGCTCTCCGCCCACAAAAGGCAGGGCGGCGGCGAGTTCAGCGTAAGTGAGCCCGATGATCGCCACGGCCAGGCCGCCCAGCGCGAAGGCCGCCCCGGCGCCGAGCACGCCGGCCCCTAAGATCCAGGTGCCGGCCAGGACCACCCAGCCCCAGCCGATCATGGCCCCAAAGGCGAGAACGAACACGTCCCAGCGGCCGAGACTGCGTTGGAGGCCGCCCCGGTGGTCGCCGGCCGAGTCCCTGGCGCGCGTGCCCATCACGGGGCGCGACGCGCAAAGACGATCTGCCCACCAAGGATGGTCAGGTCCACGCGCGTCTCGCGGATCTCCTCAGGGGATGTCTTCAGAATGTTCCGGTCGAGCACGATCAAGTCCGCGAGTTTTCCCGGCGCAATGGTGCCCTTCAGGTCTTCCTCAAAGCTCATATAGGCCCCGCCATAGGTGTAGCGGCGCAGGGCGTCGGCCACGCTGATCCGCTCCTCCGGGCCATAGACCGTGCCCGACTGACCCTTGCGGGTGACGGCGGCATAGATGCCCACCAGGGGCCCGATGGGAATGATGTCGGAGGAAAACGCCACGAAAATGCCATGGCCAATGGGGGTCGCGACCGGATTGTTATGCTTGAGCTTTTCGTCCGGCAGATAAGTGCGGTAGCGCCCTTCCAGACTGTAGGTGAAGTTGGGCTGCTGGGTGATGGCAATGCCGTCGTGGGCCATCTGGTCCATGGTCTGCGGGGAGGGCATGACCGTGAAATGGTTCAGGTAGTGGCGATGGTCCGCCCGGGGCGCATCCTTCAGGATGCGGCCGAACATGGCGGCGGTCTCCTCGATGGCCGCATCACCGATGGCGTGAAACCCCAACTGCCAGCCCGCGCCATGGGCCGCCCGCGCCAGGGTCTCGATGTCCTCCAGGGTCGTGGTCAAGGCGCCGAAATAGGTGGGGTCGTTGCGGTAGGGCTCCCGGGTGTAGGCCGCCGGCCCGGTGAAACCACCATCGACGAAAACCTTCAGCGCGCCGACTTTCAGGCGTTCATTGCCCTCGCCGGTGCGGCGTCCGAAGGTCTTCAGCGCCTCAAAGGCGCCTTGAGGGCCTTTGGCCTTCAGCAGGGGATCGATCTGCACCGTGGCGCGGGGCAGGGCGCGTGAGGGGTCGGCATAGGCCGCCGTCCACACGGTCTCAAAGTCAGGGATCGGCGCATTGGCGTGGGTGAGGCTCGTGATGCCCAGTGTGAACTGGGCTTCCAGATTGTCCGCCAGCGATGCGGCGATGCCGGCCGGATCCGGCGCGGGGATATGCTTTTCCACCAGATCGAAGCGTTCGGCGATGACGCCCGTGAGCCGTCCGTCCGTCCCGATAAAGAGCGTGCCCCCCTCGGGCTGGGGCGAGGAGGCATCAAGCCCGGCGATCTCCAGGGCCTTGGAATTGGCCACGGCGGAATGGCCGCCTTCGCGGGTCAACAGGACCGGCACATCGGGAGAGACCGCATCGAGATCCGCCCGCGTGGGCTTGCGCTTTTCCTGGAGTCTGTCCTCGGACCAGCCATAGCCTGTGACCCATTCGCCCGGCTTGATGACCGCAATAGCGCCGGTGATCAGCGCCTGCATCTGGGCAATCGATGTGACGCCGGCGAGGTCGATCCAGCCGCGCGGATTGCCCCATATATGGGTATGCGCATCATTGAAGCCGGGCAGAAGGAGGCGGCCCTCCAGATCGATGGTCTGGTCCGCCTCGTACTGCTCGGCGATTTGCGGACCGCCAACGGCAAGGATCCGTCCGTTGTCCACAACGACCGTTTCATGAACCGTCAGGTCCGCGTCGGCCGTGAAAACCGGGCCATTGTGCGCGATCAGGTCCACACGGGTGGGGGCGTCTTGCGCGTGCACAAGGGTGAATGAGCCCGTGAGCAGGACCGCCGCCCCGAACACCGTTTTGGCCAAGATCCGTGTCATCGCCGCCCTCCCGTGTTTCATTTTTGGCATGGAAAGTATGCGACGGGGCGTGCGGGGCGTCCATTTGGGCCGCTACAGGGCGGCGGCCACCTCCGTAATCGCTTCGCCGAGCACCGTGACGAGCGTGTCGACGTCGCCATCCTCCAGGATGAGAGGCGGGGACATGACGATCACATCACCGGCCACCCGCACGATGACCCCGCGCGCGTAGGCGGCGGCCGCGACTTTCTTGGCGACGCCCAGGGCGGGCTCGAAGGGTATCTTGGTGGCCGGATCGGCGACAAGTTCCACGCCCGCCATCAGGCCCATGCCCCGCACATCGCCCACATGGGGCAGACCCGCGAGGGACCTCAGGCGGGTCTGGAGCAGCGTGCCCATGCGGGCCGCATGGGCACAAAGGTCCAGACGCTCCATGATCTCCAGGTTCTTCAGGCCAGCGGCGCAGGCTACAGGGTGTGCGGAATAGGTGTAGCCATGGGCGAACATGCCGCCGCCCGTGGGCGGATTGCTGATGCCGTCATAGATCCGCTTGGAGAAGACCGTGGCGCCGAGTGGGATGTAGCCGGACGTAATGCCCTTGGCACAGACGATCATATCCGGGACGATATCGAAGACCGGATGGGAGGCGAAATAGTGCCCCAGGCGACCGAAACCGGTGACGACCTCGTCCGAGATATAGAGAATGTCGTGGCGCCGGCAGACTTCCCATACGCGCCGGTGATAGCCCTCCGGAGCCAGATGAATGCCGCCAGCGCCCATGACCGGTTCGGCGATGAAACAGGCGATGGTCTCCGGTCCGAGGGTCGCAATGGTGTCCTCAAGTTCCGTAATCAACGCGTCGCAATAGGCCGCCGGGTCCGTATGGCCCATGGGGCGATACAGGTTAGGGCCCGAAACATGGGTGACGAGGGGATCCGGGCCGCTTGCCAGGGTGTGAAAGCGGGTGTGGTTGCGCCGGATGCCGGTCATGGAGGCGGCGA
>CAYYTT010000150.1:0-9553 GCA_964474635.1 uncultured Alphaproteobacteria bacterium | reverse complement strand
GCGACCCCAGATGTTTTGGCCCATGCGGCGGTCAATTTTGTACTTCGCCGACTCACGTCTCGACATAACACTTTTCCTCTAAGGCATGGGCCGGCCCCGAACCCAGTTTCGAGGCGATTTCAACGGCGGTTCCCATGCCACCCGTCATCTTGAAAGGACGCTTCCCCTCAAGTGAGGGCGGGACATAGCCCGGTGGAGCGCGGGGGTCAATCCCCGGAGGCCTTTGGCGGCACAGTGCGCAGCCCGGTCACGGGATCGGCCCGCTGCAGCGCCACGATAATCCCGCGCAGCGTCTGAATATCCTGGTGGGTCAGGGCCACTCGGTGCCACATATTGCGCAGGTTGCGCACCATGATGGGCCGCTTTTCCAGGGGAAACAGGAAGCCCGCATCGTCGAGGGCCCGCTCCAGATGCTCAAAAAAGCCAAACAGCTCGTCCCGTGTGGCTGGCGGCGCGTCGTAAAGCGGCTGCGCAGGGTCCTGAGCCCGGTTTTGGTGCTGAAACCACTCATAGCCCACCAAAAGGACGGCCTGGGCAAGGTTGATGGAGGCAAAGGCCGGGTTCACGGGAATGGTGATAATCGTGTCGGCGAGCGCCACATCGTCATTGTCGAGGCCGGAGCGTTCACCGCCGAACAAAACGCCCACTTTCTGTCCGGCCTCGGCCCGGGCTCGCATGTCCGTGGCGGCTTCGGCCGCCGTCATCACCGGTTTGATCATGTAGCGGTCGCGCGCCGTCGTGGCATAGACGTGGTGCAGCGCGCCGACGGCCGCCTCGGTTGTTTCCACAATTTGCGTGGCATCAATTACCGGCGTGGCGCCGGAGGCCATGGCGACGGCTTTTTCGCTAGGCCAGCCGTCGCGGGGCGCGACCAGGCGCAGGTCCGTCAATCCGAAATTGTACATGGCCCGGGCCGCCGCCCCGATGTTCTCGCCCATTTGGGGCTTGACCAGAATCATTGATGGTCCGCCAAGAACGGCGTCACGGGTGTGGTCTGTCCCTGCCATGGTCCGGGTCCTCGACTGTTGAGCGTGGGGGACGTAAAGCGCGGGGGAACGGTTGAACGCTGGAGGTGGTTGAATATGGACCGCGCGGCCCGCTTTTGGCGCGTCGTTTCCCCGCCGGTCACCCCGATGCTATAGAACTTCTGGCAAGCGATGCCCACCGGCGGGGCCGCCGGCCGAGACGGCCGGGCAAAGAACGCCCCAAAAGGTCGGCTCGCCCGATGGCTGGCCCACTCGCCCCGCCTTGGGCCGCGCCGCCTTTTAGTCCTTCTTTAGACTGACTGCCCGCAGGAGCCAACAGGATGAGCAAGATTAAGGTCGCAAACCCCGTCGTGGAACTCGACGGCGATGAAATGACCCGCATCATTTGGGATTTGATTAAGCAGAAATTGATCCTGCCTTATCTCGATATCGATCTGCACTACTACGATCTGGGCGTGGAGTATCGCGACAAGACCGATGACCAGGTGACCATCGATGCCGCCAATGCCATTCGCGAGCATGGCGTGGGCGTGAAATGCGCCACGATTACGCCGGATGAGGCGCGGGTTGAGGAATTCGACCTGAAAAAAATGTGGCGCTCGCCCAACGGCACCATCCGCAACATCCTCGGCGGCACGGTCTTCCGTGAGCCGATCATCTGCCGCAATGTACCGCGTCTTGTGCCCGGCTGGACCAACCCGATCGTGATCGGCCGTCATGCCTTCGGCGACCAGTACCGCGCCACCGACTTCGTGGTGCCGGGCAAGGGCAAGCTGACCATGACCTTCACGCCGGACGACGGCGGCGAGCCCATGCATTTCGACGTCTTCAACTTCCCCGGCGGCGGCGTCGCTATGGGCATGTACAATCTGGATGACTCCATCCGGGATTTCGCCCGCGCCTGCATGAATTACGGTCTTGATCGCGGCTGGCCGGTTTATCTGTCCACGAAGAATACGATCCTGAAGGCCTATGACGGTCGCTTCAAGGATCTGTTCCAAGAGGTCTTCGAGGCGGAATTCGCCGAAGCCTTCAAGGCCAAGGGCATTGATTACGAACACCGCCTGATCGATGACATGGTGGCCGCCGCCCTCAAATGGGACGGCAAGTTCATTTGGGCCTGTAAGAATTATGACGGCGACGTGCAGTCCGACACGGTCGCGCAGGGCTTTGGCTCGCTTGGCCTGATGACCTCCGTGCTGATGACGCCCGATGGACGCACGGTGGAGGCCGAAGCCGCCCACGGCACCGTGACCCGCCACTATCGTCAGCACCAGAAGGGTCAGGCGACGAGCACCAACTCCACGGCGTCGATCTTTGCCTGGACGCGCGGTCTGGCCCATCGCGGCAAGCTCGATGAGAACCCGGATCTGATCCGCTTTGCCCAGACCCTTGAGGACACCGTCGTCGGCACCATCGAGGCGGGCTTCATGACAAAGGATCTGGCACTTCTGATTGGTGACCAGCAGGGCTGGCTGTCCACGGAAGGCTATATCGAGAAGATCGACGAACGCTTCCAGCAAGCCATGGGCTAAGCCGCCAAATCCAAGCACATCCGCGCAGGGGTCTTGCCACGACGCCCCTGCGCGGGCTTCTCGTCATTTGACGCCGGCGCGTGGAGCAGCGGGCGGGCAATCCAGATCAGTCTGAGGCCAGCGCGCCGCTGCTCTGTTTTTTGTTCCGCTCACGCGCGCCCATCGGATTTTTTGGCGCTCCCCATGGGCGGTGCCCGTTGATCACTGCGCGCTCTAAAGGCCGCCGCGGCGATTGTCATCGAGAATTGGATCGCCTGTCTCCGGACACGGGTTGTAGGGATCTTCGCGGCACAGGCTTTGCCGCCATGCCTCGTGTCCCCGCTCGAACGATGTCGAGGAACAGCCCGCAAGACACGCGCACAACACTCCAAGCGTGGCCAGTCCAAGGCGTTTTGTCATTCTTATCCTCCGTTGGTTCGCTAAACCCTGATCCGGAACCCTGGCAGCGGGATACGATGGGAAAATGGCCGGGGCGTGGATCCTGCCCACCTTTATGGCGGTCCCTCCGGTGGCCCCCGGCCCCGCCTCTGAGGCCTGTTCCCGTTTGCCTCTCGGCCCATTGGCAGAGCCATACTGGATCGCCCGCGACGGGTCTGATATTGCCTGCCAACCGTAACGGTTGGGCCGCGGTCCGTGTGCCTTGCCGCGGTGTCTCTTCAGCGTTCCCCAATCCCCCCCGAAAGGCTGTGCGATGCGTCAGGTGCTCCAGTCCTTCAAGACCGGTGAGATCGAAGTTATTGAGGCGCCCGCTCCCTCGTGCCGGCCGGGCCATGTCCTCATCCGCACGCGCAAGAGCCTGATTTCCGCCGGAACCGAGCGCATGCTGCTCGATTTTGGCCGGGCGAACCTGATCGACAAGGCGCGCCAGCAGCCGGAAAAAGTCCGTCAGACCATCGACAAGGTGCGCACGGACGGTCTCATGCCGACCCTCGAAGCCGTGCGCGCCAAGCTGGATCAGCCCTTTGCCCCGGGCTACTGCAATTTCGGCGAGGTGATCGAGGTTGGCGATGGCGTGACCCACCTGGCACCCGGTGACCGCGTGGTCTCGAACGGTTGCCACGGCGAAATCGTGTGCGTGCCCAAGCACTTGACAGCAAAGGTTCCGGACGGGGTGCGTGACGAGGAGGCGGCCTTCACCGTGCTGGCCGCCATTGCGCTCCAGGGCATTCGCCTCATGGAGCCCACCTTGGGCGAGCGGATCTGCGTCATTGGGCTTGGGCTTTTGGGTCTGATCACGGTGCAGCTTTTGCGCGCCAATGGCTGCCAGGTGCTCGGCGCGGACTTCAATCCGGGCCGGGTGGCGCTGGCGGAACGGTATGGCGCCGTCGGCGTTGATTTGAGCGCGGGCCGGGACGTGGTGAGGGAGGGGCTCGCCTTCAGCGGCGATGCGGGCATGGACGGTGTGCTGATCACCGCCTCCACCAAAAGCAATGATCCGGTGACCCAGGCGGCCCGCATGAGCCGCAAGCGTGGCCGGATCGTGCTGGTCGGCGTGACCGGGCTTGAACTGAACCGGGCGGATTTTTACGAAAAAGAACTGACCTTTCAGGTTTCCTGTTCCTATGGGCCCGGCCGATACGACCCGCTTTATGAAAAGGGCGGACAGGATTATCCCCAAGGTTTCGTGCGCTGGACCGAGCAGCGCAATTTCAGCGCCGTGCTCGATCTGCTGGAACGGGGAAGTCTCTCGCTTGAAGGGCTGATCAGCCACCGGATCGATCTTGGCGAAGCCGCGAAGGCCTATGATCTTCTGGCTACGGACAGTGCCAGCCTTGCCATCGTGCTCGACCACGGGGCCGAGCCGGTGTCTTCGCCCCCCGATCGGACGGTTTCGGCAGGCACGACCCCGGGAGCACGGGGGGCCTGCATCTGCACGGTCATTGGGGCGGGCAACTATGCCTCGCGGGTCTTGATCCCGGGGCTGCGCAAGGCCGGTGCGGGTCTTCACACCCTGGTCAGCGAGAACGGGGTCAGTGCCGGCATTCATGCGCGCAAGGCGGGCTTTGTAAGCGCGTCCACCGACGCGTCCGCCGCCATCGCCGATGCGGGCAGCACGTCCGTCGTCATCGCAACGCGCCATGACAGCCACGCGGCCCTGACGCTTGAAGCGCTGCGCGCGGGCAAAGCGGTGTTCGTTGAAAAGCCGCTCGCCCTGACCCACGCGCAGATCGATGCCATTGAAGCGGCCTGTGCGGAGCATCCCGGCGCCCGCCTGATGGTCGGTTTCAACCGGCGCTTTGCGCGCGATGTGGTGCGCCTGAAACGGCTCCTCGATACCCGGTCCGAGCCGGCGAGTTTCATCTACACCGTGAATGCGGGGGCCATTCCGGCCGACCACTGGACGCAGGATCCTGGCGTGGGCGGCGGGCGTATCGTGGGCGAGGCCTGCCATTTCATCGATTTGCTACGGTTCCTGGCCGGCGCGCCGATTGCCGCCGTGCACGGTGTGGCCGTGGGCCAGGGCGAGATCCGCGAGGACAAGGCGATCCTGACCCTGAGCTTTGAGGACGGGTCCATCGGCACCGTGTGCTACTTCGCCAATGGGGCCAAGTCCTTTCCCAAGGAACGGCTGGAGGTGTTCTGCGGCGGCCGGATCGCCCAGATCGACAATTTCAAGAAACTCACCCTGCACGGCTGGAGCGCACCGGGCGCGGGCCTGTTCCGGGGCGGACAGGACAAGGGGCAGAACGCTTGCCTCGCAGCCTTCGTAGAGGCCGTTGAGGTTGGCAAACCGGCTCCCATTCCGTTGGCCGAAACCTTGGAGGTCGCCCGGGCGACCCTTGAGGCCGCCGCGTTCACCGCGCCCGGTTTCGACCGATCCGGCCGGCCCGCCGCGCCGACCCAAACAGACACCATCGATGCGGGTCTTCCCGATGCGGATCAGGCGGCCCGCCAATACGCCGCGACCGAAACGCCCCAACCGGGGGCCGGCCGCGGCACACCCACCGCAGGGCTTTGAACGGACACTTTTCCTGATGGATACGGATCTTCACCGCCAAGACCTCTCGACCCTTGATGCCGCAATCGCCGACAGCCGGGATGGCCCTTTGCTCGTCGACCTTGACGGAACCTTGTTGCTTCGCAACTCCACCGAACTGTTTTTGGACAGTGCCCGGCCTTCGGGCCTCGCGGCGATTCTGTTCAAGGTTGTGGATGTCTTGAAGCCTTGGCGTGTCCTGCCGGGCGGCGCCATGGGCGCGTTTGTCTGGCGCGATGTGTTGCGTCTGTGGATCGTCGCCCTCGTCATGCCATGGACGTGGGGATTTTGGCGCCGCGCCGGCGCGGCCGAGGCCCGGGCCCATCTCAACCGGGACCTGCTCGATCGGCTGGGAGGGCGGCTCTTTTATGTGGTCACGTTCGGGTTCGCGCCCATCGTCAAGCCCCTTTTGACCGGGATCGTCCCGCCGGAGCGCATTATCGCGGCGCCCTTTCCGCGCGGCGCAGCCTACCGCAAGGCCGGCAAGCTTAAGGCCGTGACGGATGTCCTGGGCGCGGATGCGGTGGCGAGCGCGACCGTCATCACGGATCACGATGGTCACGATGCGGATCTGTTGCGGGTATGCTGGGCCAAGGTGGTGATGGAATGGCCGAACCACCGGGAAATTCGAGCCCATGCGGACAGTTATGTCCCCTTCGATTATACCTCGAAGGTCAAGCACAAAACGCACCCCCATGTGAAACGTGTTTTCCTGGGTGAGGATGCCTTCATGCTGGCGCTGGCGACGGCCGGCGCGGCCGTCAATCCCCTGCTGATGATCCCGGTCGTGGTCCTGCTTAGCGTGTCGTTCTCGATTGTTTATGAAATCGGGTATGCGGACAATGATCGCATGGGCCCACGGGTTGAGGAGCGCCCCACGCGCCATGAGGGCCAGGACCGGTGGCCTTTCGGCACCATCGCGGCCACCAATGCCCTGGCCGGGTTCGTCCTTGCTCTGCCGGCATTTGCATGCCTTGCTTTCTTGCCCGGTGCGCAGAGCGGCGTTTCGGGCCTTGCCGTTGACTGGGCGCTGTACCTTGCCATCTCAGTCGGTGTGTTTTTGGTGTTCAACCGCCTGCCACCCGAATGGCGGGTGGGGCCCTTCGCTCTGCTGCAATGGCTTAAAGGCTTCGGCATCGCGTGGCTGCTGGCCCTGCCCATGACCCTGGCCGGCGGCATTCTGCTCGCCTCCGAATTGATCAACCGCATGATTCCCTACACGGTCTATCGCCTGCGGGGCACACGTCCGTCCTTGCCCGGCCAGACTCTGCGGTTGATCCTGTTTTGCGCGCTGATGGTGGCCTTTACGGGCTTTGGCACACAGACGCAGGCCTGGCTTGAGCCGACGGCTCTGATCGCCTTCGGCTGGTGCATCTGGAAGGCCCGGTTCGAATTGCTGACCACCCTCCAAAAACCCTTCCGAGCCAAGCGCAAACAGGGCCCCGCGCAAAGTTAAAGCACCGGCCCTCAGCCCGGATTGCGGATCTTCTTCAGGACCCCGGAATAGGTCAGCAAGGGCGCCTGGCCCATGTCGCGTTCGGCATAGATGGTGCCGCGGGCGAAGATCAGACTGCCGGTCTCGCGCGTCATGTGCCCTTCGGCGAGCACCAGATCGCCCGCAAAGCCCGCGTCGAGGAACTCCGAAGCAAAGGAAATCGTCACCGCGGAAACGGTGTCGAGGGCCGGCTTGGCGAAGATGAACAGGCTGAAGTCGGCAAAGGTCATCAGGCAGCCGCCATGGATCGCGCCGGAGGCATTCATATGGCGCCCGGTCGCCTCGAAGGCCCCCAGGAACCGGCCATCGCCCATGTCGCGGTAGAAGAACGGGCCGCTATTGTCCTCGAACGGATCGGTGCCTTCCCATTTGCGAAAGCCTGCCAGCCGGTTTCCCGGCGCGGTGGTGTGATCACTCATGCCTGCCCGTCCTCTCCTCGCTGCATGTCCGGGCCGCACAGTGGCAAGCGAGGCGCCGGGACGCAAACGCCCCGCCGGGCGGAGCGCCTGACTTGCCGGGCTGGGCCGGCTTGTGGTTGTGCTTTGGGTCAACGCGCCTTTATTTCAGGGCAGGACCCCGTGTCAGCGCGAAGGGAGAGCGCCGGTGGACATCGACGGACATATCGACTCGCTGGGCGAGGACGCCTGTCGAGAGGTTCTCAAAACCCTTCTTAAAGCCTACTGCCTGCCGGCCTTCGGCGCCCTGCCCAAGCGGGAGGTGGACCTGCTGCTCTTCGACCTGTTGTTCGAAACCGGCCTGTTGCGGTCCGACGCGTCGATCTATGACCTGATGCGGGATTTGCGGGTGGGACGGTCCAAGGCGCGCAATCTGCTCTATGACCGGGAGGTCCGGCTCGCCACCAATGGGGAGGCGGCGCTTGACACGCGCCTGCGGGCCCTGCTCGGCAAGGCCAGTTTTGCCCAGGACGGCAGCTATTTCGTGCTGGAGGTCGAGAACCCACTAATCCAGGCCCATATGCGCGAGCGGCTGCGCGAGCTTAATCACCTCACGGATTCTTCCTTCAATCCGCAGCTTGTCCGCCTGCAGCCCGCCGCCGTCACCGCCCTCGCCGCAACCATCATTCCGGAGGCGGAGCGCGAGCGCATTCGCAAGGCGCTCGTGAAGGCCGGTGCCCCCGATGACAGTTTCCACGGCGTGCTGCGCGGCGCTTTCGAAAAGCTCGGCGGCCAGATCGCCAAGGAGGCGGGCTCCCGCGCCGCCGGCGCGCTCCTCGACCGGGCGGGCGAGTTTCTGACCCCCGTGTTCGAGGCCTCCGCCGGCGCCATCACGCAGGCCTGGGGCGGTGTGTTCAAGAAAGCCTGATGCCCCTCGCGCTGAGCTTTCGCAGCGGGTGAGACAGCCCGATCAGTCTGTGTCCAGCTACCGCTGCACCGCTTTTGTTGCGCTCATGGCCCCCCGATCGGACCTTTTGGGGCGCTGCGCCAGGCCAGCGCAACGGCGCCTGGCCGCAATCGCGCCCTTGAGTTCGGTGCCAAATCCTCGCCCAGCACTCCAGCCTCGCCTCAGGCCGCCTTAGCGCTCAGCCGGGGGCCCATGGCCATGACGACGGCGAGGGAGAGGACCATGAGAGTGGCCGCCAGAATGAAGGGCGCGCCCGGAAAGACGACGATCGCCTCTTCGCCGCTGAAGGAGGAGAACAGCCGCGTCATGAGTGGCGGGCTGATGATGGCCGCCAGGCTCATGGTGCTGGCGAGGCCGCCCTGCAATTCGCCCTGGGAGTCGGCCGGAACGGCGGCCGACAGCATGCCGTTGATGGCGGGCCCCGAGACCCCGTTAATGCAGGTGAGCACCATCACCGCGTAAATCATGCCGCTGCTGGAGGAGAGCCCATAGCCCAAATGCCCCAGCGCCGCGAAGGTCAGCCCCAGGACGGCCACCCGGTAGGGGCCGAAACGGGCCACAAGCCGGCCCACCACGCCGCCCTGGATGGCGGCCGACAAAATGCCGACCACGAACAGGGACAGGCCCACCTGCCACGCGCTCCAGCCGAAGGCATCCATGGTGAAATAGGTCCATACGGACGGATAGACGTAGTGGCCCACCTGATACAGGAAAAGGCCAAAGGCGAGGGGCAGGACCACCGGAAAGCGGGACAGGCTGAGCAACGTGCCAAGCGGGTTGGCGCGCCTCCACTGAAAGGGGCGCCGCCGCTCCGGCGGCAGGCTTTCGGGCAGGATGAACACCCCGTAGAGCACATTGGCAAAGGACACCCCGGCGGCCACCAGAAAGGGCAGGCGCGCATCGAGCTCGCCCAGAAGCCCGCCCAGCAGCGGCCCCAGGATGAAGCCGAGCCCGAAGGCCGCCCCGAGCAGGCCGAAGTTGCGCGGCCGATCTTCAGGCGCGCTGATATCGGCCATATAGGCCGTGGCCGTCGTCACCGTGGCGCCGGCAATGCCGCTCAAACCGCGCCCGATGAACAGCCACAGCAGCGTCGGCGCGAAGGCCATGATCAGAAAATCAATGCCCAGCGTCGTCAGGGACGTGAGCAAAATGGGCCGGCGCCCGAACCGGTCCGACAGGCCGCCGATGATCGGCGCGG
>CAYYTT010000149.1:0-9580 GCA_964474635.1 uncultured Alphaproteobacteria bacterium | reverse complement strand
CGTCAGAGCGGACTGAAAAACCCGGTCGTGATGTTCTACCAGGCCTGCGCGAGTTTCGAACAATTACCCAAATTCGAAGCGCGCGGCGATGCCTTTCGCACCATGGTGCGCGCCCTTGAGCAGGCCCTTTCCGGTCAGCCGAGGGCCCAATGATCGCACCGGCGCGCACAGACCGCAGCCTGTTCAGCGAGTGGTGGTGGACGATTGATCGCATGATGCTGGCGACCATCCTGGGCCTGGCCTTCGCGGGCGCGGCCCTGTCGCTTGCAGCAAGCCCCCCCATGGCCCAGCGGCTGGGCTATGACACCACGTATTTCATCCTTCGCCATGGGATGTTTCTGGTCCCGGCGGTCATCACGGTGATCCTGGTTTCCATGCTGCCCTTGCGCCATGTGCGGATCCTGGCCCTGTGCGTGCTGGCCGTGTCGCTCATCGCCATGGGGCTGATCCTTCTGGTGGGCACGGAGGTCAACGGCGCGCGGCGCTGGTTCCGCGTCGGTCCACTGGGGCTGCAGCCGTCCGAATTCATGAAACCCGCCCTCATCGTGACGAGCGCATGGCTGCTCGCGCGGGGCAGCGAGGGGCGCGGCGGCCTGTGGGACGGGCCGCTGGTCGGCGGTGCCCTGTCGCTTGTGCTCCTTGGCGGTGTTGCCGCGCTCCTGATCCTGCAGCCCGATATTGGGCAGACGGTCCTCGTGACGGCCGCCTGGTCGACCATGGTGTTCGTGGCGGGCATCCCGTTCGCCTGGACGGCCGTGCTGGGCGCGGGCGGGGCTGCGGCGCTGGTGGTGGGCTATTTTCACGTGCCCCACGTGACCGACCGCATCGACGCCTTTCTCAACCCGGCCGAGAACGACACGCACCAGGTCGACACCGCCCTCAATGCTTTCATGAATGGCGGGTTGTTCGGCCAGGGCCCCGGGGAGGGCCAGATCAAGCGCCACATTCCCGACGCGCATACCGATTTCGTGTTCGCCGTCGCGGCGGAGGAATACGGCATCCTGGTCTGTTTGATGATTGTCGGATTGTTTGCTTTTCTCGTGGCCCGAGGGCTTGCGCGTGCCTTGAGCACCGTGGACCGTTTCGTCCAGCTCGCCGTCAGCGGGCTCGTGGCGCTCATCGGGTTCCAGGCTGCGATCAATATTGGCGTCGCGGTCAAATTGTTGCCCGCGAAAGGAATGACGTTGCCGTTCCTGTCCTATGGCGGGTCGTCGCTCCTTGCCTCCGGCCTGACCTGCGGCATGATCCTGGCGCTGACCCGCAGTTGGGCCAGTCCGCGTCACGTCGGCCTTTGACCTTGAGAGCGGTGCCTTCCGGGGCGGCCGCGCCTCCCGTTCGGTCCGCTCAAGGACCCCGTGTCCGATAAGGGTTCGTCCATGGTTACAGCTGGTCCCGCGTCCATCGATCCGTCGGCCGTTTTTCAAGGCGAAACCGTCGTTTTGGCGGCTGGAGGCACAGGCGGCCACTTGTTCCCGGCCCAGGCGCTCGCCGAGGCCCTGAAGGCGGAAGGCGCCGAGGTGATCCTTGTGACGGACCGGCGCGGTCATCAGTTCGCCGAACAGTTTCCGGCGGACAGGGTCCTCATGGTGGAGGCCGCGACCCTGGTCGGCGGCGGAGTTTTCGGCAAGGCGCGAGCCGTTGGCTCCATGCTGGTCGGCGTTGTGGATGCCTGGCGGCACCTGGGCCTGATCAAGCCGGCCATCGTGATCGGTTTCGGCGGTTATCCCTCCCTGCCGACCATGCTGGGGGCGCTTTTGCGCGGCCTGCCCACGGTCATTCATGAGCAAAATGCCCTTCTGGGGCGGGTCAACCGGCGCATCGCCGCCCGGGTCAACGCCATTGCCTGCGGCTTCGACGATCCACAAGGCGGCGCGATCACGAGCGCCCGCCAGGTCGTCGTGACGGGCAATCCGGTGCGCGAGCGCATGGCCGCGCGCGCCGAGGATCCCTATCAGGCACCCGGCAATGAGGGTCCCATCCGTCTGCTGATTTTCGGCGGCAGCCAGGGCGCGCGGGTGATGGGCGCGGTGGTGCCCGAGGCGCTCGCGGCCCTGCCCGAACCCCTGCGCGCCCGGCTTCAGGTGACCCAGCAGACACGGGCCGAGGATCTCAACACGGTGGCGGCGCGCTACGAGCAGGCTGGTATCGATGCCACCGTAGCGCCGTTCATCACGGACATGGACACGCGTATGTCTGAGGCGGCGCTCGTGATTGCGCGGGCGGGCGCCTCCACGATCACGGAACTGTCCGTGCTGGGCCGCCCGTCGATTCTGGTGCCGCTGCCAAGCGCGATGGACGATCACCAGACGGTCAATGCCCGGGTCCTGGTGCGCGCTGGCGCGGCCTGGCATCTGGCGGAACCGAAGTTCACGCCCGATGGGCTGGCGCGTCTGCTCGCCGATCTGTTGGCCTCGCCAGAGCGGCTCACGGAAGCGGCCGGCCGCGCCCACGCACTCGGCCGGCCCGATGCCACGGCGCGGCTTGTGAGCCTTGCGGCGCGCCTCGCGCGGCCGCGCATGCCCAAGAACGTCTCCGCGCCCCGGGCTGCGCTGGGTACGGACTAAACAGCCACGGGCCGCGCGATCGCGGTCCAGTCAGGACGTTTTTTCGATGAAAACCATTCCCTTTGATATCGGCCTGCTGCATTTCGTCGGCATTGGCGGCATCGGTATGAGCGGCATTGCCGAGGTCATGAACACCCTGGGCTATCGCATTCAGGGCTCCGACATGGTGGAAAGCGCCAATGTCAAACGGCTCAAGGGGCTCGGCATTCCGGTTCATATCGGACAGAAGGCTGAGAACCTGGGCGAGACCCGTGTGCTGATCGTCTCCTCGGCCATCAAGCCGGATAATCCGGAGCTCATTGCGGCGCGTGAGCGGCAGATCCCCATCGTGCGCCGGGCCGAAATGCTCGCTGAACTGATGCGCCTGAAATGGTCCATCGCCGTGGGCGGTACCCATGGCAAGACCACCACCACGTCCCTTGTGGCTGCCGTTCTGGAGGCTGGGCGTAAAGGACCCACGGTGATCAATGGCGGCATCATCAATGCCTATGGCACCAATGCGGTCCTTGGCCCCGGCGACTGGATGGTGGTGGAAGCGGATGAAAGCGACGGCACCTTCGTGAAGCTTCCCGCAGCCGTCACTGTCGTGACCAATATCGACCCGGAACACATGGATCACTACGGTTCCCTGGAGGCCCTGCGCAGCGCTTTTGAGACCTTCGTGGAGAACATCCCCTTCTACGGCTTTGCCGTCATGTGCATGGACCACCCGGAAGTCCAGGCCATGATGGGCCGGATCCATGACCGGCGGCTGATCTCCTACGGCTTTTCGCCCCAGGCCGATGTGCGCGCCCACAATGTGAGCTTCGACCACGGCATAGCGCGTTTTGACGTGTTGGTGCGCCAATGGGGCCAGGATAAGGTCCGCGAGATCACGGGCCTGCGCCTGCCCATGCCCGGGCGGCACAATGTTCTCAATACCCTGGCCGCCATCGCCATCGGAATCGAAATGGGCATTTCGGAGGATCAAATCCGCCGTGCCCTGAGCGGTTTTGCCGGCGTCAAGCGGCGCTTCACCCGGACCGGCATCTGGAACGACGTCACCATCATTGACGATTACGGCCACCACCCGGTGGAAATCGCCGCCGTGCTGGAGGCCTCGCGCTCCAGCACCAAGGGCAAGGTGATCGCCGTTGTGCAGCCCCACCGCTACACGCGCCTTGCCAATCTGTTCGATGACTTTTGCACCTGTTTCAACGATGCCGACGCCGTCGTCGTTGCGGATGTCTACGACGCCGGTGAAACGCCCATCGAAGGCGCCGACAAGGACGGCCTTGTCCAGGGCCTGCGCGACCACGGCCACCGCAAGGCCATGCCCCTGGAAAGCCCCGAAAAACTCCCCGAGGTGATCCGGGATCTGGCCGAGCCCGGCGATCTCGTCGTGTGCCTTGGGGCCGGCAGCATCACGACCTGGGCCAATGCCCTGCCGGAGCAACTCATGGCCCTTACGGGCATGCACCGGCCCGTGGGGCTCTGATTTTATGGCGCAGACGGATGGTCAGGCTGCGGTGCCGGACTGGATGGCAGGACTGCCGCCCGTGCGGGGGCGTCTGATCGCAGGCCAGAGCCTTGCGTCCGTCACGTGGTTTCGCGTCGGCGGTCCGGCGGAGGCGCTCTTCATGCCGGCCGACGAGGAGGATCTTGCCCGGCTCCTCGCCGCACTGCCTCAGGATGTGCCGGTGACGGTGCTCGGCGTCGGGTCCAATCTTCTGGTGCGCGATGGCGGGATTGCCGGCCTCACCGTGCGGCTCGGCAAAGGCTTCGCGCAAGTGGGGCCCGAGGGCGGCGACGGTTTGCGCGCCGGTGCCGCCGCGCTTGACCTGGCGGTCGCGAAAGCGGCGCGGGATGCTGCCCTTGGCGGCCTTGAGTTCCTGTCGGGCATTCCCGGTTCCATTGGCGGCGCATTACGCATGAATGCGGGCGCCTATGGCGGGGAAACCCGTGAGGTGTTCCGGCAGGCGATCGCGCTTGATCGCTCTGGCCGGCGTCATGTCCTGACACAGGAGGACATGGGCTTTGCCTATCGCCGGTCCGCCGCGCCGGCCGATTTGATTTTTGTCGAGGCGCTTTTCGGCGGACAGCCCGCCGATCCAGACACGATCACCGCACGGATGGACGAGATCGCGGCCTCGCGCGCGGCGACTCAGCCTATCAAGAGTAAAACGGGCGGGAGTACGTTCAAAAATCCGGATGGGCACAAGGCCTGGCAGCTCATCGATGCGGCCGGCTGCCGGGGACTTGTGGAGGGCGATGCCCAGGTGTCGGATCTCCATTGCAATTTCCTCATCAACCGGGGATCGGCAACGGCGGCGGATCTGGAAACCTTGGGCGAGACCGTCCGACGCCGGGTGAAGGAGACCAGCGGCGTGACGCTGGAATGGGAAATCAAGCGCCTGGGCCGGCCTGCCGAAGGGGCATGACGGCGTCATCCGGGCGCGACCGGAACGGGACGGGCAGTCATGGCTGAGACGGATGTTCAGACGGCGTCCCGGGACGGCTCCGGGACGGGCCCCCTCCATGTGGTGGTCCTGAAGGGCGGACGCTCGCCCGAACGTGAGGTCAGCCTCGTGAGCGGCGCCGCCTATGCGGATGCGGCCCGTGAACTGGGCTACCGGGTCGATGAACTCGATCCGGGCCCGGATCTCGGCGCCCGGCTCATCGACCTCAAGCCCGATGTGGTGCTGAATGGTCTGCACGGACGGTGGGGCGAGGATGGCTGCGTCCAGGGTCTCCTGGAACTTCTCGATATCCCCTACACCCATTCAGGCGTGTTGGCCTCGGCGCTCGCCATGGACAAGCAGCGCGCCAAGGATGTTTTCCGCGCCGCCGGAATTCCGGTCGTGGACAGCGTCGTGGCGCCCCGCGAAACCGTGGCCGCGCGCCACATCATGGAGCCACCCTACGTGGTCAAGCCCGTCAATCAGGGCTCAAGCGTGGGCGTGTTCGTCGTGCGCCAGGGCGACAACCGTCCGCCCCAGGAACTGACCGATCCCACATGGGACCTTGGCGAGGAGGTCATGGTGGAGGCCTTCGTGCCCGGCCGGGAACTGACCGTCGGCGTGATGGACGGCAAGGCCTTGGGCGTCACCGAGATTCTGCCCACCACCAACAAATTTTACGACTATGAGGCCAAATATGCCGAGGGCGGATCGCGCCACGTGGTGCCCGCTCAAATTCCGGATGCGGTTGCCGAGGCGGCCAAGCGCTATGCGGTGCTGGCCCATGAAGCGCTCGGCTGCAAGGGCGTGACGCGCGCGGATTTTCGCTTCAATGAGGCATTTCATGGCGGGCCCGACGGGGCGCTTGGTCATATAATTTTATTGGAAGTTAACACTCAACCCGGCATGACTCCCACGTCGCTTGTCCCTGAACAGGCCCTGGCCGTCGGTCTCAGCTTCACTGAGATCGTGCGCTGGATCGTGGAGGATGCCTCATGCCCAAGGTAGGCCGTCGTCGGCACACCGATGATCCGCCCGTGGAGGGACGGGCGGGCGATCCCGCGCGCGAGGGCTCCGAGGCGGAACACCGCCGTGTCTTGACGGCGCCGGACCGGCGCGCCTCGGCAAAGGGTGCCGGCCGCAAAGCGGGCAAGGGCGAGGCCAAGCGCGGCGCCAAGGCGATCCGCCGCAGACGCGCGCCCGCTTCGTCAAAGCGTGCGAAGGCGGGCAAGGCAGCGGCGCGGACGGCCTCCTCTTCGAGGCTCGCGTCGATCCTGCGATGGTTCGTGCCCGGCCCGGGCACGCCGGCCAAGCCGCCTGCGCGCGGCCGAGCAGCGGCCAACACGCGCTGGGGCCGCCTCCAGCAAAGTATGCGCCAATGGCGCCGCGATGTGGAGCGGGCCCAGCCCATCCTCCTGTTCCTGTTTCTCTCCTGTCTGACCTTCGCCGCCTACGCCCTGTGGGTGACCGGCATTGCCGAGCGCATGGGCACCGCGATTTCGGCCTTCACGGACCGGGGGCTTGCGGATACGGGCCTGCGGATCCGGACCGTGACGGTCTCCGGCATCTCGGCCTTGCCCGAGGAGCGGGTCATGGCGGAGCTGGGGGTTCGGGACGGCATGCCCCTGCTCGATTTCGATGCCGATGCATCCCGCCGGCGGCTTGAGGCCCTGGCCTGGGTGCGACGGGCGACCGTGACCCGGTTGTGGCCGGACCGTCTGCATGTGGACATTACCGAACGGTCCGCATTCGCCCTGTGGCAGACCGAGGGCGCCTTTTATTTGATTGACCGGGACGGCACCATCCTTGAACCGCTGGGCGGGTCCGATCTGGCCACGCTTGCCCATCTTCCCCGCGTGGTGGGGGAGGGCGCCAACATAGTGGCCGGCGATCTGGTTGACCTTTTGGACAAGGCGCCGGCCCTGCGCTCGCGCCTTGTGGCGGCGAGTCGCGTGGCGGACCGGCGCTGGAATTTGCGGCTCGACAATGGGATCGTCATTCGCCTGCCTGACCGGGACGAGGCCCGCGCGATCCGGGACATTGCGGCGCTGGACACCCGGCATCGGCTGCTGGCGCGGCGGGTCTCCCTGATCGATCTGCGCGATCCCAATGTGCTCGTCATCCGGCCCGCTCCGGGCGCGGAGGAGGACCCGGCCCTCACGGAAGATCTCGGCCCGGCAACGGGGCGCCGTGTGCGAATGGACGGCACCGGTATGTGACCCGGTTTCGGGCCGGTCTGGGGCAAGGATTCGCGTCCGCGGCGACTCACGCTCGCCAGTGACGGTGCGAATCACTCATATTGCGTTGAGTCAGTGTGGAACCTTTGGCCGGCGTGTCGGCTCCGCCGGAGTGAAAGTTGAGCATGCGAGAGCAGATGCGGGGGGGCGGCAAGCCGGAGATCATCGCCGGCCTGGATGTGGGCACCAGCAAGATCGCTTGCGTCATTGCGCGGCTTGAGCCGCCGTCGGATGAAACCGGTCCCGGGATCACCATCCTCGGGATCTGTCAGCATGCCTCGGCGGGCATTCGCAAGGGCGCCGTTGTCGATGTGGTGGCGGCCGAGGAGGCGATCCGTTTCGTGGTGGAAGCGGCCGAACGCATGGCCGGCGTCATCGTGCAGCGGGTCTGGGTCAACCTCTCCACGGCCAGCCTGTTCAGCCACCATGCCCATGTGGAAGTGCCGCTCCAGGACCAGGAAATCGACGCGGGCAATTTGCGCGACGTGGCGGCCAAGGCGCGCGGCAGCATCGATCTGTCCGACCGGGTGCTGATCCACGCCGTGCCGCTTGGCTATCAGGTGGACGGAAGCGCTGGGATCCGGGATCCGCGCGGCATGATCGGGGAGCGACTCGGGGTGCGCATGCATCTTGTCAGCGCCGCCCAGGGGCCGGTGCGCAATCTGATGCTCTGCATCCGGCGCTGCCATCTTGAGGTCGCGGGGCTGGTTGCGGCGCCCTATTCAAGCGGCCTGGCCTGCCTTGTGCCCGATGAGATGGATTTGGGCGTCACGCTTCTGGAGATGGGCGCGGGCACCACATCGGTGGCGATTTTTTACAACAGTCGGCTGATTTTTTCGGATGTGCTTGAAGTCGGCGGCCAGCATGTCACGAGCGACATTGCCCGGGGCCTGTCGACGCTGATGACCTCGGCGGAGCGGATCAAGACGCTTTACGGCAATGCCATGCCGACGCCTTCGGACGATCAGGAAACCGTTGATGTGCCCCAGATCGACGGGGAGGCGGAAGGCGGCGTGCAGACCATGCCCCGGTCCTTTCTGACCCGGATCATCCAGCCACGCATCGAGGAAACCCTGGAACTCGTGCGCGATCGGATCGAAGAGTCCGGCTTTGCGGAGGTCTCCGGACGGAGCATCGTGCTCACCGGAGGGGCGGCCCAACTCACCGGTGTACGCGAAACCGCGGCCCGCATGCTGGACAAGCCGGTCAGAATCGGGCGTCCACTAGGGGTGTCGGGGTTCCCCGACGCTGCGGGCGGACCAGCCTTCGCCACCTGTGCCGGCCTTGTGGCCTACACGTCGCGAGCCCCCCAAGAAGCGCCCAGCGCCAGGGGAGCATCGGGTAAGGGCCTCGCAACCGGCCATCTGGCCCGGTTGAAGACCTGGTTCACTGCGCATTTTTAGAAAACGTTAACCAAATGAGGGGTTAACAGATTGGCTGATCTGCCCCCCGCGCGCCCGGCATCCGGGCTTCGGACGCAACCGACCCCTCCGGAAGATCCGGATGTCGGTCAACATGGCCCCAAGGACACAGGCGCCGGGCCCCAAAACGGCGTCTCATCCGAGGCCAGCGGAGGAACGATGGCTCGAGACGACAGTGAGGGGGTCATGGACCAGAAGGTCTTAACAACGGGCGAGCGGGGCGACGCGCAGAGGCACCGAGCGGAGGCAGACATGTCCGTCAAAATTTCACTCCCCGACAACAACGAACTCACGCCGCGGATCACGGTGTTCGGTGTCGGTGGAGCGGGCGGCAATGCCGTCGGAAACATGATCCGGAGCAACCTGGAGGGGGTCGAATTCGTCATTGCGAATACCGACTCCCAGGCGATGCTGACCTCTCCGGTGGAGCGCAAGATCCAGATGGGCACGTCCATCACGGAAGGTCTGGGCGCCGGCTCGCGCCCTGAAGTGGGCTGCGCTGCCGCCGAGGAAAGCCTGCCCGAGATCATTGAGCAATTGTCCGGTTCCCACATGGTGTTCATCACCGCTGGCATGGGCGGGGGCACGGGCACCGGCGCCGCGCCGGTGATCGCCCGGGCCGCGCGTGATCAGGGCATTCTGACCGTCGGCGTGGTGACGAAGCCGTTCCATTTTGAAGGCGCGCGACGCATGCGGGTGGCCGAGGCGGGCATCCAGGAGCTGCAGCGTTATGTGGACACGCTGATCGTCATTCCGAACCAGAACCTGTTCCGTATCGCCAATGAAAAGACCACCTTCGCCGATGCCTTCCGCATGGCCGATGAGGTGCTGCACTCCGGCGTGCGCGGGATCACCGATCTCATGGTCATGCCGGGCCTGTTCAATCTCGACTTCGCCGATGTGCGCACGGTGATGAACGA
>CAYYTT010000148.1:0-9580 GCA_964474635.1 uncultured Alphaproteobacteria bacterium | reverse complement strand
TGGCGCTTCGTTTCAGATCCGCAATCCCAACGCCAACAGTTCGTGCGGCTGCGGCACATCCTTCTCTGTGTGACGCGCGCCTTTTTAGCCCCCCTTCTTCAGCCCCCCTTGTTTGGGATCTCCTGTGAAACTGGCAACCTGGAACGTCAACTCCATCAAAGTCCGCGCCGAGGCCGTGGTCGGCTGGCTCAAAGCCAGCGACACGGACGTGGTGTGTCTCCAGGAACTCAAATCCACCGACGACAAGGTTCCCGTCGACCTGTTCGAAGACCTGGGCTACACGGCCGCAGTCCACGGACAAAAGACCTACAATGGGGTCGCCATTCTCTCGCGCTTCCCGCTTGAGGACATTCGCCGTGGCCTGCCGGGCGATGCTTCGGACGAACAGGCGCGTTATCTGGAGGCCACGGTCTGCGCGCCGGAAGGCGCCGTGCGCGTGGCGAGCCTGTATTTGCCGAACGGCAACCCGGCGCCGGGGCCGAAATACGATTACAAACTTGCGTGGATGGCCCGGCTGGAAAAGCGCGCGCGGAATTTGTTGCAGACTGAGGAAACCTTTGTTCTGGCCGGCGACTATAATGTCATTCCAAGCGCGGACGATGTCCATGATCCCGAGGCCTGGGCTGACGATGCCCTGTTTCGCCCTGAAACGAGAGCGGCCTTCAACCGGTTGCGCTGGCTTGGTCTTACGGACGCGTTCCGCACCTGCCGGGGGGACGCGCACCAATACAGTTTTTGGGACTATCAGGGTGGGGCCTGGCCGAAAAACAGGGGAATCAGGATCGACCACCTCATGATGTCCCCCCAAGCGGCGGACCGACTTGAAAGTGCCGGTATCGAAAGCGAGGTACGCGGGCACGATCAGCCCTCCGATCATGTGCCGGTTTGGTGCCGACTGGACATGTCCGCCGCCTGAAAGTGGAGGTTTGTTTCGCTCACGCGTCGCAGGCGCTCCGCGGGGGTGGCATTTGGGAGCGTGGCATTCAGAATTCGCAGCGCGTTTTGAATATGCCCGCCCCTATTGTGCGAGGGATCCGTCCAACGCCCGGTCACGCGCTGCCGCGACCACCCCGCTCGGAAATGTGCTGCGATAGGTCTCATAAAGCGTCTCGATCACATCGCCAAAGCGTGTGCCTGCTTCCGCGCCGGTGATCGGCGCATCAAAGGGCATCACTCGGCGTGACCAGACGCCCTCTCGCCCGGCCTTGTGGGCATCGTGGGCGGCAATAATCCACGCGAGGCCGGCAACCGGATCACGCGCCGTTCCAACGCCTTCCAAGTGAAGCTGACCGAGCTTGACCTGCGCCAGAACCACCCCGAGCTCCGCCGCCTGACGATACCAGGACACGGCCGCCGCGGGGTCGGACGTCAGATGTCCCGGCACGCCGTCCAGAAACAGATCGCCCAAATCGACCATGGCGACGGGATGGCGCCGCGCCGCGGCCTGGTACAGCCAGGCCACCGCCTGCTGAAGATCCTTTTTGACGCCCAGACCCTGGCGATAAAGCGTCGCAAGGCTCACCTGCGCTTCGGTAAAGCCCGCTTCGGCCGCCTGGGCATAGTATTCCGCCGCAATCCTCGGCTCCGGACGAGACAGTCCCTGCCCGGACAAATACATATTGCCGACGAGCCAGACCGACGGCAGATTGCCGTCCCGCGCGTCATCAATCCATTCCTGCAAGGCCACATCGTAAGCGCCGCGCCGATAGGCCCCAAGACCATCCTCGAAGCTCGCCCAGGCCGGCAATCCGAAGAGCAGACCCGCCGTCACCAGCCCCGCCGCAACCGAGCGCCGGCCCGCGCAGGGCCGGCCGAGAGCGGGCCTGTCTCCGGGTCCATTCCATGGTGGGCAAAAGACCATCACGCGGGAGATCATCCTTGCGCGGCCGAAGCGCCGGCGGCGCTTTTCAAGCGGCCAAGGGCTTCGCGCAAGCGCTCGCTGCGGTCGGTTGCATCGGCCCTCCGTTCCCGCTGTTCCTCGACCACGTCTTCGGGCGCCTTGGCCATGAATTTCTCATTGTTGAGCTTTTTGTCGATTTTCTCGATTTCGCCGGCGAGTTTCGCCAAGTCGCCCTCCAGCCGCGCCATTTCCTGGCTCAGATCCACGACATCCGCCAAGGGCAGGACCAGCGTCGCCTCATCGACCACGATCTGAACGGAGCCTTCCGGAATGGTCTGTGTGGGCCGGATCCACTCCAGCCGGGCAAGACGCTTGATCACGTCCTCATGGGTGCGCAGGCGCGCCTGGGAGGCCGCATTCGCGCCCTTAATCAAAAGCGGGATCTTCGCGCCCGGCGGCACGTTCATTTCAGAGCGCACGGAACGGATTTCGCTCACCACACGGATGACCCAAGCCATTTCCGCGTCCGCGTTATTGTTTTGGGGCGCCAAATCCGCCTTGGGCCAACGGGCGTGGATGAGCATCGTCTCGCGCGCTTCGCCCTGATGATCGGCCAAACGCTCCCACAGCTCCTCGGTGATGAAGGGCATGAAGGGATGGAGCATCACGAGGATTTCATCCAGGACCCACGCTGCCGTCGCGCGCGTCTCCGCCTTGCCCGAGCCGTCCTCGCCATTGAGCAGCGGCTTGATCAACTCCAGATACCAATCACAGAACACGTGCCACACGAACGAATAAAGCGCGCCGGCCGCTTCATTGAACTTGTAGCCCTCGAGCGCGTCCGTGACGGCCCCGACGGTGCGCGAGACTTCCCCGACGATCCAGCGGTTGACGGTTTCCTCAACCGCATACGGATCGAAATCCCGGTCCCGGTCGCACTCGTTCATCTGGCAGAACCGGGCCGCGTTCCACAGTTTCGTGCCGAAATTGCGATAGCCTTCAATCCGGCTCGTGGCGAGTTTGATGTCCCGGCCCTGGGCCGCCATGGCCGCAAGGGTAAAGCGCAAAGGATCGGCGCCGAAACTGTCGATCAGTTCCAGGGGGTCGATCACGTTCCCCTTGGACTTCGACATTTTCTGTCCTTTTTCATCGCGCACGAGCGCGTGCATATAGACCGTGTGGAAGGGCACTTCCTTTTGGATATGCAGGCCGAACATCATCATCCGGGCGACCCAGAAAAAGATAATGTCGAAGGCCGTGACCAGAACGTCGGTCTTATAGAAACGCTTCAGTTCGGGTGTGTCGTCAGGCCAGCCGAGGGTCGAAAACGGCCACAGCCCGGACGAAAACCACGTGTCGAGGACATCCTCGTCCTGCACCAGGTCCACATCCTTGCCAAAATGCTCCCGGGCCGCGGCGCGGGCGTCCTCTTCGGTTTCGGCTACGAAGACGCTGCCGTCGGGCGCGTACCAGGCGGGGATCTGGTGACCCCACCACAGCTGGCGGGAAATGCACCAGGGCTGGATGTTCCGCATCCACTCAAAATAGGTCTTTTCCCAGGTCTTGGGAACGAACACGGTTTCGCCCTTCTCCACGGCCGCAATCGCCGGTTCGGCAAGGACTTGCGCGTTCACGTACCATTGGTCGGTGAGCCAGGGCTCGATGACGACATCGGAACGGTCGCCATGGGGCACGGCGTGGACATGGGCTTCGATTTCGACGAGGAGCCCGCCGGCCTCAAGATCGGCCACGATTTTCTTGCGCGCCTCGAAGCGCTCCAGTCCGCGATAGGCCTCCGGCACATCATCGGTGAGATGGCCATCCGCGGTCAGGACATTGATGAGGGGCAGGTCATGGCGCCGGCCGACCTCAAAATCATTGAAGTCATGGGCGGGCGTGATTTTCACCGCGCCCGAACCCTGCTCCGGATCCGCATAGGCATCTGCGACAATAGGGATGCGCCGTCCAACCAGCGGCAGAATGACGTGCCGGCCGATCAGGTCCTTGTAGCGCTCATCATCGGGATGAACCGCCACGGCGGCATCGCCAAGAAGTGTCTCAGGACGGGTCGTCGCAACGGTAATCGAGGTTCCGTCCTCGCCCTCGATGGGATAGCGGATATGCCAGAGATTGCCCTGGACCTCCTTCATGACGACTTCGATGTCGGAAATCGCCGTCTGAAAGCGCGGATCCCAATTCACCAGACGCTTGTCTCGGTAGATCAGACCATCCCGGTGAAGCTGAACGAACACCTTGCGCACGGCCCGGGAAAGACCGTCGTCCATCGTGAAGCGTTCCCGGCTCCAGTCGCAGGAGGCGCCCAGACGGCGCAACTGGCCCGTGATGCGTCCGCCGCTTTCCTCCTTCCATTGCCAAACGCGTTGGATGAAGGCCTCGCGTCCCATGGTGCGCCGGTCGGTCTGGTTTTCCGCCTGCAGGATCCGCTCCACGACCATCTGGGTCGCAATGCCGGCGTGGTCCGTGCCGACCTGCCAAAGGACATCGCGCCCACGCATGCGTTCAAAACGCACGAGAATGTCCTGAAGCGTGTTGTTGAGCGCATGCCCAATATGAAGGGAGCCGGTGACGTTGGGCGGCGGGATCACGATGCAATAGGGATCGGCCTCGGGTCGGTCGCCGGCCCGGAACGCATCCGCGTCCTCCCACCGCTTGTAAATACGAGGTTCGGCTTCGGTGGGGCTAAAAGTCTTGTCGAGCATGTCAACCAACGTGTCTGCCGTGGGGCCGTGGGGCCGCCTGTTTGGCGTGGGACAGGACCCACCCCGCCGGCGGGCCGGCAGGGCAGCGAAATGTGAACAAGCCCGCGCCGGCGGCAAAGGCGGGCCGCGGCGATGGGCTGGGCTTCGGCGGGCGACCGAGGCGTCTTTCTGGATGTCATTGTTAGTGGATGACTGCGTCCGCGCAAACACGGCGAGGGCGCGCAACGGCCTTGAAACACGAAAAAACCGGGCTGCATCACCTGCAGCCCGGTTTCACGGACGGCCAAAGGCCGCCTGCATGTCAGGTCAGGGTCAGCGCGAACGGCTCCGGTCTGCAATCCGGCGCACTTCACGCTCCACCACGTCCTCGACGATTTCGCCGAGATTATCGTCCAGCCAGTTCTTCAGCATCGGCCGCATCATGTCTTCGACCATGGTCTCCAGGGTCTGGCCGCCACTGGCCGCCCGGCTGATCGCGACGTCGCGGTTCAGGGCGCGGAAGGCCTCCGTGGCGTTCTCTTCCGTGTCGTTGCTGATGAGGGCGCCGTTGCCGACCTCTTCGTGGCTCTCGCCCTCTTCGCCGTCGACGACCATCAGGTCAGATCCGGCGAACTCATCCTGGGCCGGAGCGGCTTCGGCCATCGACTCGGCCGGCTCGGGCGCGGGCTGATGGAACGCGGAGGGGTCCTGGGGCTGATGAGCGGGCTGGGCCGGCTCATGGTCCGGCAGGACCTGGGCCTGGGTCAGCTCCAGCACGTCGGCGCTGGTGCCGCTGTGCATGCCGTTGTTGGCCGGCGGGGGTGCGCGCATCGGGGCTCCCATGGGCGCGCTAGGGGCCGCCGGAGCGGCGGCCAGCGGCGCGGGCGCTTCGAGCGGCGCGGGCTGGGCCGGAGCCGCCGCGGAGGCCAGACCGGCCCCGTTGGAGGCCGGCGCCTTGGCCGCGTCGTCATTATCTTCGGAGATAATCCGGCGAATCGATGCCAGGATCTCTTCCATGGTGGGTTCTTGCTGGGTGTTCTCTTGATCAGTCATCGGTATCCCTGAGGTTCGTTCGCGTTTCGTGATTGTCCCGCCAGACCGCCCGATCACGCCCCTGCCGATGGCACGTATCACCGGGCCAAACCTGACTTTGTTCCGTCCGAGGTCCGTTGGCCGAACCGGTTTTGCACAGCACCTTGTTCCGTCTGCCGCCCTCACAGTATCCAGGTGTTCAGGAAACCGACAACTGCCCTTGAGGAGGACCCCGTTGTGGCGGAGGGGGCCAACCCGGTTGGGTCCATGTCCCTTGTCGGCACACGCCCTGTCATGCTTGACGGTCGAGCAGTAGGTGCTTGCCCTCCCCCACGACGCGATCAGCCCCACGACGCGATCAGCCCGTGTCCTGATCTCCTGTCCTGTAGAAAGCCTCCCGCCGAAAACCGGTCCCGCCCGTTCCGACTTTTCCGTCCCGGCCTTTCGCCTTTCATTCCGTCCGCCGCAGGACCGGCGGCCAAAACCTGCCGCTGCGATCCCCGCATGACTGGCGCGCTGTGCTCACTGACACCGACCGCCATACTGCATAGGATGGTGCATTAAAATGAGACAACACCGTGACCACGTCACGTGCGCTCCCATTCCATCAAAAGCGCGTCAAGACCAGTTAAACCACCCTCGACGCGCGGGTCCCTTACCGAAAATCGTCGCGCTGGCCCGCGCCAACCCAGGCGCCGCGCACATCATCATAGTTCTCGTTGGGGTCATAAATTGGCGCGGCAAGGCTCAGCCGATCCGCGGTCAGATACCCCACCGAGGCCAGAAGCTGAAACGCGGCGACATATTCGTTGCGCTCGGCGGTCACAAGGTTCACCCGGCTGTCGAGCAGTTCCTGTTCGGCGTCGAGCACGTCGAGTGTCGTCCGCGAGCCGACCTGCGCTTCCTGGCGCACACCCTCAAAGGCGATTTCGTTGGCCCGGACCTGCTCTTGGCTGGCCTCGATGGTGGCCCGCGCGGACCGCAGAGCCTCCCAGCTGTTGGCGATCTGCTCGATCACCGTACGCTGAGCTTCCGTAATCTGAAGCTTGTCTTCGCTGTTGAGCTGCTTGGCCTGACGCAGCTGCGAGTAAGCCGCCCCGGACTGGTAAAGCGGAATGTTCAGGTTTGCGACAATCTGCTTCGTGTCGGTCCGGTTGTCGTTGGGCGACGTGACGCCGCCAGCGCCGGTGATGTCACCGGTCGCGTCCGAGATCTGATAGGTCGCCTGCAGTGTCAGCGTCGGCAACAGGGCGCCGCGTGCCGCCCGGATGGCGTAAAGCGAGGCCGCTTCGGCTTCCCGCGCCGCGCGCAGGTTCGGGTTGAAATCGAGGGCAATGTTCCGCGCCTCATCTTCCGTACCCGGCAAAGGCGGCAGTGGCGGCGGAGCGGTAAGCCGGGCCGGTTGCACGCCCACGACACGCTCGAAGGCGGACCGGCTGACGGTCAACTGGGCCTCGGCGGCGATGAGGTTCGACTGGGCACCGCTCAAACGCGCCTCGGACTGGGCGACATCGGTCCGGGTGATTTCACCGACCCGAAAACGGTCCTGTGACGCTTCAAGCTGACGCTTCAGAACGGCAACGTTGTTCTGGCTCAGTTGGATAACGGCCTCATCGCGCAGGACGTCCATATAGGCGGTCACGGTGTCCAGCAGCACGTTGATTTCCGTGGTGCGCAGCTGCTCCCGGCTTGCGCGGACATTGGCCTTCGCCTGGCGGGTTTCGTTCAGGGTCCGGAAACCGCGAAAGACATTCTGCTGCACCGTGACGCCGTAATTCAGCGTGTCATCTTCCGTAGTCAGCGTATTCACGAACGCGTCGTTCTGGTCACCATCGTTGTTCAGGTCACCAAAACGCGCTTCGGCCACCGTTGTCTCAATATCGTTTTCAGCAATCGTGTAACTCGTGCTGGCGGTCACGGTCGGGCGCCAACTCGCCACGGCCTGGTTGACCGTTTCATCGACGGCGCGCAGGGCCGCACGCTGGGCGAGCAAGGTGGGGTTCGTATTGTAGGCCTGCACGAGGGCATCCTCGAGCGTTTCCACATTCGCGCGGCTGGGGGTCGGGCACACCACAAGAGCGGCCACGGCGCACATGGCACTGACCCAAAGCGCGGTTCCAACGCGGCGGGGCGGTCGGCCGATACTGTCACTCACGGGACGAAGTTTCACGTCTACAACTCCTCAAGATCTCTCCCGCCTCGGTCGCCTGTCGCGGCAAACGCTTGCAAGGCTGGCCCCCCAAAAATCACCATTACCCGTTCTGATACCAGGACTTGATCCGCCGTTCGACAAAAACTCGCGTCAACCCTTTGGTGCGCCCGGTCGCCCGGCACCCGAACGGTGCCGGCATCCGGCAACGGCGCCGCGCCGTCGGATCCTGGCCCCGCAATTTAGAATTTGAATTCGTGCGGTTTTTCAAATCCGGGAAGGACCGGGACATGGGCGTCGAACACAATCCGCGCGCCCACGTGATCCCCGGTTTTCAGGTAAAGAAGCGCATAGCCCGCCGGGCCGTCGATCTGAATGAGGCCAAGCCGGCCGCCGTCGCTCAATTGCGCCGTCCAGGCATCCGGCACCACTTCGACCCCGCCGCTCACCAGGATCACGTCAAAGGGACCATGATCGGGCGCGCCTGTCTTCAGGTCGCCGCTCACCACGGCGGCATTGTCCACGGCCAGGTCGATCAGGGTGCGCGTCGCGCCGGCGGCCAGAACCTCATCCGACTCAAGGCCAACGACCGTTTCGGCCATGCGTGCCAGAATCGCGGTGGAGTACCCCGTGGCGCAGCCCACATCGAGCACCACATCGGTGGCGCGGATATCAAGAGCCTGCACAAGTTTGGCAAAGCTGCGCGGATCCATCAAAGACCGGTCGTCCCCAAGATCGATGGCATTATCCATATAGGCTAGGCTGCGCTTGCTCTTGGGCACGAACACCTCGCGCGGCACGGCCAACATGGCCTCCTGAAGGCGCGTATCGGTCACGTCATTGGTGCGCACCTGGCCTTCCACCATCGCGGCCCGTGCCTTCGCGAAATCCATGTCCGCCGCTCCTGTCCCCAATGCCCTGAATTGCGTCCCGGAACGCTGCCACACCGTTTCCAACGGGGCGCGCCGGGCGAGATACCCTCTGCCTGATCAGCCGAGTGCGCCTGATCGGCCATGACCCGGGCTTATACTGACCCGTCTTAAGATTGACAAATGCTTGGCGCGCAGCCGTCCCAGGTCCTGCGACACGGGGGCGCCGCCGGCGATTGTGTCCGCGAAAGGCCTCTGCTAAGAACGCAAGTCCGGTCGCACTACCGACCGATATGCGAGAGGCCACGTGGCGGAGTGGTTACGCAGCGGCCTGCAAAGCCGTGTACGCCGGTTCGAGTCCGGCCGTGGCCTCCAATATTTCTCACAGATACCGGCTTTCTCACAGACCATCCGGCTCGAAGATCATCAAAGCCCTTCGGATGGATCCCGGCCTCGCGATCTCCAGGGCGTGTCGGCACTACCAGCTGTTTACCTTTCTGCACCATCGTGAGCGCGGTTCCGGACCGCGACGCGCCGCCTTGCGAGTCGCCCCCATCCGGTCCGGTCATGTTCGCCCGCGCGGCGAAGCGGCTTCTTCAACACGGGATGGGTAGCTTGGCGCAGGATCCGGGTTTTGCGGCACTCGATCGCTGGGTTGATGATGTGATGGCGCAGCATGAGGTGCGCCGGGTCATGCGGGACCTGAAGCTCGCTGAGCTTGAGATGCTGCTCACGGTCCTGCAAAAGCACCGCCCGACCCCGAATGATCCCCTGCCGGCACCCTTGCGTGATGGCAGCGCGCCGCGCCCCGGCGCCCGGAATGACCAATCCGGCCAATAGGCAAAAAAGGCTTGGATCTCGGGGCCACCCTCTGCTAAGCACAGTTCCCACGGGGCAACCCGCCCTGCTCCCCGGTAGCTCAGTTGGTAGAGCAAGCGGCTGTTAACCGCTCGGTCGCTGGTTCGAGTCCGGCCCGGGGAGCCATTTTTCT
>CAYYTT010000147.1:0-9620 GCA_964474635.1 uncultured Alphaproteobacteria bacterium | reverse complement strand
GAAGACAATAGTGCAGCGGCACATTCAGATGACTCAGTTTCATGCCGTCATGGCGCGCAAAGCGAAGCCATCCAGGGCAACGAAATCCGGAGCCAGTGGCCCTGGATCGCCGCGCCGCCCAAGAGCGGCTCGCCATGACAAGCTGCACCATCTGAATGACTCAATGCAATAGATCCCTGTAAAGATAAAAATCTTACTCCCGTCATCACGAGCGCAGCGAAGTGATCCAGAGCTACAGGCACAACGTTTGTGGCTGTGGATTGCTTCGTCGCCGCGCTCCTCGTGAAGACAAACCTTAAATATTAACGCCTTCATGGCTGTTTGGCGTGTCTCTATCGTCTCCTGAAGATGATGCTGCCGGCCTTTCATGCTCGATATGGTAAGAAAAATCCGCTTACTGTATTTTATCGTCTTGAGCGCTCTGCGTGGCGATTGGGCACCTTCTCATTGTGGTGCCGGATCTGGGTGTCGCGGCGGTGATGACCGGCGGCAATTATCGCATGGGCGGCATTTGGAACCGCTGGCGCTGTGACATCTGGGCCAGGGCATCCTGGCGGCCCTGAAACCCCGGCAACCGCGCCGGCGCTGAATGGTGGGAGCGATTTTGCTATGGTCCGTCGACGCGCGGCGCTCAAGACCGCGCCGGAAAGCCTTGAGGACCCGCCATGACCAACCCGCCCCCCGCCGGATCGCCCCTGCCCGACGACCGTTTTGTGGAAATCCAGGAGGTCGGTCCCCGGGACGGGCTCCAGAACGAGGCGGTCGAGGTCTCCACCGAGGACAAGATCCGCTTCGTAAATGGCTGCGTGGCGGCCGGCATCACCCGGATCGAAGTGGCGAGTTTCGTGAACCCCAAGCGGGTGCCGCGCATGGCTGACGGCGAGGCGGTCATCGCGGGCCTGCCGGCCCCGGCGCCGGGCGTTGTGTATTCCGGGCTGGTTCTGAACGCCAAGGGGTTGGAGCGGGCCAAGGGCAAGGCCATCCAGGAAATCGGCGTGGTGGCGGTCTCAAGCGATGCCTTCGGGATCGCCAACCAGAAGCAAACGGCGGCCGAAAGCGTGGCCATGGTCTGCGAGGTGGTGCGCGATGCCAAGGCCGCCGGACTGCGCACCGTGGCGATCCTGTCGACGGCCTTTGGCTGTCCTTATGAAGGCGTGGTGCCCGAGGCCCGCGTGATCGAGGCGGTGCGGCGCCTCGCCGATGCGCAGCCCACAGAGATTACCCTGGCGGATACCATCGGCGCCGCCGTGCCGACCCAGGTGCGAGACCTGATGGGCGCGGCCCAGGAGGCGGCACCGCGCATTGAGTTCCGCTGCCATTTCCACAACACCCGGAACACGGGGCTTGCCAACATTTATACGGCCCTGGAGGTCGGGATCCGACGCTTCGATGCCAGTCTGGGCGGCATTGGCGGGTGCCCCTTCGCGCCCAAGGCCACTGGCAATGTGCCCACGGAGGATGTGGTGCATATGCTCGAGGCCTGCGGCTATCGCACGGGCCTTGATCTGCCGGCGCTCATCGAGCACAGCCATTGGCTCGACCGTGTTCTGGGCCGGCCGACGCCTGCGCTCGTCTCCAAGGCCGGTATTTTTCCCCCCACTGAGCAGGCGGGGCGCTGAACCATGCGGGCCCTTGATGCCGTTACGGTCCTTGATCTTACGCATATGTTGTCCGGGCCTTACGCGGGCATGCTGCTCGCCGATATGGGCGCGACTGTCATCAAGGTGGAGCCGCCCGGAAAAGGGGAGGGCACCCGGCGCCTGCTGGAGACCGTGCCTGAGCACTCCCGGGCCGGCATGGGCGCCTATTTCATGACGCTCAATCGGAACAAACGCTCCGTGGCCATCGATTTAAAGACACAGGAGGGGCGCGCCCTGTTCCATCGCCTTGCCGAACAGGCCGATGTGGTGCTGAACAATTTCACCGCCGGCGTGCCGGAACGGCTGGGCATCGATTATCCGGTGCTGTCGAAACGCAATCCGCGCATCATCACCTGTTCGCTCACGGGCTTTGGCGAAACGGGCCCGGGGCGGCACCGGGCGGCCTTCGATCTGGTGGCCCAGGGCATGGGCGGGGGCATGTCCATTACGGGCTACCCGGACGGTGAGCCCTTGCGCGCCGGCCTGCCCATCGGCGATCTGGGCGGCGGCCTCTTCGCGGTGATCGGCATTCTGGCCGCGCTCCAGGCGCGCACGCAGACCGGGCGCGGCCAGCATGTGGATATCTCCATGATGGACGGGCAAATCAGTCTGCTGAACTATATGGCAACCATGCAGCTGCTCGCCGGCAAGGGGCCGGAACGGATGGGCAACGGCCATTTCGTCCATGTGCCCTATAATACCTTCCGCACAAAGACTCGATACCTGATCCTGGCGGTCCTCACCGATACGATCTGGCAGCGGGTCGTCGATATTCTGGACGAAGACGCCTTGCGGGCGGATGTCTACACGACCCAGCCCGGGCGCCTGGCGGAAAAACCGGCCCTGGAGGCCGCCGTCCAGGCCGCGCTGGAGCGCGCGCCCTGCGAGCACTGGCTGGAGCGTTTCGAGGCCGCCCGCGTGCCGTGCGCGCCCGTCAACGACATCGCCCACGCCATGGATGACCCCCAAACCCTGGCCCGCGCCATGCGCGTCTCCGTGCCCATGCCCGACGGCAGCACGGTCGAACAGCCGGGCAACCCGATTAAGCTGTCGGAAACCCATGAGGACAGCTTCACGTGTCCGCCCCGCGTTGGAGAGCACACGGAGGATGTGCTGCGCACGCTTCTGGGTCTTGAGCCCGCGGAAATTGAGCGTCTCGCCGCGTCAGGGGTGATTGACGGCGTGGACCAAAACGGATCATGAAACGATCCGCGAAAACGTAAAGACTTGTTGACCAGGGAGAAAGGGAAACAGGCAATCACCTGAAACAGGTGCCGTGCGCGCAGAGGGCACACTCTCTATTGAAGGGTGGCGTTCTTCTCCCATTGCTTGCGCCAGGAGTCGTCGACGTGGTTTTTTTAGTGAATCTTTGGCGATTGCGCGGCATATGATCCGAGGGCGGCCCAAGCGCGGGTTTTTACACTGCGCCTTCCGCAAGGTGACATGAACGACGGGAGGGCTGTCCGGATGCGAAACGACGTCACGAACGACCCCTTACATGAATATATGCGGCGCTACGATCGCACGAGGGTGTTTCTTGCGTCGGGTTTGGGGACGACGGCTTTGGTTATTGGATGGTTGGTGTCGCCGACCCTGGCCGCCCTATGGCTTGGCGCCTGCTTCGCGTTCAGCGGTTCGCTCACTCCGTTGTTCGCCTGGGTTCGCAAACAGCCATCCATCAGCGACACATGCAGCCGATTGGTCCTTTTGTGGACGTTCCTGACAGCTTGCGTGTCGGCCATGCCGGTGATCATTCTCTACATGTATGGTGGTCCCGCCGGACAACTCGCGGCTCTCGTTCACGCCTGCGGGACATCCATGTATGTCTCGGTCAATTACGCGGTCTCCCTGAAGGTCCTGGCGGCAATGGGACTTGCGAATTTCGGCACCCTCGCTGCCATTGGTATTGTGTCCTTGACGCCCTGGAGCCCGGCCGACGGCATCGCGGGCCTTCCCCCCGGGACCTATGCCTTTTGCTGTTACGGTCTGTTGTTCGGCTTTGTATACACCTCTTATCTGGGACTGAATTTCAACCTGGATCTGATGCGCGCCAACAGGCTGAAATCGGAGTTTCTGGCCACCATGAGCCACGAGATCCGCACGCCGTTGAACGGCGTGCTCGGCATGGCCCAATTGCTGGCGATGAGTGATCTGAACGACAAGCAGACCGATTACGTCAACATCATCAAGAAAAGCGGCGATTCGCTCCTGTCCCTGATCAATGACGTCCTCGACATTTCCAAGATCGAAGCGGGTCTTCTGACCTTGCATCACGGCGAGTTCGCGATGCGCACCTTGGTCGATCAGGCGGCGGATACGGTGCGCGGCACGGCCTATGAAAAGGGTATTGATCTGCGCACACATGTCGGGCCCCTAGACCATGATCATTATGTGGGCGACAAGGCACGTATTCTGCAGATCCTGGTCAATCTGATTGGGAACGCCGTTAAATTCACGGACCACGGCTCGGTGGTCATCAGTGTGCAATCAACCGCAAAACACGAGGTCGCGTTTCAGGTCCGCGATACCGGTCCGGGAATTGCGCCGGATCGCCACGACGCCGTGTTCGAGCGCTTCGTTCAGGCGGACGGGTCGACGACGCGCAAACATGGCGGCACTGGCCTTGGGCTTGCGATCACGCGCGATCTTGTCGAGATCATGGGGGGCACGGTCACCCTAAAAAGTGTGCTGGGTGAGGGGGCGCAGTTCACGGTCACCTTGCCCCTGCAGCCCGCCGAACAGCAGACGCCGGTGACGCCAATCACCAACACCGCCGTGCTGGAATTGCCCCCCATTGGCCCCGTTCAGCCATTGGGATTTCATGTTCTCCTTGCGGAGGATAATGCCGTCAACCAGAAAATGATCGAGGACTTGATCGGAAAAATGCCGGATGTGGCGCTCACGGTCGTGGAAAATGGCGCTGAGGCCATCGAAGCCCTCGAAACAGCCAAATTCGATCTGGTGCTGATGGATGTGAGCATGCCTATCATGACCGGGGACGACGCCACACGCGAGATCAGAAGTCGGACCGATCAGGCCTGGTCGACCATTCCAATCTTTATACTGACGGCCAATGCATTAGCGTCACAGAAACAGTCCTATCTGGATGCCGGTGCCGACAAGTATTTTGCCAAGCCGCTGGATCTTGAGGACTTGCAGGCCGAAATCCTGGCCATCTCGGCCTCGCGGGCATCGGTTCGTGCCGCCTGACCGGGCGGAACGCGGGGGTTACGGAGCCAACAGGGCCGCGCAGCCTGCCAGAAAGCCAAGTTCCATACTCACTTGAGACGCACCAAGACTGTCCCCCGTTTGCCCCCTGATATGGCGCCAGGTGATCAAGGCCAGGACACAGGTGGGGACGGCCCCGGCGCAAAGCGCCCAGCCGAAAGCGATAAGGCCAGGACCGCCCCAGGCCATGGCAATCGCGGCGAGCCCAAGGCCGGTCAGGAGCGTCAAAACCGTCATGCCACGTCCCGGCTGGCCCGCCGCCGCCGAGGCCCCGTCGGGGCGCGCCGGCGGCACCATTCGCATCAGGATCACAAGGACTGTCCGGGACACGGCCCCGGCCGCGATGAGCGCGCCCAAGGTCCCGCCGCCGGCCTCGCTCAAACGTGCCATCAGGATCACCTTGAAGCCCAGCGCCAGGATCAGGGCGCACACGCCGTAGGTGCCGATCCGACTGTCCTTCATGATGGCGAGCTTGCGCGCCCGGTCCAATCCGCCTCCCAGGCCATCGGCCGTATCGGCAAGCCCGTCCTCATGCAAAGCGCCGGTGAGCCAAAGCGTCGCCGTGACCACAAGGACCGCTGCCGCATCCGCCCCGAGCACGGGGCCGGCGAGAGCCAAGATGCCGCCAGCCACGCTGCCGATCAGGCCGCCCACCACGGGAAAGGCCCACACCACCGCGTTGATCGGCGCCATGGGCACACGGGGCAGGGGCAGGCGGGTCAGGAAGGCGCCCGCAAGCACCAGATCGCGCGCGACGCGGCCCAGTCCCCAAACCCCTTGGCCACGCCCGTCGGTTTGGTTCCTGGACCGTGGGGCGTTAGGGTCCGGCCGATCCGGCGGCGGAACGGGGGCCATGGGCGATCCTTCCGGTGCTGATTGGAACAAGCCGATGGGTTCGGCCGCATCGCCGGCAGGCCGGACCCGCGACGCGGGAGACAACACATGGCCGAGCCGTCAGACCTCCAAGCTTCGGGCGCCACGCCCTTCGACGATATTCGCAGCCTGTTCAAGGCCCTGCCGCCGCCCCACCAGGAGACCGTCTTCAAGGTGCGCAATCGCGACAAGACCCTGGTGAAGCCGGCCGGCGCCTTGGGGCGCCTCGAGGACATCGTCGAGTGGCTCGCCGCCTGGCAGGGCAAGGCGCCGCCCCAGGTGCTCAAGCCCCAGGTGGCCGTCTATGCCGCCAATCATGGCGTGGCCGCGCGGGGCGTGTCGGCTTATCCGGCCGAAGTGACGCGCCAGATGGTGGACACCTTCGCGGCCGGGGGCGGGGCGGTCAACCAGCTTGCGCTCGCGACCGGCGCGGGCCTGAAGGTCTTCGATCTGGCACTCGATATGCCGACCCCGGACATTACGAGCGCCGCCGCCCTGTCCGAGCGGGACTGCGCCGCCACCATGGCCTTTGGTATGGAGGCCGTCGCGCAGAGCCCGGATGTTCTGTGCCTGGGTGACATGGGCATCGGCAACACCACCATTGCGGCGGCGATCGCCCATGCGCTTTTCGGCGGGGCGCCAGAGGACTGGGTCGGGGCGGGCACGGGCGTCGATGGGGCGGGCCGGGCGCGCAAATGCGCCGTACTGGCCGAGGCCGTCGCCTTCCATGGCGCGGCCCTTGAGGACCCTCTGGAGGTGCTGCGCCGGGTTGGGGGCCGGGAGTTTGCCGCCATCGCCGGGGCGATCCTCGCCGCCCGCGTGGCGCGGGTGCCGGTTCTGCTTGACGGATATGCCGTCACGGCTGCCGCCGCCGTGCTCTACAAGATCGAGCCGAGCGTCCTTGACCACTGCATGGCGGCCCATGTGTCTGCCGAGCCGGGGCACCGGCGTCTGCTGGAGCGGCTGGGCAAGCGCCCACTCCTCGATCTTGATATGCGCCTTGGCGAGGCATCCGGCGCCGTCCTGGCCCTGAACATCGTCCAGGCCGCCGCCGCGGTCCATGCGGGCATGGCCACCTTCGAGCAGGCCGGCGTGTCCGGGCCCGAGAGCGCCCAGACCAAAACCGCCGAAATCAAAACCGCCGAGATCAAAACCGATGAGGCCGAGAGCGCAGAGACCAAGACCGCCGAGACCGGCCCCACCCTGCCGGGGGCCTAACCGGCGTATCGGGTTTTGGCGGGCCAAGGTCCCGCCGACCTTCCCGATGGTCTGGCTCTTAGAGCAGCGGGCGAGACTCCAAATCAATCTGCGTCCAGTTTGCCGCTGCACTGTTTTTGGTGCGCTCACGCGCGCCCCCATCGGGCCTTTGGGGGCGCTCCGCGGGGGCGGGGCAATGTCGGGCGCAATGCAGCCTTTTCGAGCGCCGCACTTAACGTGGGGCGAGGAAGCGGTTCACGCTCATGGGCAGCTACCCATCGAGGGGCACACGGACCGTGAAGGCGCCGCGCAAGTCACCTAGGGCAAAGCCCGTAGCTTGATCGTCGGGATACAGTGTATCAAGGCGGGCCTGCACGTCCTCGGGAATATCCTCGCCGTGGCAGGTCAGGCAGACACCGCCGGTGGGGATCGCCGCCATATAGCGCAGGACCGGCCCCGCGGGACTGTCTTCAACAGTTCGCGCCCAGAGATTGGCTGGATTTTTCCCGGTGCCGATGTCGGTCTCGAAGCGCTGCAACACGCCGCGTTCCCAGGCATCGGGCGTGTTGGCCGGATTGCGCAGGCGCAAGGCCGTGCGGGCAATGTCCAGATCCCGGTCTTTAGAGGTTTGCGCGGTCACGGCGGGCGCCACCGTTTGGCACACCTCAACGGCGCTCGCCGCCCCGCCGGCCTTGATGGCGGTCTCAAGCTGGTTCTGCAGGCGTTTGGCGAAGATGGCGATGGCCGTGCGCGCCCTCTGTTCGGCCCGGTGGGTGGCAGGACGGTCCGTGTCCTGGGAACAAGCGCCCAAAATGGCTATGGCGGCGACGGCCACGGCTGGGAGGGCCACGGTAGGGAGGGATTTGGCGGCAAGAGACAGGGGGATGCGGCGCATGGGAAACACTCTCCTTAAGGACGGACACCATGGGTCCCGAAAGGGGGACACCACAGGTCTGGAAGAGCGTGCCGCGAAGGGGGTGGCCGATCAATCACGCGGGGGTGCGCGATTGATCGGCCCTTGGTGTCAGATCAGTTCTGGAACCGGATCGTGATGCCGTAAAAGCGCGGCTCTTCGATGAAGGACCCGCGAGCCTGGGTCCCGAAGGAGCCGAGACCCCGCAGAGGCACATTGAAGGTCACGTTCTGGGTCTGCTCGTTGAAGATGTTCGTCGCGAACAGCTCCACGGCCCAGCGGCGGTCTTGGGAGCCGAAGCCGACCCGGGCGTTCACCTTGGCGTTGGCCGGCTGGATGTCCCCGGCGAGGGGCACACCCGTTGCCAGGTCGACGGCCTGGGTGCTGGTGCGCCGGTCGGTTTCATAGCGGGCATTGGCCGAGATGAAGGTCATGTAGTCGGTGTTCGGAATATCATACTCGTAGAGAGCCGAAGCCGTGGCCGACCACAGGGACGCATTCGTCAAACGGAACCCGCACAGGGCCGTCACCTCGACCAGGGCATCCGGATCGCCATCGTCGCAATCGTCCGGATAACGCGCATCGGCGTAGGTGACCCCGCCCGTCAGGAACAGGCCCTCAAGGGGGGAACCGCTAAGTTCGACTTCAAAACCGGTGCTGAGCGCCTTGGGCACGTTGAAGGTCAAGAACTGGACGCCCGTAAATTCCAGAACCTGGAAGTTTTTCAGGGTGTTGTGGAAGCCCGCGATGTTGACCTGCAGGTTTCCGTCGAAGAACTCCGCTTTCAGGCCGCCTTCGTAGGTGTTCACCAGTTCGGTGTCGAAGCTGGGGCTGTTCCCACCGATGGCCGCCGTGGAGTCAAGGTTGAAACCACCCGATTTGAAGCCGCGCGAGTAGGTCGCGTAGAGGTTCATATTGTCCGTGACGGAGTAGAGCGCCGAGAAGGTTCCCGTGACCTGTTCTTCGCTAAAGGTGTCGTCATAGGTGACGGGCAGGAATCCTTCCGTGCCAGGAACGTCTGCCTGCGCCGAGAAGGGGAAGCAGGCAAAACCGATGGCCAGGTCGCCAACGAGAGCCTCTTCGGCCGGAAGCGCGGAGGCGTTGGCCACGGTGTTCAGACAGGCCGGGGAGTTTGCCTCAAGCTGGATGTACCGGCCGTCCTTGTCCTCATTGGTGTAGCGCAAGCCCACCACCAGGGACCACTTGTCGCTCAAGGTGATGTTGTTGTGCGTGAAGATGGAGAAGGACCGGGTCTCCTGCTGGAACAGGTTTTTGGCAAAGCCGCCTGTTGCGTCCACACCGCCCGCGAAGGTACGGGCCGGATTGTCCGAGGCCAGGACATCCCCGAAGGTGCCGCCCAGGGGCAGGGGCACCGGCGCCAGGGCATCCAGGCCGGGCAGGTTGAACAGCGTCCCGAAATAGGCGATGGCGCTGATATAGGCGTCGTAGTCGGTACCGTTCGTCAGCGTGAACTCTTCTTCAATGTCCTCGCGGAAAATAAAGCCGCCCACCAGCCAGTCCACGGGGCCTGACTGACCCTGCAGGCGGAACTCATGGGTTTGCGTCTGGATGTCGTCTCCGAAAATGTCGTCTTCGCCCGAACCGGGGCCGGGCACCGGGATGACGTCCAGATTGGTGAAGCTCGTGAAGGTGTTGAACCCGGCGGTGAAATCCCGATAGGCGCCGATATAGGTGAGGTCGGCAAAGCCCAAATCGTAATTGATTTCGCCGGACAGCCCCCACTGCTCCACATCATTGGAGAATTCGCG
>CAYYTT010000146.1:0-9660 GCA_964474635.1 uncultured Alphaproteobacteria bacterium | reverse complement strand
GGCCGGATCGAGATCGAGGCTCGCGACCAGATACCCGTAGTCCGGATAGGCGGTACCTTGCGAGCTGTTGACGCTAGGCGAATAGGTGGCGCCGTCCTGGCGCCGGGCCCGTTCGGTCAGCTTCAGGCGCATCACGTCACTGAGCACGTTGAGGCGCCGGGCCTGTTTGCGATCCGTCGCATCCGTCGTTTTCCAGTAGAGCTGGGTCAGGGCCCGGTCCGGCTCGCCCTCATGGCGCAGGACAAGCGGGGCATCCTGCGCGTCTGGGAACGCAATCTTACGCCCGTCGTCATGGGGCAGAGGACTTTCCGCCCGGGCCGGCAGGGCACCGAAGGTCCGGCCGACCACATCGATGACGGTGTCCGGATCCACATCACCCACGACGCCGATTTCCACGTGCCCCTTTTCAAAGGCCGGCAGGATCCAAGCCTTCAAATCATCCAGGGTGATGGCGTCCATCTTGGAGCGCTCCGGCAGGCCGAAGCGGGGATCGCCGCTGCGGATGATCCGGGAGACATCGCGTTGCACGATCCCGCCCGGCGTCGCATCGATGGTCTCGTAGAGGATCTCCACAGACCGGTCGAACAGCGTCAGCGCGTCCGGCCGGAACCCCGGCGCGGTGACGAAGGCGGCGAAAACCCCAAGCTGCTTTTCGAAATCCTCGCCATCGGTGCTGCCGCCAAAGGCAAAGGCGTCCGACCCGACCGAGAAGGACAGCCCAACCGATGTGCCCGCGAAAAGGCCGACGAGGTCGTCGAGGGAATGGGCCTCGAGCCCCCCGGTCACGAGCACTTGCTCCGTAAAGGTATCAAGCCCTGGCTTGTCGAGGGGCTGGGACACCTTGCCGCCATCGATCCGCACCGAGACCTGGATCGTGTCGGCCTCAAAGTCGGTCTGCTTGATGTTCAGTTTAACATTGTTGGCAAAGCGAACGAGTTCAATGCCGAGATCGTCCACCGTCTCGCGCGAGACCACGTCGCCCGCCGCCCCGAAATCCGTATAGGCAAAGGTCTTTGCGCCCTGTTCCTCCGGCGCGGCCACGGCGACGGCCACGCTTTCGTCATAGGCGGCCAGAATGGCAGCCTGCGGATCTTCAAGGCTGACATCGCCCGAGACGAAAATCTGCACGGCCCGATCCGCCCACAGGGTCTGGAAGGCCTTTGTCACGTCCTCTGCGGTGAGATCGGCAACGGCCGCCTCGAACAACTCCAGATCGGTCTTTGGCGTGGAAAAGACACGCTCATCATGGACGCTGCTCACGAGGCTGGAGGCCAGCCGCGGCGAGGTGCGCGTCGAGGCGCTGTTGACAGCGTCCTCAAGGCTGGACCGGTAATTGGCGACCTGTTCGGCAAGTTCGGCTTCCTGGAAGCCGTGCTCCAGGGCCCGGCGCAGTTCCTGTTCCGCGACCGTGAGGGTCGCCTGCCAGTTGGCGGGCGTCGTCGTCAGGCTGACCACGGACAGATTGGCGGCCTCCAGCAGGTCGAAAGTGCTCGCTCCGCCGCCCACGAACACAGAGTCGGCCTTGCGCGCGAGGGCGCCGATCCGCCGACTGAGGATACTGTTGGCAAGCCCAAGGCGCAGATCGCGGCTGCGGTTTGCCGCCGTGTCCGCCTGGTCGGGCACCGGCCCCACGCCGAAAAGCTGCACTTGGGTGGCCACATCCGGATCGGTGAACACGGCCGCGCGCACGTCATCATGGGCCACCGTGGGCAGATCGGGCGCCGCGCCGGCCGCCGTATCGCGGCTGAAATCGGCGAACTGCTGCGTGATGGCTGCTTCGATGGCGGCCGGATCGATCTCGCCCACGACCACCACGGCCATGGTGCTGGGCCGATAATAGGAGCGGTAGAAATCGACGAAGGCCTCGCGCGGGGCCGAACGAATCACGTCCGCCGTGCCAATGGGAAAGCGGTTCGCAACCGGATGATCCGGCATCAGGAAACCGTAGAGCGCCTTGGTGCGCCGATAATCAGGCGAGTTGCGAAAGCGCATCTCCGATAAAATCACGCCCCGTTCCGCGTCGATCGCGTCCCCGTCGAGGGTCAACCGGCCGGCATATTCGCGGAAAATCGTCAGTCCCTGGTCGATCAGCTCCGCGTTGGCGTCCGGCAATTCGAGTTGGTAGACGGTCTGGTCGAAACTTGTGAACGCATTGGTGTCCGGACCGAAGGCGAGGCCCAGCCGCTCCAGCAATTTCACGACCTCATCGCCGGGCAGGCCTTCGGAGCCCTTGAAGGCCATGTGCTCCAGGAAGTGGGCCACGCCCTGCTGGTCGTCGCGCTCGTTCAGGGAGCCCGCCCCCACATAAAGCCGCATACTGACACTGTTGCGCGGTGTCTTGTTGGCGAGGATCACGTAGCGCAGGCCATTGCCGAGCTGTCCGAACGTGACCGCGGGATCGACGGCAATGTCGCTGGTGCTGTGGGCCCATCCGGCGCCGCCGGTTTCGGCCCTAACGGGGCCGGGTGCGCTGCCTGCTTGCCGGTCGCCGGCCGGGTTGCCCCCATCGCAGGCGACAAGCGCGCTCGTCAGCATCAGGCCGACGAGCCCCCGGCGCACCGGAGCCAGGGTCCATTTGTCGGATCGATCGCGCGTTGCCGTGCTCGCCATGGCCTACCCCTTCGTGTGTTCCCTGCCCGTGCCCCATGGGCCGGGCGCATTTGCCCTTAGAGGACCGCCTCGCCCTGCGGACGGACCGTTTTCGCGCCGGACAGTACGGGTTTTGGCCCGTTTTGCCCACCCGGACCACCGGAAACCTCTTTGCCCCCTTCGTCGGGCCGGCATTCAAATCCAGGAGCGCAAAGGGGTAATTGGCCGCCTGTGATGCAACCGATATTGTCGCCGTGCACTCACGGCGTGCGGATCGATGACGGCAGGTCCCCATGGGCGGCACTTTTCTTTCCCAACTCGAAGCCTTTCTGGCCTTCTCGCTGACCATGGTGGGCGTGACGGCTGTGGTGAGCCTGATGGTCTCCATGATCCACGAGTTGATGCGCTCGCGGCCCTATCTGTTGTGGTCCAGTACGGATTATTTTTACCGCAACTATATCGTGAAGCTGTTTTCGCGCTACGGCCTGTCCGAGGACTACACCTCCATCGACAAAGCCTCACGCTTCCAGTTCGATCTCATTTCCAGGGCCGTTGCGCGCGAGAGCGGGCGCCTTGTGGATGCAAGCGCCATTGACGAGTTCTATCGCCTGAACGCGCTGTTCGATCCGCGCGCCGGCAGTGGCCTGCTCGCCCGCGGACGCCAGCAGTCCGGCCTGGCCCTCATCGCCGACCGGCTGTCCACGGAGGACTTCAAGGCCCGCTTCGTGGCCAGCGAGGCCGGCCAGCACCTGCGCAAGCTCCTCACCCTGGAGTGGACCGAGGCGGCCATGACCGCCGAGGCGATCGAGAAGGCCTGGTCGGACACGGTGGTCCAGCTTGCCCGCCAGTTCGAGGCGACCCGCGAGACGGGAACCGAGCGCATGCGCCTGATCTCCCGGCGCTACGCGCTCTATGCGTCCATCGGCATTGTGCTTGCCCTTAATCTCGATGCGACGGCGCTCCTGTCCCAATATCTCGCCGACGATGCGCTGCGGGCACGGATCATCGCGCGCCAGGACGACGTCCTCACCTTCGTTCAAACCACCAATGAGGCCGCCCGGAGCGGGCAGACACCCGAAACACCGGCCACGGGCGCGGCGCGCGAGGGGGAGGGCGCTGTCCTGACGGCGTTCGAGACCCTGATGCCCCCCCTGGAGGAGGCCAAGGACGCGGTCGATTCGGTCGCGAACACTCTCAAAGGCCCCGCCTCCGGCCCTGCGGGCGAGTCGGGTCCAGACGGGGACGGCGCGGACGGCGACGCGGCGGTCGAGGCGAGCCTTGCGGCCTTTCAGGAGCTGGACGTGACCGGCCTGCGCGAACGCCTTGACGCCGCGTCCGCCGCACTCGGCAACGCCGTGGCCGCCGGAGACCGGATCAAAGGCCAGATCGAGCGGGTCCGGCCCAGTGTGGAATATCTGCGGTCCACCTTTCCGGTGGGCTGGACCCGGTTTCCCCTGTGCGGGCCGAACAATGGCGATCCACGCTGCCAGTCGCTGCGCCCCATTGGTCTGGCCGATCTGCCCGGTGCGGTCTTGTCTGGAAGTGCGGGCGCCGCCAAGGGCAGCGCGCGGGGGTTCGCCGACCTGATCCAGTGGCTTGCCGGCCTCGTGGCGGCCGTCTTCTTAATCGGCCTGGGTGCGCCGTTCTGGTATCAGATCGTCCAAAGCCTGACCGCCACGATTGGCGTCATGCGGGGCGGAAAGGCCGGAACCAAAGACGAACAGTCCGCCGTCGCCGATGTCCCGCTCCCGAATGATCCCTATACGCTGCATGCCACCACCGAACGGGACGCCAACGCCGAAGCGGACACACCCGGCAACACCCGGCCGCGGCGGCGCGTACGGCGCTGGCCCTCCGCCGATCTGCGGTGAGGCCGGACGATCAGCGACCAGAGAGGAAGGCGCACGCCCCATGTATGCGAGCTTCATGGCCCAGGCCCTGCGTGCCATGGCCCGGTTGGGCCGCACCGCCGTCACGGTTCACGCACCCAAAGTCTCGCCCGACGGCATCATCGCCAAGCCCGACCTCACCGTGCCCCGGACCTGGTCCGAGGACCTGGCGGCCTGGCTGCGGGAGCGTGTCGACGGGGATGACCTGCCGCCCGCGCTTGCCCAGGATCCGGATTTTCAGGCAGGCCTCGACATCTTCCTTGACGCTTCCTCGCCGGAGCATCAGGCCCTGACCTTCCCATCCGTGTACAGCGCATGCCTGAGTGAGGGCGCCCTGCCCGAAACCCTGCTCATCGATCTTGACGACGAGGGCGAGCCGGAGCGCGCGACGCTCGATGCCCATCTTGTGCGCCTTTTGCGGGCCCCAGGACTGCTAGAGGGCACGCCCGCGCCGGACTTCTGGCGCGAGGCCGGCATCATTCTGGCCGATGCCATGGCCGACGGCCTCACGGCTCACCCCGGCCGGATGGGCCCGGGCTCAAGCGGCGAGGGACTGCTTGTGAGCCTGAGCGAGGCGCTTGAAAGCGTCCACGACGCCATCGGTCACCAAAGTGGCGGCGAGACCGGGCGCCTTCTGCGCGCCGTGCGCATGGCCGCCCAGACACTTTCGACCTTCGCCGGACGCTTTACGAGCGAGGCGGATCGATTGAGCCTTGAGCCCGATGCCCTGGAGACCCTTCTCGTCGCCGCGCTGCACGGCGCAGCCCAAAGCCCCCTGCCCGCTCCGGCTCTGCCCGCCCTGCTTTTAAACGACGCGCTGGCGACCCTGGCCCGGGGCACGGGCGACGCGGCACACACCGCCGAGGCTCTGGCACTGGTTCTTGATGGTCAAAGCCATCCCGAGGCGGACGACCTTTCCCCAGCCGCGCGGGCGCGCCTGACGCGCGCCTTGTTCGCCCTTGCCGCCCGGCGCCCGGATCTCTTCGCCCCGCCGCACGGCTCGTCCCACGGCATCGCGGCGGCCTGCTTCGCCGAGGCGGCGGGCCTGGTCACCGCGCTGACCAATCCGACCCGCCCGCTGGGGCTCGATGGCGGCTTTGTCGATCTCGCCTTGGGTCTGATGGAGGAGGCCATCGCCGTGCTGGCCGATCAGGCCGATGCCCTTGCCCGCCGGCCGGAACAGGTCCCGGTGCTCCTGGGGCAGATGACCGGCGGAGCCCTGAGCGGGATCGCGCAAGGCCTGTCGGCGGCCGGCGGCGATCCTGACGAGACATTCCGTATCCTGCTCGGCACGGACCAGGCACGCGAATGCGCCGGCTTCATCATGGCGGACCTGGCGGCCACGCCGGCAAGCCTGTTCAACGCAGCGGGCCTTGCCGAGGAGGTCGCGGCCGTGCTGGCGGGCCTGATCGAAGCCATGGGCGATGATACGGGTCCGCGTCTGTCGCGCCAGGATTGGGCCGCCATCACGGTGACCCTGGCCGAGGAGACGGCGCGCAATCCCGGAACCCTGTTCACCCTCGCCCATGGCAACGCGGATGAAGGCGCGCTCGGGCCCATGGTGATCACGGCCATGCTGAAAGGGGCGGCGAAGGATTTGAACGATGTGCGCAGCCTGCGCGGCGGCGGGGTCAGTTTTGGCGCCACGCTCGCCGAGGCCATCACGATTGCCCTGGCGCAAGCCGCATCGCTCGGCCCCGATACGGCCGAGACCGTCCCGGCTCTGACGGATTATGTGGCCCGGATCGACCGGCTGGCCCGCGACGGCGACCGGCCCATCGGCGCCACCGAATGGCTGCTGCTCTTCAAGGCCTATCTTGTGGATGTGCTGGAGGGCGAGCCGGTGCCCGCCTTCGACGACGACGAAGAAATCGAACGCGTTATTTTCGGGGGTTAGCGAGGGGCGATTAATCGGCACCGCGCTTAAGGCCGCGACGGCGGCGCTGCGCCGCCCTCGCGGAGCGCCCCAACCCTCGCGGAGTGTTCCACAAGGTCCGATGGGGACGCGGAAGCGACAAAAACAGAGCGGCGGTGCAGGAGGTCTCCCACACCGCCGCTCCCAATATCGCATCGCCGACACGCCGCAGGCGCGCCTTGGGCATGATGCGGATCAATCGCCTCATGCTCGAAGGCTTTGCTTACACCCGCTCGATGATGATCGCGGGCGCCATGCCGCCGGCGGCGCACATGGTTACGAGGCCGCGCCGCAGGTCGCGGCGCTCCAGTTCGTCCAGCATGGTGCCGATCAGGATGGAGCCCGTGGCGCCGATTGGGTGACCAAGGGCCATGGCGCCGCCATTCACATTCACCTTGTCACGGTCGAGATTCAGATGACGGATGAACCGCTCGGCCACAACGGCGAAGGCCTCGTTGATCTCGAACAGGTCGATGTCGGCCAGCATCAGGCCCGCCTTTTCCAGCACTTTGCGGGCCGCCGGAACGGGCGCGTTCAGCATCAGGGTCGGGTCATCGCCCATATTGGCCATGGCCACCACGCGGGCGCGCGGCTTGAGCCCGTGGGCCTTCACATAATCGGGCGAGGCCAGCAGAACCGCGGCCGCACCGTCCACCACGCCGGAGGAGTTGCCGGCCGTGTGGATGTGGGTGATGTCGAGATCGGGATAGCGGGCCAGGACCAGCTTGCGAAAGGTCAAACCATCGTCATTGAGCGGAAAATCGGCCATCTGCTCAAAAGACGGCTTCAACGAAGCGAGCGCCTCCAGCGTGGTCTGCGGCCGGGGGAATTCTTCCTTATCGAGCGCAAGCGTTCCGTCTTCGCGGTAGACTGGCACCAGGGCCTTGTCGAAATGGCCATTTTCGATGGCGTGTTTGGCCCGCTGCTGGCTGACATAGGCAAGCTGGTCGGCGGCATAGCGCGAGATGCCTTCGATGGTCGCGATGGCATCGGCGGCGACGCCCTGCTGGGTCTGGGGATGGAGGGCGCGCAGGCGGGTGTTGCCCTGGTCCATGACCGGCGGCTGGCCGCTCGCATGCTGGCCGTGCAGGGACATCATTTCCGTGCCGCCGGCAACCACGAGGTCTTCCATGCCGGACATGATGGCCTGGGCGGCGAAATTCACCGTCGTGATGCCTGAGCCGCAGAACCGGTCGAGGGTCACGCCGCTCGACTTTACCGAATAGCCCGCGTCGAGCGCCGACATGCGGCCGAGGTCACCGCCCTGGGTGCCGCGCTGGGAAGAGGTGCCCCAGATCACGTCGTCGACTTCTTCGGTGTCGATGTTGTTGCGTTCGGCAAGGGCCTTGAGCACGGCCGAGCCCAGCTGCTGCGGGTGAATGTCGGCAAGGGCGCCCTTGCCGATTTTGCCGATGCCCCGGGGGGTGCGGCAGGCGTCAATAATGAATGCGTCCGGCATCGAAGAAGTCCTCCCCATAACGCGTGGTTTTGAAAGCCATGGGACGCGAGAGCCCTCAGCCCCAGGCCATAGTCCAGGTCGCTAGCATGGTGCGGGCGCGCGCAAATGCCAAGCGGCCCGCGCGCGATCGCACCATTCAGGCGCCCTTGAAGGCCGGTTTACGCTTTTCCAGAAAGGCGGCGACGCCTTCGACCCCGTCCTGTGTGCCCGCCATGGCCACGATGCCGGCCTGTTCGCGCGCCAGCTGGTCGGCGAAGTCGCTGGAGAAGCTGGACTGGAGCAGACGGCGCACCTGGCCGAAGGCGCGGGTCGGCCCGGCGGCGAGGCGCTTGGCCGTCTTCTCCGCCTCTCCGGACAGGCATTTGGGCGCCACGACCTTGGTGATGAGGCCCCAGTCCAGGGCCTCCTCAGCGGTGAGCGGCCGGTTGAGCAACATTAATTCGGCCGCCCGGCGCATGCCGACGATGCGCGGCAGAAAGAACGTGGACCCGCCATCGGGCGACAGGCCCACACCGGTATAGGCCACGACGAATTTGGCATCCTCGGTGGCATAGACGATGTCACTCATGGCGACGAGCGACAGGCCCGCGCCGCCCGCCGAGCCTGCGACGGCCGTGACGATGGGCGCGTCGAGCCCGGCCAGGACCTCAAGTGCGCCGTGCAGATCCTCAATCATGGCACGGAGGGTTTGGGGGAACGCATCGCCCGAGACGGCGAAGGTTTTCAGGTCTCCACCACCGCAAAAAACCGGCCCCTGCGCGCTCAACAATACAGCACGGGCCGAGCCCGCGTCGCGCAGGCGCGTGGCGGCGTCAAGCAAGTCTCGGGCGAATTGGGGGCTGACCGTGTTGGCCTCCTTGGGCCGCGTCAGGGTGAGGCGGGCAATCCCGTCGGCCTCCTCCAGACGCATGGTCTCCAGGACGAGCGTGTCGCTACTCTTGTCGCGTTTGGTGCTCATGGCCCTTCGCCTCCCGTTGCTTGGGTTTGTCTTCCGGGCATCATGGCCGAGGCGGGCCCCCTTAGACCAGCCCGGGAACCATGAGGCGAAGAGGCGATGGCAGGCAAAGCAGCAAAGGCGCGGGGCAAACCCTTGGAAGCTGAGGGCGGTTTTGCCGAAGACACCTTCAGCTTCCTCGCGGCCCTTGAGGAGAACAACAACCGGGTCTGGTTCAACGACCACCGGGCTTCCTACAAACAAAGCGTCAGAGACCCCTTCATCGCCTGCCTGGAACAGGTGACCGAAGCGCTCAGCGATGCGGACCTGCCGCTGAAGGGCAGCAACAAGACCATGTTCCGCGTGAACCGGGATGTGCGCTTTTCGAACGACAAACGCCCCTACAACACCCACGCCAGCGGCCTCCTGACCCCAAGCGGCAAAAAAAAGCGAAGGCGACGGGTTTTTGTATCTGCGCCTCGACACGAGCGGCGGCTCCCTCGGTGCGGGCTACTACATGCTGCCGCCCGCCCGGCTGAAGCCGATCCGAGAGCGCATCCTGAAGGAGCCGGACCGCTTCAAGGCCATGCTCACGGGCCTGAAGCGGCGTAAACTCACCCTCTCAAACGAGCACAGCCTCACGGCCATGCCGCGAGGATTCGAGGCGCACAGTGATCATCCCCTGGCAGACTATATACGCTATAAAAGCTTCGTTGTGATGGTCCCCCTGACGCGTACCGACTGGATCAGCGGCAAGGTGGTGGACAAGGCCGCAAAGCTCGGGCGCGACGCGGCGGATCTGATCCGCTTCGGGCAGGGTTAGAGCATTTTCCGAGTCAGTTGGGTCACGAACACAGGCCGTGACCACGGCCCG
>CAYYTT010000145.1:5791-9745 GCA_964474635.1 uncultured Alphaproteobacteria bacterium | reverse complement strand
TCGAAAATCACCTGGCCCGTGGGCTGGGCGCGCCAACCCATCTTTTGTTCCATCTTGCCAAAGCTGAGACCCGGGCTCGATTTCGGGATGACGAGACAGGAAATGCCGTCAGGCCCATCGCCGCCCGTGCGCACCATGGTCACGTAGAGATCCGACGTGCCGGCCCCGGAAATGAACTGCTTGGCGCCGTTGAGGACATAGTCATCGCCATCGCGCACGGCCTTGGTGCGCAGGCCCGCCGCATCGGATCCGGAGCCTGGCTCGGTCAGGCAGTAACTGGCGATCCAGTCCATGGTCATCAGCTTGGGCAGGAATGTCTCGCGTTGGGTCTGATTGCCGAACCGGTCGATCATCCATGAGGCCATGTTGTGGATGGACAGGAACGAGGCCGTGGACACGCAACCGGCCGAGAGCGCCTCGAAAATGAGCGCCGCATCGAGCCGGCCAAGCCCGGATCCGCCCATGTCTTCGCCCACATAGATCCCGGCAAAGCCGAGTTTCGCGGCCTCACGCATGGCGTCGACGGCGAAAATCTCTTGCTTGTCCCATGTCCCCGCGTGGGGCGTCAGATGGTCGGCGGCGAAGTCCCGCGCCGTGCGTTGAAACGCCAATTGATCTTCGCTCAACTCGAAATCCATGGGACCACTCCCTGCCTTTTTGCTTTACGGTCACTGCTCGGGTTATCGGGATTTTGGCCGTCCATGGCAATGGCGCGCGGTGTTGCGTCCCAAGCGACGACCTGATCAAGATCAATGCCGCCCGCCGGTTGTCATGCTGCCTTCCAGGGCTGCTGACCGGGGTGTGACTCCGGAAAATGAAGATCCGCAAAGGACCGCCATGACCGCCTCTTCGCCGCAGTCCCACGAGCCGATCCGGCTCAGCAACGGCTACCGTGTCCGGGCGGCTCAAATGGCGGACTGCGCGCTTTTGCCCGTGATTGAGCGGGCCGCTGCCGAGCTGTTTCGCGGCACGGGACTGCTCGATTTTTCCGATGAGCGGCACCTGCAGGGACACCCGCTCAGCGATTTTACGCAGGCGGTGGAGCGCGGCCATCTCTGGGTCGCGGAAGGCCCCGGCGGGGTGATTGGCTTTGCCCTCGCCCGCGAACTCGGCCCGAGCCTGCATCTGGACGAGTTATCGGTTCATCCGGCCCATGGGCGGCGCGGCCTGGGCCGGGCCCTCGTCATGGAAGTCTGCCGCGAGGGCGCGGCGCGCGGCCTGCTGCCGGTGACCCTCTCAACCTTTCGCTCCGTCCCCTGGAACCGGCCGTTTTACGAACGTCTCGGCTTTCGGGTCCTCGACGAGGCCGATCATCAGCCCTGGCATCGGCAGCTGCGGATTGCCGAAGCCGGCCATCTCGACCTCAAACAACGCTGCATCATGGCCTGGAGCGGCTAAACCGCTGCATCACGGGCCCGCCGACCATTTGACCTTCAGAAAGACCGCACAAATGACCAAGCCGCTTTCCTCCATGCCCCGTATGGCCACCCCCTCACCGGCGTTTCCGGCCACCCGCATGCGCCGCACCCGGGCCCAGGACTGGTCACGCCGCCTCGTGCGCGAAAACGCCTTGAGCGCCAACGATCTGATCTGGCCGATCTTCCTCATCGAGGGCGAGAACACCACCGAACCCGTGCCGACCATGCCGGGGGTGACCCGCAAGAGCGTCGACAAGGCCGTCGAGGCCGCCCGGGAGGCCGCCGATCTGGGCATTCCGGTCCTGGCGCTTTTTCCGTTTACCGATAAATCAAAGCGTACCGAAAAAGGCGAAGAGGCCTACAATCCGGACAATCTCGTCTGCCGGGCAACCCGCGCGATCCGCGATGCCGTACCCGAAATCGGTGTGCTGTGCGATGTGGCGCTCGACCCCTATACGTCCCACGGCCATGACGGTCTTTTGAGCGAGGATGGCCGCATCCTCAATGATGAGACCGTGGATGTGCTCGTTAAACAGACCCTGGTGCAGGCCAAGGCAGGCTGCACGGTCATCGCCCCGTCGGACATGATGGATGGACGCATCGGCGCCCTGCGCCAGGCCCTGGAGGCCGAGGGGCATATGGACGTGCTGATCATGTCCTATGCGGTCAAATATGCGTCCGGCTATTACGGGCCGTTCCGGGATGCCATCGGCTCCTCGGGCGTGCTGCGCGGCGATAAGAAGACCTATCAGATGGACCCGGCCAATGTGGACGAGGGCCTGCGCGAGGTTGCCCTCGACCTCGCCGAAGGCGCGGACATGGTCATGGTCAAGCCAGGCCTGCCCTATCTCGACGTGGTCCGTGCCGTGAAGGACGCCTTCAGTGTACCCACCTTCGCCTATCAGGTCTCCGGCGAGTATGCCATGCTGGAGGCCGCCTTCGCCGCCGGCATGCTCGACCGGGAGAAGGTGGTGCTCGAAACCCTCCTCTCCTTCAAGCGCGCCGGCGCCGACGGCATTCTCACCTACCACGCGGTGGAGGCGGCGAAAAAACTGGCGGGCTGACCCCGCCAGCACTGCGCGGCCTGAAAGGATAACGCGCTCAAACCGTGCCGCGATCAGGCAGCGGACCAACACGGCGCAAAGCGTCTGAGCCACCATACCCATGGCGACCGGTTTGGCAGTCTCAAGGGGGCGCGAACACGTTTCCGCCTCGCCAATGCCCCCATAAAAAGTGCGCATGTAAAGAGTGCACACGTAAAAAAAGGCCGGTGCGAGGGGGGGGACACCGGCCAAGTGCGGCCGTTTATGGGGGAAACGGCCTAAACTGATTATGTGTCGATGATGCGTGGTCGAACGATCACCTCCCAATCAAGGGCGCAGGACCTGCGCCGCGCGCAGATCAACGGCGCAGGGCCTGCGCCGCGCGGATCATCACCGGCGGCACAAAGGACCGCATCAGGGCACGCAGGCGCGTGTCGCCATTGCCCGGCATCCACTTGATATAGGTCGCATCCTGCATCGCGTCGGGATCGGCGCTCCAATAGTAAACGGAGATGGAGCGGCGCGAGCGATCCGTGGGGCAGCGGATCGGCTCGGGAAAGCCGTGCAAGGTGCGATCCGTGGTCGGAAACAGGACCGCCCGGTTGAATTCAGGAACGACCTGAACAGATCGCTCGGCGTCATCCGGATCCTGGAGCGTCAACGCTCCGTTCCATTCCGGGTTCCAGTCTTCGTTCAAATAGATGATCAGGTTCAGGCGGCGCACCAGCGGCAGTTCGGGGTGCTTGGTCCAGTCCGCATGCATGTTGAGCCAGCCGCCCGCGAAAGATTCATGAAGCCCCGCGCCGCAAAACATGGGATCCCAGACAAGGCCAGTCATGCCCGTGATGGCTTCGATCCGTTTGATGAAGGGCTCTGAATTCAGCTGCAGAAACAAAAGCTGCGTGAACGGATCCAGGCTGCAGATCCCGCGCGAGGTCTGCTTGATTTCATTCTCCGTATCCCACCGGATCCAATCCCGCTTTCCGGCTTTTGGAAAGGCGTTACCGACGCGGCGCAGAATGTCCGCATCAAAAAAGCCATCGAGCACCAGATGGGGATAGGGGTCGGCCGAGCGGAAGTTGTCCGCAAGGCGATCTTGCTCGGCGTCCAGCCGGGCCAGGGGGACCATACGCTCGGCGATGGCGTCGAAGCTGACGGCTTCGCTGATGGTCGAGGATGGCGCGATGGCCTGCGGTTGGAATGTCACGGCTAGCCCCCATAAAACTGATCACAATCGATCTGCTATGAGTATTTTTAATACAAGAGCCGTTTCGGGCGGTCAAGAAAAAGCACTCCACAACCGCTGGCGCATCGGGCGCGCCGGCAACCCATTGGTCTGATTGAGGGATCCGGATGGACATGAGACAACGGGGGACCGCGATGGCGGTCCCGACTGGGGCGCCGGCGGCGGCCAAAACCCCAGCCGGGGCGCCGGCGGCGACCAAAACCCCAGCCGGGGCGCCAGCGGCGGCCAAAACCCCAGCCGGGGCGCC
>CAYYTT010000145.1:0-5691 GCA_964474635.1 uncultured Alphaproteobacteria bacterium | reverse complement strand
GCGGCGGCCAAAACCCCAGCCGGGGCGCCGGCGGCGGCCAAAACCAAGAGCGAGCGCGCAATGAAGGCCCGCAACGGCGAGAAGTCCCACACCTCCGACAAGTCCCAGAACGGCACCAAACCGGCCGGCGGAACGAGCGACATTCTCCAGTCCCGAACCTTCCTGGAGGTTGTCGCCCATGGCAGTTTCGGGAGGGCGGCGGAACGGCTGGACTTGTCCCAGGCCGCCGTGAGCCTGCGCATCCAGGCACTCGAGACCCAGATCGGCGCCAAACTCTTCGACCGGGGGCGCGGCGGCGCGCGCCTCACGGCGGCGGGCCACAAATTCCACCGCTACGCCCAGTCCATGAAACAGGTCTGGGACCAGGCCATGCTGGATGTGGCGTTGCCGGAGGGCTTTGAGGATCAGATCCGGCTTGGCGGGCATTATTCCTTGTGGCGAAATTATCTGGTGCGCTGGCTCGGCTGGATGCGGGAGAACGCCCCCACCCATGCGCTGCGCGCGGAGGCCCATGGCAGCGAGATGCTGCTGCGCCTGCTCGGCGACGGCATGCTCGATGTGGGCGTCATGTTCGACCCCCAGCATATGAACGGCTTCACCATCGAGCCGCTCTTTACCGAAACCCTGGTGCTCGTCTCCACACGGCCGGACACCGGCGGCCCAGCGGACCCGGACTATGTGTTCGTGGACTGGGGCCCAGGATTTCAGAAATTTCACCTTGCGGAATATCCCGACATCAGTCTGTCGGGCCGCCAGACCAATCTCGGCGCCTTCGCGGTCGATAGCGTGCTGGCACTGGGCGGCTCAGGCTATTTTCCCGAGCCCGTTGTCGCGGGCCCCGTAGCGGAGGAGCGCCTGTTCCGTGTGGAGAGCGCCGCCCCTTTCGACACGCCAATCTATGCGGTTTTTCCCGATACCGCCCCGCCCAAGGGGCTTGAACTGGCACTCCAGGGGCTGCGCACCATGGCGGCTGGCTGAGCGGGCATCCGGCCCGCCTGCTCGCCCCAGTCTTGCCGAGAGGGTAAAGGCGCCGCACACTGCATGGTTAAGAAGACTTGATCAAAACCAAGCGGTGGGAGGATGCCCATGTCAACGGCGCGGATTATCAGCGGTGACCGGCACGCGCCGGTCCTTGAGGTTATGGAGCGGGCCGCACGGGCGGCGACGGGCCTTGAGAGCCAAGTCGGGCTTGTGCCCGGAGACGCCATTGCGATCTTTATGCGGAACGATTTTCCGTTCTTCGAGGCGACCCTGACGGCCAATATGCTCGGCGCCTATGCGGTTCCGATCAATTGGCACTACACGGCCGAAGAGGCCGGCTACATCCTGGAAAACAGCGGCGCCAAGGCGCTTCTCGTCCATGCCGATCTGCTGGCGGGCATCGCGGCGGGCATTCCGAATACGGTGGCCGTCTTCGTGGTCGAAACACCGCCCGAAATCGCGGCCGCCTATGGCATTGATCCGGCGCGGACAAAGATCCCCGCAGGCCGGCACGGCTGGCACGACTGGCTCTCGCGCTTTGAGCCCATGGCGCCGCGCGAGGTCGCCGCGCCCGGCTCCATGATCTACACCTCCGGCACCACGGGGCGGCCCAAGGGCGTTCGGCGCACCCCCGCAACGCCCGATCAGATGGCTCTCCTCTATGAAACCATTAATCGGGCTTTTGGCCTGCGACCGGGCGGGCGCACCATCATTCCGGCCCCGCTTTATCACTCGGCGCCCAATGCCTATGCCCTGCTGACGATTGTCCACGAGATGGAAGAGATCGTCCTGATGCCGCGTTTCGAGCCCGAGGAATTCCTGCACCTCATCGAAACGCACAAGGTCACGCACATCCAGACCGTGCCCACCATGTTCGTCCGTCTTCTGAAACTGCCCGAGGATGTACGAGCCCGTTACGACGTCAGCACCCTTGAATTCGTCGTCCATGCCGCCGCGCCCTGCCCCGCCCATGTGAAACGCGCCATGATCGAATGGTGGGGCCCGGTGGTGCACGAGTATTACGGCGCCACCGAAGTGGGCTCGGTGGTGTTCTGTACGGCCGAGGAATGGCTCACCCATGAGGGTTCGGTCGGCAAGGCTATGCCGGGCGTTGAACTGCGTGTGCTGAATGAGGAGGGCGAGGACCAGCCCGTGGGCGTGCCCGGCGAGGTGTTCTGCCGACTGCTGCGCGGGACCGATTTCACCTATCACGGCGATGATGCCAAGCGGGCCCGGTCGGAAAAGCGCGGCCTCATTTCCGTGGGCGATATTGGCTATTTGGACGAGGACGGATTTTTATATCTATGCGACCGGGCCAATGACATGGTGATCTCCGGCGGCGTCAACATCTATCCGGCGGAAATCGAAAGCGTGCTGATCGCCCATCCGAGCGTTGCCGACTGCGCCGTCTTCGGCATCCCGGATGAGGATTTCGGCGAAGCCCTGTGCGCCTGCATCCAGCGGGCCCCTGGCGCGGACCTGACGGAAGGCGACGTGAAGGCCCATCTGCGCGAACACCTTGCGTCCTACAAAGTGCCGAAGGTGGTCGAGTTTCACGATGATCTGCCCCGGGAAGATTCCGGCAAGATCTTCAAACGCAAACTGCGCGAACCCTATTGGGAAGGCAAAAACCGGCGGATTTGAACGGTCCATGGCGCGGGGGGCGGGAAAGCCGCGCGGCCCCCGCGCCCCGGGCGCTCCACATAATACATGCCGTGTACGGATGAGTTCCAGTCGCTCACTTGCCCTTGAAGGCCTCAAGGCGCGCAACGAGGCTTGAGGTGTCCCAGCGCCCGCCCCCCATGGCCTGCACCTCGCCGTAAAGCTGATCCACCAACGCGGTCAGCGGCAGGCGGGCGCCGCTGTCGCGGGCCTGCTCGAGGCAAATGCCGAGATCCTTGCGCATCCAGTCGACCGCGAAGCCGAAATCGAACTCCCCGCGCGCCATGGTGCTGGCGCGGTTGTCCATCTGCCAGGACTGGGCGGCGCCCTGGGAAATCACGTCGACGACCCCGTCCACATCCAGGTCGACGGATTTGGCGAAATGCACACCCTCGGCGAGGCCCTGCAGCACGCCGGCAATACAAATCTGATTGACCATCTTGGTGAGCTGGCCCGCCCCAACCGGGCCCATGAGACGCAACATTTTGGCATAAGCGCCAAGCGGGGCTTCGGCCTTCGCATAATCCGCCGGCGTCCCGCCGCACATGATGGTGAGCGCGCCATTTTCCGCACCCGCCTGACCGCCCGAGACGGGCGCATCAACAAAGCCTAGCCCGTGGGCCTCGGCCTGGGCGGCAAGATCGCGCGCAAGCTCCGCAGACGCGGTCGTGTGGTCGACAAAGACGGCGCCGGCCGCCATGCCGGCAAAGGCCCCGTCCGTGCCCAGGCACACGGCCCGCACATCCTCGTCCTTGCCGACGCACGCGAACACCACGTCGGCGCCGGCCGCGGCGTCGCGGGGCGTGGCGGCACTCGCGCCGCGGTGGAGATTGGTCCAACGCTTGGCCGTCTCGGCGGTGCGATTGTACACCGTGACCTCATACCCCTTTACGGCGAGATGGCCAGCCATGGGGAATCCCATGACACCAAGACCTAAAAACGCGACGGATTTGCCCACGGGAAGCCTCCTGCTGCTGCTCAGTTGCCGGACCGGGGGAGGCATGGTTCCATGCATCGCCCGGACGCGCGTGTCCGAAGAGCATTGAAACCAGTTGCTTGACCGGTGGGAAGAGGGGGCGAAGGCGTGCTGAGGAGTATTTTGAAATGGACCGGCGTCTTACTCCTGCTGGTCCTATCCCTCGCCTTGATCGTCGGTGCCGTCGCCACCGTTTATATGCGCGCCTCCCTGCCCTGGACCGAGGGCGAGCGGACCGTCTCCGGGCTTGAGGGCGATGCCCTTGTGGCCCGCGACACTTATGGCATTCCCCGCATCGAAGCGGACACCTCCGACGGGGTTCATTTCGCCCTCGGCTATGCCCATGCCCAGGACCGCCTGTGGCAGATGACCTTCAACCGGCGAACCGTCCAAGGGCGTCTGTCGGAGCTTCTCGGCGAGGCCACGCTGAACACGGATGTTTTCTTCCGTGCCATCGATTTGGCCGGCGCCGCCCAGCGCAGCCTGGACGATCTGCCGGCCGATACCCGCAGAGCGCTCGAGGCCTATGCTCGCGGTGTCAATGCCGTCATCGAAGATCCGCAATTCCGGGTCCCGCCGGAATTCATACTGCTCCGCACGGCGCCCGAGCCCTGGCGCCCCCAGGACAGCCTGGCCATCCTGAAACTCATGGGCCTGTCCTTGAGCCTCAATGCGGGCGCGGAATTTCAGCGTGCGAGCTTTCAAGCGGTATTGGGCCAGGAAAAAGCCTCCGAATATCTCGATCCCCCCGGACCGGAGCGGTTCATTTCGCTCGATCGCGTGGATTTGGGCCTCGAAACCCAGCCCCGCGAGCCCGTCGCGCCGCCCCGTGACCCCAATGCCCCGCCGGGCCCCCTTGGGCCCCTCGGCGCCCTGGATTCTTCGGGCGGCCTGGCCCCTTCGGCCGGCCTCAATGGCATGGAAGGGCGCCAGGCGCTCGACGGCGCGTCGGCCAACAACTCCAACAATTGGGCCGTCTCCGGAGCCGGCAGCGTAAGCGGCGCGCCGCTCCTTGCCAATGATCCGCACCTGCGCACCAGCATGCCGGGGATATGGTATTTGGCCCGCCTCGCCTTCCCCGCCCCAGGGCCCAGCCGGTCCATCGTCGGGGCCACCTTGCCGGGGATGCCCGGGGTGCTCCTGGGCCGGAACGCCCAGGCGGCATGGGCCTTCACGAACACCGGCCCTGACATCCAGGACCTCTATGTGGTCACGGTCAATCCGGACAATCCGGGCCAGTACCGGATCGACGACGACTTCGAAAACTTTCGTCAACGTACGACCATGATCGACGTGCGGGGCGGCGAATCGGTCCGCCTTACTTTAAAGAGCACGCGCTACGGCCCCGTGATGCCCAAGCGCTATACGCGGTATGCCAGCCTGGGCGCAAACAATCAGGAAGTCTCCCTGGCCTGGACCCTGCTTGAGGACACGGACACGAGCATGTCCACGGTCCTTGAGCTGATGACAATGGCGTCCTATGAGGATGCGGTCGCGGCCGGGCGCTCTTTCATTGGGCCCATGCAGAACATCGTCTATGCCGATGCCGGCGGCACCATTGGCTATCTCGCGCCGGGTAAAGTGCCCTTGCGCCGGCCCGACCATCCAACCAGGGGCCGGGCGCCCGTCGACGGCTCTGACAGCACAACGCAGTGGCAGGGCTATGTACCCTATGAAGCTCTGCCGTTCGTCAAAAACCCTGCGAGCGGGCGCATCGTAACGGCCAACAACCAAATCGTTCCGGACGATTTCAAGACAAGCCTGACCGAGGACTGGGCCTACACGGAACGGGCCCGGCGCATCCACGACGCGCTCGATTTCTACGATCAGCACACCAGCACTACCTTCCAGGACATCCAGGCGGATACCGTGTCCTTGCGTGCAAGAGCCCTGCTGCCCTTCCTGCTTGATGCACGCGCACCGACGGGGCCGGCCCGGGAGGCCCGCCAGTTGCTGGAGGACTGGGACGCCAGCTTCGACCGGAACCGGCCGGAGGGGCTGATCTATGCCAGTTGGGTCGCGCATCTTGATCGTCTGATCACGGCCGATGACCTGGGCGAGGCCTTCGAGCC
>CAYYTT010000144.1:0-9772 GCA_964474635.1 uncultured Alphaproteobacteria bacterium | reverse complement strand
GCGTGCGCGATATGGGTGTTGATCCGGGGGTCAAGCCGTCATGGAAGAAGCGCGACCGGCGCCGGTCGGGGCAGCGGATGTTGTCGTCATCGGTGCGGGAATTTTGGGGCTGGCCCATGCCTACGCGGCCGCGCGGGCCGGCGCCCGGGTGACCGTTGTCGAACAGGACAGTCATGCCGTGGGCGCGAGCGTGCGCAATTTCGGCCTGATCACGGTCACCGGCCAGGCGCGGGGGGCGTTCTGGGGTCTGTGCCGGCGCAGCCGGGATATCTGGTCCCGGGTGTGCCCTCAAGCCGCCATCCCTATCCTCCAGCGCAGCCTTGCCGTCATCGCGCGTCGACCGCAGGCGGCGCGGGTGCTTGAGGCCTTTCTCGACACGGAAATGGGCGAGGGCTGCCGGCTGGTTTCGCCCCTTGACGCCCAGATCGGCGCGTTGGGCGTGCCGGTTGGATCCTGCTCGGCCGTTCTGTTGAGCCCCTGGGAGCTTCGGATCGAGGCCCGCGATGCCCTCCCCCTGCTCAGCCGCTGGCTCAAACAGATCCATGGCGTGCGGTTTTTTTGGGGGGAGGCGGTCCGGCGCATCGATAGCGGGCGTGTCGAGACGGCCCAAAGACATCTGACGGCCGATCGCACCATCGTTTGTGTGGGCCGCACCGTGACGGATTTCTTTCCGTCCCTGGCGGCCCGATATGGGGTGACCGGATGCAAGCTGCAGATGCTCAGAACCCAGCCATTCGGCCGGGCCATGGGGCCGGCGGTGATGTCGGATTTGGGGATCGCGCGCTATGCCGGTTATCAGGGCCTGCCAGGGGCGCAGGATCTGGTGTCGGTCCTGGAGACCGAGCAACCGGCCTATCGCCGCAATGGCGTCCATCTGATCGCGGTGCAAAGCGCCGACGGCAGCCTGGTGCTTGGCGATAGCCATCACTACGGCGACACGCTCGATCCCTTCTCAAGCGAGGCTGTGGACCAGTTCGTACTGACCGAGTTCGAGGCGGCCACGGGAACCGCGCCCCCTGCGGTCGCGGAGCGGTGGACGGGAACCTACGCCTATGCGCCAGGCCGCGAGTGGATCCACGAAGAGGTCGAAGCGGGTGTCCATGCCGTCGTCGTCACCACGGGGGCCGGCATGAGCGCCGCCTTCGGCATCGCCGAGGAGGTCATCGCGGGGATCTTCGGCCCTGAACGGGCCTTGCGCCTGTGAGCCTGACGCTCCAGGCCGTCATCGTCGACTGGGCCGGAACCGTCATCGATTTCGGCTGCCGTGCGCCGGTCCTGGCCATGGCACGGGCCCTTGGGCAGTTCGGCCTCGCGGCGGAGGAGGCGCTCATCCGGCGCGATATGGGCCGCTCAAAGCGTGATCATCTGGACCGTTTGCTCCGTGAGCCGACCCTCCGGGCGGATTTCGTGGCGGGATATGGGCGTGTTCCGGACGGGGAGGATCTGGACGCCCTCTTTGCGGCGTTCGAAACCGCAATGGTGTCGGTGGTGGCCGACACATCCGATCTTGTTCCGGGCGCAGCGGACTTGTCCCATGCCTTGTGCGCGGCGGGGGTGCCGCTTGGATCCACATCGGGATATGGGCGCAGCGTGATGGCGCGCCTGCGCCCCCTCGCAGCGGCGCAAGGCTTTACGCCCGATATCGTTCTTTGTGCCGATGACGTCGCCCAGGGACGGCCCGCGCCCTTCCAGATTTGGAGGGCCCTTGAGGGCATGGGGCGATGGCCGGCAAAGGCCGCCATCGTCGTCGATGACACGGGCATTGGGATTGCCGCCGGGCGAAACGCGGGCGCCTGGACGGTCGCGGTCGTGGCCTCCGGCGCGGCCGTCGGCCTTGACCGGAACACCTGGCTTGCCATGCCGGCACGGGACAGGGCCGCCGCCATAGAGCGGGTCTGCGCCGGCTTTATCGCGGCGCCGGTTTCCCATCGCCCCCATGTTCTTATTGAAACCATTGCCGATTTTTGGCTTGTGCTACCGGAGATGACCGCCTGGATTGCCCAAGGGCGCGATCCCCATGCCGTCCAGGTGATCCACAATCGGGCCGCGCCGCCATCGTGAGCCCTCTTGCGATGAAGGCTTGCCATGGACCGCTTGCTCTCCCGTTCACACCCTGCCGGTTTGCCCTTCGTCGTGTTTGCCGGGACAGCGGCCTTTTGTGCGTATTTTTCCATGTACGCCTTCCGGAAGCCCTTCGCGGCGGCCCGTTTTGAGGCCATGGCGGACTGGCCCTTCGAGGTTGATTTCAAGCTTGTCATCGTGATCGCCCAGGTGTTTGGGTACGCCCTGTCGAAAGTCATTGGCATCAAGATCGTATCGGAAAACAAGCGAGAGGGACGCGGCCTGTTGATCTTGATGCTGATCGGTATGTCCTGGGCGGCGCTTGTCGGGTTCGCGTTGGCCCCGCCGATCCTGAAACCGATCTTCTTGTTTCTGAACGGATTGCCCCTTGGTCTCATTTGGGGCCTGGTGTTCGCCTATCTTGAGGGGCGGCGCACGACCGAGTTGCTTGGGGCCATGCTGTGCGCCAGCTTTATCGTGTCCTCCGGTACGGTAAAGGCCGTCGGCGCGGCCCTGATCGCCCATGCCGGCGTCACCGAACTTTGGATGCCGGCCGCGACGGGGGCCGTGTTCATGCCGCTCCTGATCGTCTCCGTGTGGGGCCTTACCCGATTGCCTCCGCCCGATCCCCTTGACGAGCACGCCCGGACGCGTCGCCAGCCCATGGCCCATCCCTCCCGGGCCGGCTTCATGGCGCGCCACGGGGTGGGCATCGGCCTGTTGGTCGCCGCTTATGTGCTCTTCACGGTCCTGAGGGATCTGCGCGATACCTTTGCCGCTGAATTGTGGGCCGCCGTTGGCCTCGGCGACGTGCCGGCGGTCTTTGCTTTAAGTGAGATTCCCATCGCCGGCCTGGCGCTGATTGTCCTCGGGACCATGATGCTGATCCGGGATAACGGCCGTGCCCTGATGGTCATGCATGGAACCGTTATCGTCGGCGCCGCTGTGATCGCGGTGTCAACGGCGGCCTTTCAAATGGGCGTTCTGGGGCCCATGGCCTGGATGATCCTGTCCGGGGCAGGCCTTTATGTCGCCTACACCCCGTTCAATGCGATGCTGTTCGACCGGCTGATCGCGGCGGTGCGGATCTCGGCCACGGCCGGTTTCCTGATCTATCTTGCCGATGCGTCGGGGTATGCCGCCAGTGTGGCGCTCCTGGTACTGAAGGCTTGGCAGGCGCCGGATCTCGACTGGCTGACGGCCTTTATCGGTGCCGCCTATGGCGGTGCCGGTCTGGCGGTGGTTCTTGTCGCCGCGGCGGCACGATATTTTTACGCGGCAAGCGCGCTCGCCGCCCCATCGGTCGGTGTGAAGACCCGCGCGGTCGAGGCCAGCTAGGAGGCACGGCGCGACCAGCCAAATGTGGTGCCAAACGTGGTGCCAAACGTGGTGCCAAACGTGGTGCCAAACGTGGTGCCAAACGTGGTGATTGTTTTGAAGCCGGCGCAGGCACGCCGCATGTCGTTTCGCGCAGACGCGCGCCGAGAAGAGCCCAGGAGGCCGCGCAGCCCGGCCACGGCGCGGGTGTGACGGGGCTGGTGCGCCTGACGCGGAAGACGCCTTCTCTGTGACGGGGTTGCGGGGGGTGCTACAGTTCGAAAAGACGAAGGTTGATACAAATCACTTTGTGCTGCAAAGCTAGTTGTGAGGATCACTTCGCGCGGCGGGCATGGGGACACGCATATGGCGGATGAAAAGTCGGATCTCCTGCGATCCCTGTCCATTGATGAAACGGCGCGGCGCGCGCCCACGGGTCGCCGAGGGCCTGGGGGCATCCTCCTTTTGCTGTTGGCCCTGATCCTGGCCGGCGGTGCTGGTCTTTACATCTTTCGCGCCGATCTTGCCGGTCTGGCCCAGCGTGCGCTGTCATCCGATGGCGCAGGCTCTTCCACAGCGGGCAGCGAAAGCGCCGGCGGAGCCTCGTCGGCGCCGGTGCGCGCGCCGGGCACCGGTCCTGCCGCCCAGACCAATCCCGCCCAGACCAATCCCGCCCAGACTACTCCTGCCCGGGCCACTCCCGGGCCTGGGCCCCAGGGCCCCGTGGTGCCGCGCAGCCGGGGGCTGATTGCCTCCGGTTATGTGGTGGCGCGGCGCCGGGCCACGGTTTCGGCCGAACTGACGGGCCGCCTCGTGGAGGTTTATGTGGAGGAAGGGGCGCGGGTCGAGAAAGACCAGATCCTGGCGCGCCTCGACAGTCGTCTGGCCGAACTTGACCTGGAACTGGCCGAGGCCCGAGCGGCCGTTCAGGACGCCAATGCGTCGGCCATCGAAGCCGATCTGCGCGAGGCCCGGGCGGCCCTTTCCAGGGCGCAGGATCTGGCGGAGCGGAACTTCTCCTCCCGCGCCGATCTCGACCTTGCCCGGGCGCGGGCCAACGGGCTTGCCGCACGGCTGGAGGCCGCACGCGCCGAAGCACGGGTGGCGCGGGTGTCGGCGGAACGCCAGGCCGAACTCGTCGACCGGTTTGCGGTGCGCGCGCCCTTTTCCGGCGTGATCATCGATAAGAACGCCCAAGTGGGCGAAATCATCTCGCCAACATCCGCGGGCGGAGGGTTCACGCGGACCGGTGTTTATACCCTGGTCGATATGGACTCCCTTGAAATCGAAGTCGACGTGAATGAAGGCCAGATCCAGAACATCCGGCCTGGCCAGTCCGCCACGGCCGTGCTGGATGCCTATCCGGACGTCGATTTTCCAGCCCAAGTGATCGCCATTATTCCAACGGCCAATCGGGACCGGGCGACGATCCAGGTGAGAGTGGGTTTTGACCGGCTTGATCCGCGGATCCTGCCGGAGATGGCGGCCAAAGTGACCTTTTCCCTTGAGTGAGCGAACATCCGCGCGCCGAGATTTTCGGCCCAGGACGGGAGACCCCCATGACGGATATCGAACAGCTGGACCCCCACGCCGCGGGCGGCGAGGCGCCGGCGCTGCACGGTGAGGCCCTGATCGCCCTGGACGGCGTCACAAAGACCTACACGCGCGGCAAAGAAACGGTGACGATCTTTGACGGTCTCGACATGACCATCCCCAAGGGCGACTTCATTGCCATCATGGGACCGTCCGGGTCGGGAAAAACCACGCTGCTCAACCTGCTCGGGGGCCTCGATAAACCCAACAGCGGTTCGGTCCGTTTCGAGGACACGCGCATCGATGCGCTGGGGCAAAGCCAGCTTGCCGCCTGGCGCGCGGCCCATGTGGGTTTCATCTTTCAGTTCTACAATTTGATGCCGACCATGAGCGCGGCGAAGAATGTGGAGATCCCCCTCCTGCTGACGAAACTCGGCGGCGGGGACCGCAAACGCCGCGTCGCGACGGCGCTCGATCTCGTGGGCCTTGGCGAACGGGCCCGCTTCAAGCCGCGTGAACTGTCGGGCGGTCAGCAGCAGCGGGTCGCCATTGCGCGGGCGGTCATCGCCGATCCCCAACTGATCCTGGCCGACGAGCCGACCGGGGACCTGGACCGGGCCACGGGCCAGGATATCCTTACCCTGCTGCAGCGGCTGAACCGGGAACTCGGCAAGACCATCGTCATGGTGACCCACGACCCCGAGGCCGCCACCTTCGCGCGGCGCACGCTGCATCTTGACAAGGGGCGGTTCGAGGAACGGGAGCTGAAGCCATGAGGGATTTCGGCCTCGTCCTGAATGGCCTGTTCCGGAAGACCTTCCGGACCATGCTCTTGCTCCTGGCAATTTTTGTCGCCTTTTTGATCTTTGGCGTCCTGACCAGTTTCAATGAGTCCATCAACGCGGACGCGGACACGGCTGCGGATAACCGCTTGGTCGTCTCCAACAAGATCAATTTCACCCAGCCCTTGCCCATTGCCTATGTCCGCCGGATTGAGACCCTGACGGGCGTCGATCTTGTCAGCTATGCCCAGTGGTTCGGCGGGTACTATCAGGAGCCGCGCAATTTCCTGCTGGTCTTCGCCGTGGACCCGGAAACCTATCTAGACATTTATGATGAGTATGTTCTGCCCGAGGACCAGAAGGCTGCCTTCCTGGCCGATCGCACGGGGCTGCTCGTGGGCCGGGCGATCGCAGAGCGGTATGGCTGGTCCGTGGGCGATACCATCCCGCTGCAGACCAATATCTGGACCAAGGCGGATGGCTCGCGCAGCTGGCCCTTCACGATCCGCGGCATCTATGACGGCCGGGAACGCCAGACGGGCACGGACGAGGTGTTCTTCCACTTCGACTATCTCAATGAGGGACGAAGCTTTTCCAAGGATCTCGTCGGCACCATCGTGGTGCGCACGACAGCACCGAGCGTAAACGAGCGTGTGATCGAGGCCATCGATACCCAGTTCGCCAACTCCCCCTATCAGACGAAAACGACGACCCTGGCCGCCTTCGAGGCCGCGTTCATCTCCCAGATCGGCAATATCGGGCTGATCATCGGTTCGGTGACGGCGGCAGCTTTCGTCACGGTCCTGCTGATCGTCGGCAACGCCATGGCGGGGGCCATCCGGGAGCGGACCAAGGAAATCGCCGTGCTGAAGACCCTGGGGTTCACGGGCCTGCGCATCGGCCGGATCGTGTTTCTCGAAACCTTGATTCTCGCGGTTGTCGGCGGGGGTCTCGGCCTGCTGGCATCGGTCGGGGCCATCACGGCCCTGCGCGAAGGCAGCGGCTTTTTCACCAATCTGACCTTCACCAACACGGTACTGATCAGCGGCGCGGGCTACATCTTCGCGCTGGCCTTCCTGACGGCGGCCATTCCCGTCGCCATGGCCTTCCGCCTCAGCATCATTGCCGCCCTGGGACGGGAGTAAAGTCCATGTCCAGCATGCTTCGCCAGGCCAGCACGGTCATGGCCCTCTCGCTCCAAACCCTGCCCGGACGGTTCTGGCCCTCCTTGTCCACGGTGCTCTCGGTGGCTCTCGTGGTGGGGGTTTTGATCGCGTTTCTGGCGGTCTCGAATGGTTTTGCCGTCGCCGTGAAGGGCACGGGCTCACCGTCGGTGGCCTTCGTCACCCGCTCCGGCGCGGACGCGGAAATCAACAGCGCCGTCAGCCGCGAACAACAGCGCTTGCTGGAGGAGGCGCCGGGCGTCGTCCGCGATGCGGGCGGCACGCCGCTCGTGTCTCCGGAACTTTATGTGATCGTCAACGGCTTCAAACGTTCGAACGCCTCGCCGGTGAACCTGCCCTTGCGCGGCATCGGACCAGTGGGGCCGTCCCTGCGGCCGGACTTTGCCATCACGCAAGGGCGCATGTTCGATCCGGGAACGAATGAAATCGTTGTGGGCGAGGGTATCCTGCGGGAGTTTTCCGGTTTTGACCTTGGAGAAGAGGTGCGTTTCGGCACGACGTCCTGGCGTGTCGTGGGTGTTTTCTCCGTGGGCGGCAGCGTTTTTGAAAGCGAACTGTGGGCCGATCTCGGCGTGGTGCAGAATCTGTTCAATCGGGGCTCCACCGTGCAGACCGTCCGGGCCCAGTTGGGCGGCGACGATCCCGCCCTGATCGAGGCCTTCAAGGCCTATCTCGATGGCGATCCAAGGCTGAAACTCACCGTGCGCAGTGAGAAAGACTATTACGCCAGCCAGTCCTCCAACCTGCAGACCCTTGTCGTGTTCGGCTATGCCATTGCGATCACCTTGTCCTTCGGGGCTCTCGCCGGCGCTATCAATACGATGTACACGGCCATTGACGCTCGGGCGCGGGAAATGGCGACCTTGCGGGCCATCGGCTTTGGCGGGTTCTCCGCTTTCGTGGCGGCGTTGATGGAGTCTCTGCTGCTCGCCGGGCTCGGCGGCGTGGTGGGCAGTGCGGCCGCCTACCTCATCTTCGATGGGGTCAGCGCCTCGACCCTTGGCGGTAATTTCACCCAAGTGGTCTTTGCCTTCGCTGTAGGCCCGCAAATGGCCATCAGCGGCCTGATCATCGCCCTCACCATCGGCCTCATCGGCGGCCTTCCCCCCGCCATCTCCGCCGCCCGCCAAGGCGTCCTACAATTGGGTCGGGGGTGAGGGTTAGCGCGACAGGCGGGCGGCAAACAGGCGGGCGGTTTCGGGGTCGGCGAGGCGGATTTTCAGTGTGGGCTGCGTGAGATCGCGAAAGCGCATCTCAAGGACGGTGTCCTCGGGGCACGAAATGGTCACGCCGCGCCCCGGCCTGACCCGGTGCACGCTCAAACGGTCCCCGAGCGCCCGGACCACGAGGGTGTCATCGCCAGCGGCCTGGGCGATAAGGGCCGCGCGCCGATCGGTGTCGATGGCAAGGAGCCCGGGCCGGAAATCGGGCTCACGCTCCGCCAGCTGCGCGAGCAGGTCCGCCTCTGCCGGCAGGCGCTGGGGGGCAAGCCAGCCCAGGGCAACCGCAAAGGCAAACACGCCCAGGACGAAGACCGGGATGGCGATCAACAGGCCTGCACTCATGGTTTGATTTCTCCTCCGGTTGCACGCCCGGCAAAAGGCGGCGTGTCCCAGAACGGGCACGGGCCGCGCCGGAGGCTGCTCATTGGACGGCAAGGGTGAGCCGGCTATGATCAGCGCGTGTTCATGACGGGGTTTGTCCCAGGGAGAACTCTGCCGGTTCCGCGCCCGTTCGCAAACCGCCTCCCCGCACTGACGGCCCGCTGCGGAAGGACTATGGGGAATGAAAGAGATTTTGCGCGAACTGGAGGACAAGCGTGCCGTTGCTCGCCTGGGCGGCGGACAGGCTCGTATTGATGCCCAGCATGCCCGCGGCAAGCTGACGGCCCGAGAGCGCATCGAAGTGCTGCTCGACGAGGGCTCCTTTGAGGAATACGACACCTTTGTGGAGCACCGGGCCGTCGAATTCGGCATCGGCGATACCAAAGTGCCCGGGGACGGCGTCGTCACGGGCTGGGGCACCATCAACGGCCGCATCGTGTTCGTGTTTTCCCAGGATTTCACCGTGTTCGGCGGATCCCTGTCGGAAACCCACGCGGCCAAGATCGCCAAGGTCATGGACAAGGCCATGGAGGTCGGCGCGCCGGTGATCGGTCTCAATGACTCAGGCGGCGCGCGGATCCAGGAAGGCGTCGACAGCCTTGCCGGCTACGCCGAAGTCTTTGTGCGCAACGTCCAGTCCTCCGGCGTGATCCCCCAGATTTCCGTGATCATGGGCCCGTGTGCCGGCGGCGCCGTGTACTCCCCGGCCATGACCGACTTTATTTTCATGGTGCGGGACAGCTCCTACATGTTCGTCACGGGCCCGGATGTGGTGAAGACGGTGACGCAGGAACAAGTGACGGCCGAGGAACTCGGCGGCGCTGTGACCCACACGTCGAAGTCCTCCGTGGCGGACGGCGCGTTCGAGAATGACGTCATCACGCTCAACCAGATGCGCCGCTTTTTCGACTTCCTGCCCCTCAGCAACAAGGAGCGCCCACCCGTTCGGGAGAGCTTCGACGATGCCGAGCGCCTGGAGATGTCCCTCGATACCCTCGTGCCGCCGAACCCCAACAAGCCCTACGACATGAAGGAGTTGATCCTGAAGGTCGTGGACGAGAGTGACTTTTTCGAGATCCAGGAGAATTTCGCCAAAAATATTGTCACCGGCTTTGCCCGCATGGAGGGGGCGACCGTCGGTGTCGTGGCCAACCAGCCCATGGTGCTGGCCGGCTGTCTCGACATTGCCGCCAGCCGCAACGCCGCCCGCTTCGTGCGCTTTTGCGACAGCTACAATATTCCCATCGTGACGTTTGTGGATGTGCCCGGCTTCCTGCCCGGCACCGCGCAG
>CAYYTT010000143.1:0-9840 GCA_964474635.1 uncultured Alphaproteobacteria bacterium | reverse complement strand
GGGCGGATGGTAGCGGCGTGGAATTTCTCCCCATGGTCCGATCCCGGCGGTATCCAAGTCCCGGCCATAAGATGTGCCATTTAGGGTCATTTTGATGGGGGAAATGGAAGACTTGTTCCATTGTGAAAAAGTCCTCACTTTGGACCGGTGCTGAACTCCCAAGTAAAGGCACCAAATCCGAAAAGAGGCTTATCGCTCGAATACGGCGTTAACCATTTGTTAACTCTTGCTTTACATTTAAGAAAGCAAGGCAAACAGCTCTTAAGTACATTGACGCCCACCAGATCCCATGCTATCCCATCTCATCCCATAAACATGGGCAAGCGCGGAGTCGGCACCCCAGCCGCTCCGAAACCAAGGGCCAGCGGTTTGGATCGATCCGTCGGCTGAAGGGGACGGCGGCCATGGGCCTGTTTCTGTCAACCGTGACCAACCGGGTCGATGCCAAGGGACGCTCCTCCGTTCCGGCGAAGTTCCGCGCGGTGCTGAACGGGGACGGCAGCGAGGGCGCAGGGTCCGTGGTGGTGTTTCCCTCTTTTACCCACGCCTGTCTGGAGGCGATGACCATGGACAAGGTGATGGAGATCGCCGACCGGCTCGAAGGGGCGTTCAACCCCTTCGATGACGAGGCGGATGCCTTCGCCCAGTCCATCCTGGCGTCTTGCGTGGATTTGCCTTTCGACCGGGAAGGCCGGATCATGCTGCCCGATGGCCTGCGGAGCCACGCGGGGATCCGGGATCAGGCCAGCTTCGTGGGGCTCGGGCGCCGATTTCAAATTTGGGATCCAGAGCTTTATGCCGACTATGCCGCCGAGGCGCGGTCCCTGGCGCGCGATCGGCGGGCGAAATTCGGTGCCCTGGGCGGCGGCGCCCCGGCTGCGCAGCCTGGCGGTTCGGCGCTCTCGACTATTCCTCCGGGTCATGACGGCGCGCCCCGCGCCGCCGCCCCGGCCAGCCCCCGCGTCAAAAACGGAGGCCGACCATGACCCAGACCGGCGTGCACATCCCCGTCATGCTCGAAGAAGTTCTGTCGCTGATTGCGCCCACGGATGGCGGCGTCTTTCTGGACGGCACGTTCGGGGGCGGCGGCTATGCGCGCGGCATCCTGGGCGAGGCGGACTGCAAGGTGATCGGCATCGACCGGGACGGGGCCGCCCTGGCGGCGGCCGCACCGATGGTCAAGGCCTTCGGCGGCCGCTTGATCCTGGCCCACGGGCGCTACGGCACCATGGAGGGGCTGTGCCAGGAGGCCGGTGAGCACAGCCTCGACGGCATCGTGCTTGACCTTGGGGTGTCCTCCATACAGCTCGATGATCCGGATCGGGGATTTTCCTTCTTGCGAGACGGGCCGCTCGACATGCGCATGGGCGGCGCGGAAGACACGGACAGTCCGACCGCGGCCGATCTCGTCAACACTCTCGATGAGGCCGATCTGCGCCGCATCCTGTTCCGCTATGGCGAGGAACGCCGCGCGGGCGCGGTCGTGAAGGCCATCGCAACCCGCCGCAAGGAACGCCCCTTCTCAACGACGCTCGATCTGGCGGGCCTGGTGGAGGGGGTGCTGGGCATGACGCCCCGGGGCGAGGCCCATGCGGCCACACGGACATTCCAGGCTCTGCGCATTGCCGTGAACGGCGAACTGCTTGATTTGGCACTGGCTCTCGGCGCGGCGGAGCGGTTGCTCGCGCCGGGTGGGCGGCTTGTGATCGTCTCTTTCCATTCCCTTGAGGATCGAATCGTGAAGACATTCCTGACGCACCGCTGCGGGCTCGCGCCTCAAGGTTCGCGGCATGCACCGCCCCGTCCCGCGGGGGATGAGCCGTCCTTCCGTCTACTGGTCAAAGGGGTCAAAGGCCCCGGCGACGCGGAAGTCGACTCAAATCCCCGTGCCCGGTCCGCGAAGTTGCGGGCCGCGCAGCGTACATCGGCCCCGGCCTGGGCGCAGGATTTGGCCCAGCTTGGTATCGAGGAGGACGACAGGCCATGATGTTTGGGTTCAACCAGGGCCTCTTCGGTCTGGCTGCCGTGATTTGCGCGGCGCTGTACGGGGTCAAACATGAAGCACGCCAGGCTGAGAAGGGCCTCGGCGTGCTCTCCGTGGCCATCGCCGAGGAACGTCAGGCTTTACGTCTTCTGCAGGCGGAATGGGCCATGCGCACGGAGCCGGACCGCCTGCAAAAACTGGCCGACCAGCATCTGGACATGGGGCCCGTGGCAGCGCGCCAGATCGTGGCCATGCCGACCCTGTCCGCAGATGCCCTGCCGCCCCTTGATCCGCAGTCGGCGGACCGTCCGATCACGCGTGCCGCGGCCCTCGATCCCGCCCGGCGGGGCAGGGACAGCGTCGTGGCCAAGGGCACCGTGGCCGCCGCGCCGCGCCTTATCCTCTCCGTGCGCCCTGTTGCGCCGGCTCAGGCGCGCCTTGCTCAAAGCAGTCTTGGTCAAAACGGCCGTACTCCAGCCTCCGGCGCCGCCACCAAGCCTGGCGCCACCAATCCTGACGGAGAGATCAGATGATTTTCCGTCCGTGGGCGAAGCGGCGCTCCGGCCGAGCCGGGGCCTCCCGCCGCACACGGAACCGGAACGGGCAGGGTCGCCGGGCGTCGCGCCCGGGACCGGTGCTGATCAATCCCGCGCTTGACCCGACGCTCATTCCACCCGATCCCGAATGCGGCGGCTTGCGCCTCTTGGGCGTATCGCCCGCGGTCGAGGCGGGACGCAACCGGATCGTTCTGGTGGCGCTCGCCTTTTTTGCCCTGTTCGGTCTGATCACGTTGCGCCTTGTCGATCTGGCCTCGTCCGGCGCGCGCGATCTGTCTTTTATCACGGCACGGTCCGAGCCCGATCTGCCGAGGGCCGACATTTTGGACCGGCGCGGCGTCCTGCTTGCGACGGACGTGTCCGTCTTCGCCGCCTATGCCGACCCCCTTTTGATCTGGGATGCCGCGGACACGGCCGGGCGCCTTGCCACTGTGCTGCCGGACATCGACGTTCCCAAATTGACCGCCCGTTTGTCCGGGCGCGGCCGGTTCGTCTGGATCGCGCGCGAATTGACGCCGCGCCAGCGCTTCGATGTGCACAATCTCGGTCTGCCGGGCATTGCGTTCATGGATGAGCGCAAACGCTTTTATCCCCATCGGGAGGTCCTGGCGCATATTCTCGGCTACACCACCATCGATGGGCGCGGCATCGCTGGTGTCGAAATGGCCTTTGACGATGTCATCCGTGGGCGCACCCAGGCCGACGCGCCGGTACGCCTGTCGGTCGATATCCGGGTGCAGCATGCCGTCCATGACGAGATGACCAAGGCCATGGCGCGGTTTCAGGCGCGCAGCGCCTCGGCGGTTTTGCTCGATGCCCGATCAGGGGAGGTGGTCTCGCTTGTTTCCCTGCCCGATTTCGATCCCAATGATCCGTCGGCGGCAAACGATGCGGACCGCTTCAATCGGGCCGTTGGCGGCGTTTATGAATTGGGCTCCACCTTGAAAGGCTTCACGATTGCCTCGGCGCTTGATTCCCATACGGTCAGTCTGTGGGATGGCTTCGATGCAACTCACCCTATCCGCGTCGGGCGGCACACGATCAATGACTTCCACCCCAAGGGCCGCTATCTGACGGTCCCCGAAATCTTCAAGTTTTCCTCCAATATCGGTACGGCCAAGATGGCCATCGCCATGGGCCTGGAGACCCAGACCACGTATCTGGAACGGTTCGGTCTGTTGCAGCGCCCGCCCTTTGAGCTGCGCGAGACCGCCAAACCCATCGTGCCCCAGCGGTGGGGTGAATTGCAGCGCATGACGGTCTCTTACGGCCATGGTATCGCCATTTCCCCGCTCCAGCTTGCCGTCGGCGGAGCGGCGCTCGTCAATGGCGGTTGTTTGCCGACACCCACGATCCTGCGCGCCTCCGGCGATGGTCGGCCATGCGCGCGGGCAATCACGGAACATACCAGCCGCGTCATGCTGCGTTTGATGCGAGAGGCGGTGGCCGACGGCACGGGCCAGCGTGCCGACGTGGACGGCTATCCGGTCGCGGGCAAGACCGGAACGGCGGAAAAGGCTCGCCGCGGCGGTTATGACCGCAAGGCGCTGCTGTCGTCTTTCATGGGGGTCTTTCCGGCGCAGGACCCCGCCTATGTGGTGCTTGTGGTGCTCGATGAGCCCAAACCGAGCGAAGAAACGCTCAATTTCGCGACGGCGGGCTGGACCGCCGCCCCGGTTGTGGGGCACATCGTGTCGCGGGTGGCGCCGATTTTGGGCGTGGCGCCGGTCGTGGTGTCGAGCGCCGGATCGGGGCAGCCGGACAAGGACACGCGCAAGCGCCGCGCGGCCCTGTCCATGCCGTCCGAGCGCACGGCCACCAACTAACGGGGCTGGCTGGCAGGGCTGGCCAACAAGACTGGCGCGGCAGGCCGGGCCGAAGCCCTTCGTGCACTGACCGCCCTGCGGTTGGCGCTAACCGGGAACACCAGACCAACAGGACAGGGGCCGATGACGCTGCTGACCGACCTTATCGCCCCCGATGGCGCGGACAGCGCCCCGGACGTCACCGTCGAAGACCCGCAAGGCGCGGCCTCCTCATTCAGCCGCATTGATGTTTCGGGCATCAGTGCCGACAGCCGGGATATCGCACCGGGCTTTATCTTCGCGGCCCTGGAAGGAACCCATGCGGATGGCCTGCGGTTTTTGCCGTCCGCGCTCGAAAACGGCGCCGCGGCGGTCCTCGTGCGTAAAGGGCGCGACGTGCCCGGCACGCTCCCCATTCCGGTGCTGCGTGCCAATGAGCCGCGCAAAACCCTCGCACGCCTTGCGGCCCGGCTCTATCCGGGCCGCCCGGAGACCATTGCCGCCGTCACGGGCACGAACGGCAAGACATCCGTCGCTGTGTTCCTGCGCCAGATCTGGGCCGGCCTTGGCCATGCGGCGGCAAGCATGGGCACGCTCGGTGTCGTGACGCCCCACGGCCCCATGCCGCTGGCCCACACGACGCCCGATCCCGCCCGCCTGCACCAGGTGCTCAAAGCCCTGCACGACACGGGCATCAGCCATTTGGCGCTTGAGGCCTCAAGCCATGGCCTTGACCAGGACCGGCTTGAGGGCGTGCCGGTCAACGCGGCCGGGTTCACCAATCTGACCCGGGATCATCTCGATTATCACGGTTCCATGGACGCCTATCGCGAGGCCAAGCTTCGCCTGTTCACGGAGCGTCTGGTCCCGGATGGCACGGGCGTGATCAATATGGCGAGCCCGGATGGCGCCATCTTCCGGGACCGGACGGCCGCCTTGGGCCGCGCCGTGATCACGGTGGGCACGCCGGACGCGGATCTGGCGCTTTTGGACACGCAGCCCGTGGCGGATGGATTGCGGCTGACCTTTCATGTGGAGGGACAGCCGGTGGCCAAAACCGTGCCACTGTTCGGTCTTTTCCAGGCGGAAAACATTGCCGTTGCCGTCGGCCTGGCGGTCGCGCTCGGCGCTGATCTTAGGGCGGTGCTGGATCGGCTGCCCCAGCTTGAGGGTGCGCATGGCCGGATGGAGCGTGTAGCACTCGGCCCGGGCGACGCGCCCATTTTCGTTGACTATGCGCACACGCCGGATGCGCTTGAACGGGTTCTCATTGCTCTCAAGCCCCACGCGGCGGGCCGCATTCACCTTGTCTTCGGGTGCGGCGGGGACCGCGACAAAGGCAAGCGGCCCCTGATGGGGGCGGTCGCGTCACGCCTTGGTGACCGGGTTTTCGTCACGGACGATAATCCCCGGACGGAGGATCCGGCCGAGGTCCGTGCCCAGATCATGGCGGCATGTCCTGGCGCGGCCGAGATCGGCGACCGGGCAGAGGCGATCACGGCTGCCGTGGCGGGTCTTGAGAAAGGTGACATTTTGGTCATAGCCGGCAAGGGGCACGAGACGGGCCAGATCGTCGGTGATACGGTCCTGCCATTCGACGATGCACAGGTCGTGCGCGCCGTTATGGGCTTGAAAGCAAAAGAAAATCGCAACGGGGGACAGCGCCATGGCTGACGGTCGGTCCGGGGGGGGGATTCGCGGCCAAGCGACGCCGCTGTGGCGGGCGGAGGACCTGGTCCGGGCCTGCAAGGGCCGGCTTGACGGGCCCTCCGACTGGTCCGTGTCCAGCCTATCGATCGACAGCCGGTTGGCCACCTCCGGTGCCCTGTTCGTTGCCTTGAAAGACAAACGCGACGGCCATGATTTCGTCGGCGCCGCCTTCGAGGCGGGCGCCTCGGCCGCGCTTGTCTCCCGCCGGCCCGATGGCGTCGCACCGGACAGGCCCCTCGTGATTGTCCCCGATCCCCTGGAAGCTCTTGGCGCGATGGCCGCCGCCCGCCGGGCCCAAAGTGCCGCGCGGATTGCCGCCGTAACGGGCAGTGTCGGCAAGACCGGCAGTACGGAAATGATGCGTCTGGCGCTTGGGTCCTTCGGTTCCGTCCATGCCCCGGCCAAAAGCTTCAATAATCACATCGGCGTGCCACTCACCCTTGCGGGCATGCCCCTCGACCATGCCTTCGGGGTCTTTGAGATCGGTATGAACCATGCCGGGGAAATCACGCCGCTCACGCGGCTTGTGCGGCCCCATACGGCCATCGTGACCACGGTCGAGGCGGTGCATTTGGAAAATTTTGAGTCCGTTGAAGGCATCGCGAAGGCCAAGGCCGAGATTTTCCTGGGCGTGGAGCCCGGCGGCGCCGCGCTCATCAACCGAGACAATCCCTATGCAGATCTTTTGGACGGGCTCGCGCGCGAGGCCGGCATCGAACGGCGCCTCATGTTCGGGACCGCGCCGGAAGCGGGCGCCCGGCTCCTGACCGTTGAGGGCGATGACACGCATATTGCTTTCACAGCCGATATTTTCGGCGTCTCCTGCGGTGCGCGCCTGCCCGTGGCCGGCCAGCACCATGCCCTGAACGCCGTGGCGGTCCTCGGCGCGGTCCACGCGCTCGGCCTTGATGTGGCGCCGGCCGCCGAAGCACTCGGCGCCTTCACGGCCGGGGAGGGGCGGGGCGCCCGCCATGACCTGCCTTGGAGCGGGGGCGCGATCACGCTGCTCGATGAGAGCTATAACGCAAGCCCCGTCTCCGTGGCCGCCGCGCTCTCGACCCTGTCTCGCACCGTGCCGGGCCCTGGCGGGCGGCGGATCGCGGTGCTTGGCGACATGCTGGAACTCGGCCCCGACAGCCCGCGCTTCCACGCGGAAATCGCCGAGGCCGTCGTGACCGGCGAAATTGATCTGGTGTTCTGTGCCGGACCCATGATGCGGCATCTCTTCGAGGCTTTGCCCGCCGCTCACCGGGGGCACTGGGCGCCGGACTCCCGGCAACTCGCCGGCCCCCTGCTTGAAGCGGTCCGTCCGGGGGACGTGCTCGCCGTTAAGGGGTCGTTAGGCAGCCGCATGCGCCTCGTTGTTGACGAACTGCTCGCGAAGCGTCTTAAACACTCGATGGATCGGGTGGACATGGGGGGAACCGGGCCAGGTCCGCAGTCCGCGTCTATCCGAAACGGGAACGAGGGGGCCTGACGATTATGCTTTATCATCTATTGGTGCCCCTGAGTGAGTCCCACCAGCTTTTCAATGTCTTTCGGTATCTGACATTCCGGACCGGCGGTGCGGTGATGACCGCGCTCGTCATCAGTTTCGTGTTCGGTCCACGCTTTATTCGCTGGCTCAAGGCCAAGCAGCGCGAGGGCCAGCCGATCCGCGCGGACGGGCCGGAATCTCACATCCTCACCAAGGCCGGAACGCCGACCATGGGCGGCTTCCTGATCCTGTCGGCCGTGACCGTGTCCACTTTGCTGTGGTCGGACCTTATGAACGCCTATGTCTGGGCGGTTCTCCTCGTCACGCTGGGCTTTGGTGCCATCGGCTTTCTCGATGACTATCGCAAAGTCACAAAGCGGTCCTCGGCGGGCCTGTCGGGCCGCGCGAAACTCGCCCTGCAGTTCGCCATCTGCATCGCGCTGGTGGCGCTGGTGATGGTATTCAGTCCGCCGGAATTGCGCGGCATGGTGGCGTTTCCGTTCCTGAAAGAAGCCTTTCTGCCGCTTGGCTTTGGTTTTGTGATCTTTGCCTCCCTGGTCGTCGTCGGCTCGTCGAACGCGGTCAATCTCACCGACGGTCTCGATGGGCTGGCCATTGTGCCGGTCATGATCGCGGCGGGCAGTTTCGGGCTCATTTCCTATCTCGTCGGCCATGCCGGCTTTGCCGATTACCTCCATTTGCCGCCCGTGCCCGGCAGCGGCGAACTGGCCGTAATTTGCGGCGCGCTTGTCGGCGCCGGCCTTGGCTTTTTGTGGTTCAACGCGCCGCCGGCCATGGTCTTCATGGGCGATACCGGGTCCCTTTCCCTCGGCGGTGCCCTTGGCATGATCGCGGTCGTGACAAAACATGAGCTTGTGCTCGCGATCATTGGCGGGCTCTTCGTGCTGGAGGCGGTGTCCGTGATCGTGCAGGTCATCTCCTTCAAAACCACGGGCAAGCGGGTCTTCCGCATGGCGCCCATTCACCATCACTTCGAGCAGCTTGGCTGGCAGGAGCCCACGGTGGTCATTCGCTTTTGGATCATTTCCGTGGTGCTCGCCCTGATCGGGCTGTCCACACTGAAATTGAGGTAAGCGGTTGATCCCTGTTACCGATTTCGCGGGCAAGGAGGTCGCCGTCTTCGGGCTGGGCCGGACCGGCCTTTCCGTTGCCCACGCCCTGAAGGCGGGCGGCGCCTTCCCGATCGTCGGCGACGATACCCAGCAGGGGCGCGACGCCGCCCGGGCCCAGGGTTTCGTGGCGGCCGACCTGGTGGAGGTCGACTGGACCCGCTTTATCGCCCTGGTGCTGAGCCCCGGTGTCCCCCTCACGCACCCCAAACCCCATCCTGTGGTTGAAAAGGCGCTTGAGAGCAACGTGCCCATCATCGGCGACGTGGAGCTGTTTTCCATGGCGCTGGGACCGCGCGGCCGGCGCAAGGCCAAGATCATTGCCATCACGGGCACCAACGGGAAATCGACCACCACGGCCCTGATCGGACACATCCTGCAACGCTGCGGGATCGACGCGCGGGTGGGCGGCAATATCGGCGCGCCGGTGCTCGCCATGGAGCCGCCGGGCGAGCACACGGTTTATGTGCTGGAGCTGTCGAGCTTTCAGCTCGATCTCACCTTCACCCTGGCGCCCGATGTGGCGGTGCTGCTCAATATCTCCCAGGATCACCTGGACCGGCACGGCTCCATGGGCGCCTATGCGGCCATTAAGGCGCGCATCTTCAATCGCCAGCAGGACGGGGACATCGCCGTCATCGGTGTCGACGATGAGCACGCCATGGCGATCCACGATTTCATCCACGACAAATACAGCGACGACGGCGTGGCCGTGACCCCCGTCAGTGTGACCCGGCCGCTCGAGTCCGGCCTCTACGTGGCCGATGGGCTGCTCCATGACGCGGACGAGCAGGGCGCGCCCGTGATCGCCGATCTCAATCAGGTCCCGTCGCTGCCCGGCGTCCATAACTGGCAGAACGCCGCCGCGGCCGCGGCAGCGCTGCGCCGGTTCGTGCCGGACCCGGCGCGCCTGTGGGCTGGCCTGTCGAGTTTTCCGGGCCTTGCCCACCGTATGGAGCAGGTCGCGGCCATCGACGGTGTGCGCTTCGTAAACGACTCCAAGGCCACCAATGCCGATGCGGCGGCCCGCGCGCTCGCCTGTTACGAGGACATTTTCTGGATCGCCGGCGGCCGGGCCAAGGATGGCGGGATCACCAGCATCACCGATCTCATGCCCGCCGTGCGCAAGGCCTATTTGATCGGTGAGGCGGCCGGAGCCTTCGACGAGACCCTCCGG
>CAYYTT010000142.1:0-9862 GCA_964474635.1 uncultured Alphaproteobacteria bacterium | reverse complement strand
GCATTGCGTTCAAGTTGCTGGGCGCCCTGCCAGTCGATGTCGAACAGCACGTCCCGCCCCGCCGACAGGGCCGCCTCTACGGGAGCCTTGGGCGTGCCGTAGAAATTGTCGAAAACCTGGGCATGCTCAAGAAGCTCCCCCGCCGTGACCATGGCGTCGAAGGTCTCGATGGTGCGGAAATGATAATCAAACCCGTCTTCCTCGCCCGAGCGGGGTGGCCGGGTTGTGACGGAAACGGACATTTCGATGTTGTCGTCCGCGGCCAGCAGCCCCTTGGCGAGCGTGGATTTGCCCGCACCCGAGGGCGAGGACAAGACGAACATCATTCCGCGCCGTTCGATGGCCATGGGTCGTTCCCTCGCGACGGGCACACCTGGCACCCAGGAGCATGCTATTCGACGTTCTGGACCTGCTCGCGCATTTGATCGATCACCACCTTCAGGTCGAGCCCGATCCGGGTCAAAGCCATGTCGGACGATTTAGAACACAAAGTGTTGGCTTCCCGGTTAAATTCCTGGGTTAAGAAATCAAAGCGCCGCCCAATGGGCTCGGGCGAGGACAACAGATCCTGCGCCGCGCGGGTGTGGGCGCGCAGCCGGTCGAGCTCCTCGGTCACGTCGGCCTTTGTGAGCAGGATCGCCAGCTCCTGATACAGACGATCTTCCGAAATCGACGCATCCTGGAGCAACAGGGCCACCTGGGCCTTCATGCGCTCGCGCAGCCGATCCGGCTGCAGCATGGCACAGGCCTGCGCCTCTTCAATGAGCGTTTCGATCCGCGCGACCTGGTCCCACAGCACCTGGCCAATGGCCGCGCCTTCGCCGGCCCGGGCAGCCGCCATGGCGTCCAGCATCCCTTCAAAGCCGGTGAGCAGCGCGGCCTGGCGCGCTTCGCGGTCCGGTTCGATGTCCTCCTGGTCCTGAACGTCCAGCACACCGCGCAGGCCCAGCAGGCCCTCAATGGTGGGTGTGGGCGCCTCCGGCAGGGCCGCGCGCATCCGCTCCGCGGCGGCGAGCACCTGGGCAAGGGCGGCCTCGTTCACGCTAAGCGCCCCCGCGCCGGCCTGGCGCGTGACCTGAAGCGTGGCATGCAGCGTGCCCCGCTTGAAGCGGGCGGACGCGCGTTTGCGCGCCTCGGCTTCAAGGCCCTCAAAACCGTTTGGCACGCGGACCCGCATGTCAAAGCCGCGTCCGTTGACGCTCTTGGCCTCCCAGGCCCAGTGGAGGGCGCCATGGTCGCCTTCGACCCGGGCAAAACCGGTCATGCTGGACAGCGCGAAACGCGCCGGTGCGGCGATGCGGCCGGCGTTGACCACTCCTGCGCCCGCGGTGTCCGCGCCGCCCTCGTCGATGGGTTTTGCCGCCTCGGGAGCGCGGCGAGGAGTGCGCGTTTCCATCAGCGTAGCCCCCGCTCGCGCTCGATACGGCGCCAGGCGGCCACATTGGCGTTGTGCTCGGCCAGGGTCTCGGCGAAGACATGACCGCCGGACCCATCGGCCACGAAATACAGATAATCCGTCTGCGGTGGGTTGAGAACTGCCGCCAGGGACGCTTCGCCCGGATTGGCAATTGGCGTCGGCGGCAGGCCCGCATTCTTGTAGGTATTGTAGGGATTGTCCGCGTCCAACTCGCTGCGCCGGATGCGCCGGCCCAAGGGGCGCCCCTTCGTAATCGGATAGATCACCGTTGGGTCCGATTGCAGACGCATGCCCTTGCGCAGGCGGTTGACGAATACGGACGCAACGAGGGGGCGTTCCTCGGCAACGCCCGTTTCCTTTTCCACGATGGAAGCCAGGATCAAGGCGTCATAGGGCGTTGCAAGGGGAAGATCGGGAGCACGCCCTTCCCACAGACGGTCGAGGACCGTCTCGGCGTCCTCGCGCATGCGGCCCAGAAGCTCCTCGCGGGTCGTTCCGCGCAGGAACAAATAGGTTTCCGGCAGAAGCGTGCCCTCCTGCGGCATGTCCGGCAGGTCACCTTTCAGGACGGCGTTTTCGTCAAGCAAATCCATCACCTGCGCGACCGCAAACCCTTCCGGCACCGTGAGGCGATGCTGGATGGAGCGCCCGTCGGTCAAGATATCGAGGATTTGCGCCATGCTTGCCGCTGGAGGGATGGCGTACTCCCCGGCCTTCAGGTCGCCGCCCCGGCGCAGGACACGGACAATAATGGAAAACAGGCGTCCATCCCGGATGGCGCCGGCCTCTTCAAGGCGCGTGGAGATCGCATTGAGACCAAGACCGCGTTCGAGCATCACGGTTGTTTCACCGCCGCCCTCTCTCCCGGCCGGTCCCGGCGCCTCGAACTGCTGCTTGCCATAAAAAAACAGTCCGCCCGCAAGCGCCACGAGCACCAGGCCCAGAATCAGGAGCGTGACAACAAAACCCTTCAGCATGCGTACCATGGGGTTCTCCGGTTCTGGCGCGTGGCCCGGCATTCGACATCGACTGGCCCGCGACCGGGATCATGCTGACCGATCACAGCTCCGGCTTGACCATAATGATGGTGGCGTTGGTCCCACCAAACCCGAAGGAATTGGACAGTACGGTGTTGATCTTGCGTTCCAGCGGCTTGAGCGGCGCGAGGTTCATCGCCGTCTCGACTGAGGGATCCTCCAGGTTCAAGGTTGCCGGAGCGATGCCGTCGCGCATCGCAAGAACGCAGAAGATCGCCTCCACCGCCCCGGCGGCGCCGAGCAGGTGGCCAATGGAGGATTTCGTGGACGACATGGTAATGCCGCTGGCCGCCTCGCCGACGAGCCGCTCCACGGCCCGGACTTCAATCTCGTCGCCCTTCGGCGTCGATGTTCCGTGGGCGTTGATGTAGTCGATGTCGGAGGGCTCCATACCGGCCCGCTTCATCGCCATGGCCATGGAGCGGTATCCGCCGTCGCCGTTTTCGGCCGGCGCCGTGATGTGAAAGGCATCGCCGGACAGGCCATAGCCCACCACTTCGGCCAGGATGGTGGCCCCGCGTTTTTTGGCATGCTCGAGCTCTTCGAGCACCAGGACGCCGGCCCCCTCGCCGATCACGAAGCCGTCGCGTTGACGGTCATAGGGCCGGGAGGCGCGTTCCGGTTCGTCGTTGAAATTCGTGGAGAGCGCCCGGGAGGCCGCGAACCCGGCAATGCCGAGGGGACTGATGGCTGCCTCGGCCCCGCCCGCGATCATCACATCCGCATCGTCAAGGGCAATGAGGCGGGCCGCGTCGCCGATGGCGTGGGCGCCTGTGGAGCAGGCTGTCACGACCGCGTGGTTGGGGCCCTTGAAGCCAAAGCGGATCGAGACCTGGCCCGAGAGAAGATTGATCAGCGCACTGGGAATAAAGAACGGGCTGACCTTCCGCGGGCCCTTCTCGTGCAGCAGGATCGCGGTCGCTTCGATGGTCGGCAGGCCGCCAATCCCGGAGCCGATCAGGACGCCGGTCCGGCAGGCGCGCTCCTCGGTGTCCGCTGTCCAGCCGGACTGATCCACAGCCTGCTGGGCCGCCGCGAGACCATAAATAATGAAGTCGTCGAGCCGTCGCTGCTCACGCGGATCAACCCAGGCATCCGCATTGAAGGTGGTGTCCGACCCATCGCCGCGCCGGATCTGGCAGGCCACTTTCGCGGCCAATGCGGAGGTGTCGAACCCCTCAATGAGCTTTGCGCCGGAGCGGCAGGCGATCAGGTTCTGCCACGTGGTTTCAACGCCGGTTCCGAGCGGTGTCACCAAACCCAGTCCGGTTACGACGACACGGCGCATGGTTGTGGCTCCTTGGATTGCCGTGGGCAGCCCCGGCGCGGTTGGCCGTTGGGCGCGATCGCCCTTGAGGGGGCGCTTTTTAAATTTGTCAGCGTTCCGGCGGCGAATTCAAGCCGGTGATGGCCGAACCGCGCGAGATACCGTGGGGCCATGCCGGGTGTCAGGCTTGGCGCCATTGGTCCGCGCCGGGCCGACCCGGCGGCCCCTGCGCTGTCTGATGTGTCCGCGAAGACAGCGCCGCATGCACCGGCATGGGCGCGGCTGCGGGCATTGCCGGGCAGGCGCGGGACGCCGCCGCGGTGCCGATCAGGCCGCCTTTTCTTTCAAAAACTTGATGGCATCGCCGACGGTCTGAATGTGCTCGGCGGCATCATCCGGAATTTCGACGCCGAATTCTTCTTCGAACGCCATCACCAGTTCCACCGTGTCCAGGCTGTCCGCGCCCAGATCGTCGATGAAGCTGGCCGATTCCACGACCTTGTCGCCTTCCACGCCCAAGTGCTCGACGACGATCTTTTTCACGCGATCGGCAATGTCACTCATTGTCTTGTGTCCTTAGATTGACCCGGATGTCTGTTGTCGGTCCGGGTATCGGTTGGCTGCTCAAGCAAAGCCGTGATCCCCATGGAGACTTGGCTCACCCCTAACACACTCACCTTGGCCGAACTACCAGAGGGCGCTGGCATCGACCCTGCCGTCAAGATCCCGTGGATCGAATGACGGTTCAAATCATGGCCATGCCGCCGTTCACATGCAGCGTCTGGCCCGTCATATAGGCGGCCTCGGGACTTGCCACATAAACCACCGCGGCGGCGATGTCATCGGGGCTACCCATCCGGCCAGCGGGGATCATCGTGTTGATCCGCTCTTTCTGTCCATCGTCAAGCGATGAGGTCATGGCCGTCTCGATAAAGCCCGGCGCCACGCAGTTCACGGTGACGTTCCGGCTGGCCACTTCCTGGGCCAGCGCCTTGGCCATGCCGATCATGCCAGCCTTCGACGCGGCATAGTTACCCTGGCCCGGGTTCCCCGTCACACCCACGACTGAGGTAATGGCGATCAGCCGGCCCCAGCGCTGTTTCATCATGCCCCGCAGGCAGGCGCGCATCAGAACAAAGGTGGCGGACAGATTGATCGCCAGGACCTCGTCCCACTCCTCATCCTTCATGCGCATGAACAGGTTGTCCCGTGTGATCCCCGCATTGGCCACGAGAATATCGAGCCCGCCCATGGCCGCTTCGGCCTGGCCGGGCAAGGCGGCCACGGCCGCGCGATCCGCCAGATTGCAGGCAAGGGTCTCGGCGCGGTCGCCAAGGCTATCCTTAAGCGCGTCCAGCGCCTCCTGCCGGGTGCCCGACAGGGCCACATGGGCGCCCTGGGCATGGAGCGCCTGGGCAATCGCGGCCCCGATCCCGCCCGAGGCTCCCGTCACCAGGGCTCGTTTTCCAGTCAGATCGAACATGGGTGTCATCCCGTTTTTGACCGCGCCGCGCCCCAGGGGCCGGCCCGTTGGGTCAAGGTAGCGGCCTTAAAGGGTTTTCGCGAACGCGTCCACATCGGCTGGACTTTCGACGGCCATGGTCTGCAGCGGTTTGTGGATGCGCTTGTGCATCCCGGTCAGGATCTTGCCGACGCCGGCTTCCACAACGGTCTCAACGCCCTTGTCCACCATATAGAGGATGCTTTCACGCCACCGCACCCGCGCGGTGATCTGCTCGACCAGCAGACGGCGGATCGTTTCCGCGTCGCCCACCGCCTCGGCCACCACATTCGCCACGATCGGCACCGCCGGGGCGGTGATTTGGACGGCGCCCAGGGCCTCAGCCATGGCGTCCGCCGCTGGCGCCATCAGGCTGCAATGAAACGGCGCGCTCACCGGCAACAAGACGCCCTTCTTGGCGCCGGCCGCCTTCGCGCGCTCCAGCGCCGCTTCAACGGCGCCCTTGTGGCCCGAGATCACCACCTGCCCAGGCGCGTTGTCATTGGCGATGGAGCAGACGGCCTTGGGGTCCTGGTCCGCCGGCACCACATCGGCCGCAACGGTTTCGATATCGATGGCCAGCAGCGCCGCCATCGCGCCCTCACCCACCGGCACGGCGGCCTGCATGGCCTTGCCCCGCGTGCGCAGCAGCTTGGCCGCGTCGCCGAGGCGCAGCGCGCCGCCGACCGCCAGGGCGGAGTATTCGCCGAGCGAATGGCCAGCCAGGAAGGACGCCTGCTTTGTCAGATCGAGGCCGGCCTCCGATTCCAGCACCCGCATGGCCGCCACACTCACGGCCATGAGCGCCGGCTGGGCGTTTTCCGTCAGGGTCAGGACATCTTCAGGGCCTTCCCACATGATTTTGGTCAGGCGGCTATCGAGCGCGTCGTCCACTTCTTCAAAAACCTGCCGCGCCGCGGGAAAAGCCTGCGCGAGGGCCTGGCCCATGCCCACGGCCTGGGACCCTTGGCCGGGAAAAGTGAATGCACGTGTCATGGCGCCGTCCTTCGACTGGGAATTCGTCCGATGCGATCGATGGTGTGCTCGCCGGTGCCCCGCATCGAATCCGGCGCCCGGCCCGGCGGGTTGCCCCGTGGGTTCGGAAATGCGCGTGGGTGTGGCCGAAAGAGGACCGGCCTGTCAAGCGCGCGCCATCTTGATCAGGGCAAGACTTGGCAAGCCTTGAGGCTTGCGCGGCCTTGTCTTCTGGCTATAGTCCACGCCTTCCCTAAAGGGAATATCGCTTCAGACGGTCCGGGCACCGGTTCGAGCCCCTCGAGTCCATGGCGGCTCAGGCAGAACCGGCCGGCGAGGCTCCCGCGACGAGCCCGCCCTGCCCGCGAACCATCGGTCCGTTGCTGCAATGCAGCTCTGACCGCCGTCCGGAGCGGCAATGATCGATAATCAAACACTCGGAGTCGCAATGGCACTTTACGAGCATGTCTACATCGCGCGGCAGGACGTCTCGCAACAGCAGGTAGATGGAATCACGGCCCAGCTTCGCGGCGTGATCGAAGAACATGGCGGCACCATCGCCAAGACCGAATATTGGGGCCTGCGCAACCTGGCCTACAAGGTGCGCAAGAACCGCAAGGGCCACTACGTCCTCCTGAACATCGAAGCTGAGCACGGCGCCGTCGCGGAGATGGAACGCCAAATGCGCTTCCATGAGGACATCATGCGGTTCATGACCCTCAAGGTGGAAAAGCACGAAACGGGTCCCTCGGCCGTTCTGCAAAACCGCGGCGGCGGACGCGATGACCGGCGCGGCGGACGCGGCGGCCGGGATCGCGGCGACAGAGACCGCGGCGACAGGGGCGATCGTGGGGATCGCGGAGATCGTGGTGACCGGGGAGATCGCGGTGACCGGGGAGATCGCGGCGACAGACCGCCCCGTCCGCCCCGTGACGGCGATGGCGAGCGCAGCTGATCCCACGCCGCCGGCTCCGCCCGTTTTCCGATCCGTTTTGTGTGAAGGTTTAATCCATGTCTGACGCTAAAATCCCCCAGGTGCCCGTTCGGCGCCCCTTCTTCCGTCGCCGCAAGTCCTGCCCGTTTTCCGGGCCGGGCGCGCCGACGATTGATTGGAAAGACACCCGTCTGCTGCAGCGTTTCCTGTCTGAGCGCGGTAAGATCGTGCCCAGCCGCATCACGGCCGTGTCCGCGAAAAAACAACGCGAACTGGCCCGGGCCATCAAACGGGCGCGCTTCATGGCCCTGCTGCCCTATGTGGGAGACTGAGACGCGCTTCAGCCGTCAGCGGTGATACGCGGCCGGCGCGGGGACTTCACGGGACAAGCGGGGCTGCGCATGCAACGGGATTGGATCATCGCTCTGGCAGCCGGCCTGGTGAGCGGCCTTTTGTTCCTCTCCGTGCTCAGCGGCAACATGCTGTCCTTGATGTTGATCTATCTGGCGCCCCTGCCGCTGGTTATCGCGGCCCTTGGATGGGGGCCCACTGTGGGCAACCTGGCCGCGATCGTTGGCACGGTTATGTTGGTGCTGTCCTTCAATCTGGCGGGAGCAGGTCTGTTCGCCCTGCTCTATGCCGGGCCGCCCGTGTTCCTGTCTCGCCTGGCACTGCGGCGCTACCCGCTGGCCGCAGCCCCCGGCGGCGGGGCGTTCGAGACCTTCGAGAACCCGCAGGACACCGGGCCGGACACGGTTGCCTGGTATCCGACGGGCCATCTGGTGACCTGGATCGCGGCCATCGCCGTGGGTCTGTTCTTGCTGATCCACGTCATCTTTGCCGGCCCCTATGGCGGTCTGGTGCCGCTGATCGAGGAGCAGTTGACGAAAGTGATCCAGGATCCCGAAGCGATCCTGGCACAGCTTGAAGACGCCGGGACAACCATGAGCCAGGAGGAGCTGTTCGGCTTCATCGCGCGCATGATCCCGGGGATTGTCGGGGTCTTTTGGTTCGCTGTCATGATCCTGAACCTGGCCCTCGCCCAGGCGGTGGTGAAGGTCTCAGGGCGGGCCTGGAGACCGGATTTCGACTGGGTACGCATGGATTTGCCCTTCGGCATGGCTCTCGCCCTGGCGGCCGCCATGCTGGTGTCGTTCATGCCCGGCGGGATCGGATTTATCGGCTCGACCGCGTCGGTGATCCTGGCCGCCCCGTATTTCCTGACGGGCCTCATCACGGCCCATCGGGTGAGCGCCCATTGGGCCGAGACCAGCGACATGCCGGCGGTGACCGCCAGTCTGCGGCTCACCGGCCTTGCCGCCCTTTATCTGACGCTGCTGATGCTCCAGGGCGCGGCGGCACAACTGATCAGCCTTTTGGGCATTTTGGATCAATGGTTCGGGCTCAGGCGGCGCTATGCGCCGGATTTCGCAGCGCCCGCCGACCGTGAGGAGTAAAAACGATGCATGTGGTTCTTTTGGAGCGGGTCGAAAAGCTCGGCCAGATGGGCGACCTGGTGCGGGTGCGCGCTGGCTTTGCCCGCAACTTCCTACTGCCGAACAAGAAGGCCCTGCGGGCCACAAAAGAGAATATGGAACATTTCGAGCACAGCCGCGCGCAGCTCGAAGCCCAAAATCTTGAGCGTAAATCCGAAGCCGAACAGGTCGGTGAAAAGCTCAACGGCGAGACCTTCATCGCCATCCGCCAGTCGAGCGAAAGCGGCCAGCTTTACGGCTCTGTCTCCTCCCGCGATATCGCCGCGGCGGTGACCGAGGGCGGGTTTTCGATCTCGAAAACACAAGTCACGCTCGACAAGCCCATCAAGGAGCTGGGCCTGCACGAGGTGAAAGTCGTTCTGCACCCGGAAGTGACCGTGACGGTCACCATGAATGTCGCGCGTTCCGAGGAAGAGGCCGAACGCCAGGCCCGCGGCGAGGACGTTACGGCCCGCACCGATGAGGACGACGACGAGGACGATTTGGACCTGGACGCCCTGCTTGAGGAGGGCATGGAAGTCGATCTTGAGGACACGGAGGCGCAAGGCGAAGAGGCCTCGGGCGAACAGGACGACGAGGATACCAAGACCGAAGCCTGAGGCGCGCGCGTCACAGCCTAAAAAGCAAGGAATTTGGAACCGCTTCCGTGCCTGTACCGGGGGCGGTTTTCTTGTGGATGTGGTGGAAACCTACGGCACCATGCGCGCGAAGCGCTTCTTGGTGGGTCAGGCTTCCGCGAGTTGCCAGGAACAGGCGCGGGGCACGCCATTTTCGCGCCGCCCATTTTCGCACTCCAATGCATGCGCAGATCGCCGCACACGCCATGAACACGAATGGGCCAAGGCGCCGCGGATTTTGCGGCGCGCGTTGAGCAAGGGCCGGTCCACGAGCCAATAGAAGACCAGTCCGACGGCAACGCTCATCCCGCAGTAAAACGCGAAATAAAGGGCCACTGGGGCGGCGGGATCCGGCGTGTACATCACCTTGTTCAGCGCCAGGATGGCCGTGAGGTGGATGAGGTAAATCGCGAAGGACGCCTTGGCGAGGATCATGAGCATTGGGCCGATCCGCACCGTGGAAAGCGCCCCAAAATAAACGGCTAGCCCCGCGCTGAGCCCCAGCACGGCCGTATCGAATGTGCGGGCGTACTCTGTGGCACCGGTCCACCATGCCGCCGCGAAAAAACCGCCGGCGGCCAGCAAAAACGGCATGGTGAACCCGTCGGTCTGGGCGAG
>CAYYTT010000141.1:1185-9924 GCA_964474635.1 uncultured Alphaproteobacteria bacterium | reverse complement strand
TCCGCTGATGGGACGGGCCCTGTCCCGTTTTGACACTCCCGGAGAGTCCGAGCCGTGCAAAACGCGACTCCACTGCGTTGCGTCCTTATACCGTAAGGGGCATGACACTTCTATGAAAATGCCCATAAGCCTGTGGGTAAACAGGGGATAAAGCGCCACAGGGGCGCCTTTGTCCCGAACCGACACAATTTTCATTAAAAACAGTCGTGAAATGCGCCCGGATCCGGGCCGCCTCCTGCACCGAGGGAGCGAATCAGGCCGGGGCGTCAGGACTTTGCGGCCATGCGCCCCGCGAGGGCATCGGTGATGAACCGTCCGCCCAGCTCCAAACCATCCGGACCGATCCCGTGAGCGACCCCGTGGGAGGTGTGCCAGACGACCGGGACGCCGACCTGCCCCAGGGTTTGCGCCGCCATATGCATGGCCGACAGGGGCACGGTCTGGTCCGCGTCGCCATGGACCAGAAGCACCGGCGGCTTCGCCTTAATCTGCCCGGGCAGATGCTCCGGCCCGGTCAGCGCGCCGGAAAACCCAACGATGCAGGCGGGCGCGACCGCCCGGCGCAGGCCCACATGGAGTGACATCATCGTGCCCTGGCTAAAGCCCACCAGGACCAGCCGGTCGGGCGTCAGGTTGTGTTCCTCCAGTTCCGCGTCGAGGAACGCCTCCAGAACCGGCGCCGCGCTTTGCACCCCGGTCCACATCTCGGAGGGCTCAAGGCGCGTGATGGGAAACCACTGGTGCCCGCCCATGGGCGACATGGCGCAGGGTTCCGGCGCATGGGGCGAGACGAAGGCCGTCCCGGGCAAAATCCGCTGCCAGGCGCCGCCGAGCGCGATCAGGTCATGGCCGTCGGCGCCGTAGCCATGGAGCAGCACCACAAGGCTGTCGGCGGGTCCGCCGCTGGCGGCGGGAAGGCGTGGACCGTCAAGGGTTGGGCCTGGGGCCATGGCGGCAGTCTCCAAGGATAGAACCGGCTCCAAGGAAAGAACCGGAACGCGTCGGCACGGGCGCCGTCCGCTTTGCTACACTTTAGGACCGGGCGAGCAACGCGGCAAAGCCCGGTCTGCCATCGAACTACACCCCGTTTGGCGAGGCTTTATGTCGTCCAGTCCCGGTTCCCTGTCCGTCCCCCATGAGGTCACCCGGTTTGCGCCCTCGCCCACGGGGCCGCTTCATTTGGGGCACGCCTATGCGGGCCTTGTCGCGGCCGCCGCCGCCGGGCCCGGCGGGCGGTTCCTCCTGCGGATCGAGGATCTGGATGCAGGGCGAGCGCGGGCCGACTACGAGACGGCCCTTCTGGAGGACCTGGCTTGGCTGGGCCTGTCCTGGGAGGCTCCCGTGATGCGTCAGTCGGCGCGGTCGGCGGCCTATGGCGCGGCGGTGTCGCGTTTGGAGGGCCTTGGGCTCGTCTATCCGTGCTTTTGTACCCGTAAGGACATTCAGGCCCAAATCGAGGCCTCCGCCTCCGCGCCCCACGGCCCCCCCCCACAGGGCCCCCCCCATGGCCCCGACGGGCCGCTCTATCCGGGGCTGTGCCGCGATCTGAGTGAGACTGAGCGCGCCGCGCGCCGGGCGGCCGGGCAAGACGCGGCCCTGCGGCTCAATCTGCGCAAGGCATTGACGCGTGTTGCCGGGCCTCTGGCGTTCGAAGAATTGGGGCAGGGGCCGGAGGGTGAGTGCGGGCATATTCCGGCGCAGCCGGAGCTGTTCGGCGATATTGTCCTGGTTCGGAAGGAGGCGCCGGCGAGTTATCACCTTGCGGTCGTTGTCGACGATGCCGCGCAAGGGGTGACGCTGGTCACGCGGGGGCGGGATCTGTTCGCCGCCACCCACATTCACCGGCTGCTCCAGGCCCTGCTGGACCTGCCTGTTCCCCGCTATCTGCACCATGATCTGGTGACGGATGAGGCGGGCCGGCGCCTTGCCAAGCGCGACAACGCCCGCGCGCTCGCCGCCTTGCGTGCCGAAGGCCTGACGCCAAAGGCAGTGCTGGAGCGTTTGCCCCCCCTGCCGGCCCGGGTCTGCGGTGCGCCGACCTGCACAAAGCCGGTTCACGCGGCGGGCTGAACCGTCTCGGAGGCATCAAGACCCGACAAATAGGTGGACAGTGCCGCGCGCGCGCCCTCGCCGAGGTCTTCAAAGGACAGGTTGACGGTGATGCCATTGCGCGATTGAACCCGCGCGGGAAGATCCATCGCCAGACCGCCGATCCGCACGCAGACCCCATCCGGCGCAGATGCATCTGTGGAGCGGAGCCTGACCTGACATCCGCCCTCGGAAATATCCATCAGATGTGCGGCGATGCTCTCGCCATCATCGGTCAGGAGCGTGCACGGATCATCCAGCGTATGGCGGTTGGAGGCGCGGCGCTCCAGGACTGGCACGGCCGTGCGCACTGCCCGCACGGTCGAATGGCCCAAGTCCTTGACCAGTTCGGTGATATCGAAAACGGCCACTTCAAGTTCGTCGGCCACGGCGCTGGTTTGGTCCGCTTCACCTGACACCAGATTGACCTGATCGATTGACGTGACGGTCGCGCCGCGGGACTGCTCAATGGCATCGCTGATGCTGCGCGTGGCGGCGGCCTGTTCTTCCACGGCACTTGCGACGGTGCTGGCCACCAAACGAACGTTTTGCAGGCGTTCGTCGATTTCGTTGACGGCGGCGACCGCGTCCTGGGTCGCCGATTGAATATCGGAAATCTGCTTGCCGATCTCTTCGGTGGAGCGGGCGGTCTGAACGGCAAGGCTTTTGACCTCACTGGCCACGACCGCGAAACCGCGTCCCGCTTCGCCGGCCCGCGCCGCCTCAATGGTCGCGTTCAGGGCCAGCAGGTTGGTTTGCGACGCGATGTCGGAAATCAGCGTCGCAACCTCGCCGATGGTGCTGGCGGCCGTGTTGAGGGCACGGATCTTATCCTGTGCTCGGCGTTCGGCGTTGAGGGCAAGATCCGTCAGTTCCTTGGATTGGGAGGCCTGCTGAGAAATCTCTCCCACCGCCGCAGTCAACTGGGTCGAGGCAATCGTGACCGTATCGAGATTGGCCAGGGTGTCCTTGGACACGCGGGAGAGTGCCCCAGCGGCATCCCGAAGTCTGTTCGCCGATGCACCGATGCTTTCGCGTGAGGATTTGATCACCTCACTGCACCGGTCGGTGCGGACCACCGCCTCACCGGTCTGCTCTTCCACGCGGGTCGCCACCAATGAGACGGCCGACTGAATGGCCGTCAGGGAGGCTGCGTCCGCGTCTTCGCGCTCGCGTGCAAGGCGCTCACTGGCCAACCGTGCCTCCTCGGCGGCCGCGGCATTCTGATTGATGATCGAAAGCGCGCTGCGGAACCGATTGACGAGCCAAATAAGGCTGCAGGCCTCGATCACCAGAATGACCGCATGAAGAACCACGCGGCTCAGATCCGACCCTTCAGGGAAGACCAGGTTCGGCATCAGGATGTTAAGGCTTAAGTGATGGACGGCGACGACACCGGTCGCCGCCACCAGGGCGCGCAGATCGAGCAAGGTCGACAGGACGGCCAGCTTGGCGAAAAAATACATATGCCAGTCGACCTGCCAGGGATGCCCATCGAACAGCAAGACGAAGGACGTGACCGTCACCATGCTTCCCATGCCGACAATGGCGCGGCCCAGGGCCGTGCCCGGGATGCGCCACAGGACCAGCGCCATGGTGAGCGCGGCAAGGGCGCTCAAGGCGAGAGCCCGCCAGGGAGCCTGACCAGCAACGGCACTTAGTGGCAGCAGGAGGACGGTCTCCAAGCCTGAAATGGCCACAAGGCCGATCATCGCTTTTGCGCGAATGCTGTCGATCTCATGCATCGGCGCGGTCCTTGGCTCGCGGTGCAGGACGTGGCCACTCTGCCGAACAGCCGAAGGCGCCGGATGCATTCAGGGCCATGACGACCCCCTGGCGGCGCAGGGCGAGGGGGCCCGGCATGGCTTCAAAAATGGCCAGGGCCTGACGGCGGGCGGGATCGATCCTCAGCACCCGGCCGCCAAGTGCGGCCACGCGTTCAGGCGCCGTGGCGACGGCCTGGGAGGTGCCAAAAATCAGGATGGTCTGGCTCTCGTCCCGTGGCCACAGCGCGGCCGCGCTCATGGCCACGAGGGCCGCCCCAAGAAACGACCCGATCCAGGCCCAATCCCGCCATCCCAACGTCTCATCCGCCATAGGCCTGCCTCCAACTGGCAGACTTATGGACCTTGTAGGGCTGATATTCGGTAAACGGGTCAGTGGACGGCGCCGGTCTTACCAGTCGTCGAGGCCGAGAAACACGGTGAAGCCGGCCGCCTGTGCCCAGGCCGTCCAAGCCTTCACAACCTCGTTCGTCAGGCGCGGGCTGCGTCCGCCGCGCCCCAGGCCGAGCATTTCAAGGCGTGCACAGCCCTCAAAGAAGGGGCTCGCGGGCGAGGGGAGGGAGCCGCCGCCGCCCAGGTCGGCATATTCGGATTGCTCGAAGCCGTCCGTTGCCAGAATGATGATGGTGCGCTCCAGGCCGCAGTCGACACGCCGGGAGACCGTCTCCAAAAAGCCGATAATATTGCTCTGGTCGGCCGGTTCGATCTTTCCGCCCTCGGCTAATTGCGGCATGCCCGCGATGATCGCGTCAAGAAGATTGGCCGCGTCGGTTGCATTCTTGCGGCGGATGATCCGGCGATCGATCTCGAGTTTGTCGTCGCCCGCCGGGGCGCCGAAGGTCCGCAAGGAGAGCACCGCACCCCGGGGCAGGCGGGCAATGCGATCGGTGATGCGCCGGGCGGTTTTGCGGGCAAAGGCCCGGTCGCTCAGGAAAGGGCTGCCGGCCGAAACGTCGATCCCAATGATAAGGCGGACCGTGGCCGGGCGGTCCTGCTGTACGACCGGCAGGGCCTTCACATCCGCCATGGTGTCCGTGTTCTGGGCCTGGGCTGGAGCGGCGGCTGTCCACCAGAATGCCGGGGCCAGCCAGATGGCGAGCGCCGCCGCCGTCAGGGTGCGGTACACCCTGGTTGCCCACCTGTTGCGGGTCTGCGGCCAGGCGAGGTGGTCACATGTTGGGCACTGCGTCGTCATGGGGTCTCCTCCCCGCGGTCACCACTGATCGAGGCCGATAAAGCGCTCAAAACCCGCGCGCGTCGCCCAGGCTTCCCAGGCGGTCTTCAGGTCCCGGGTCACGAGGGGGCTTTCCTGGCCCACACCGACGCCGAGCATGGTCAATTCCCGGCAAGCGGGGAACAGGTCCGTCTGCGGATCGGGCAGCGTGATGTTTTCCCCGCCAAGAACGACATATTCGGAGTCCTCAAGGCCGTCCGTGACAAGATGGAACGACACGGGTCGCGTCTGACAGTCGACGGCCTGGGCCATGGTTTCCAGAAATGCGATGATATTGCTGCGCTTGTGCACCGCGAATGTGCCTTGCGCAATGATGCGGGGCAGGCCGGCGATAATGGTTTCGACAAACTCCGCAACCGCCTGCGCGTCACGGCGCGGCGTGATGACCCGGTCGAGGGTCAGGCGGCCCGGTGTGATGCCATAATCGCCGAACCCGCGCAGGGTCACGCGTGAGCGCACTGGAAGGTCCTCGATCACGCTTGCGATCCGCCGTGCCGCCTGGCCCGCGAAGGTGGGATCGGTGACGAGCGGGTTGCCCTCACTCAAATCGAGCCCGATGACGATCTGGGGCCCCAGCTCCGGGCTGCGGGAGACGGAATCGAATGTGCTGCGAAAGGCGATCCCTGCCACCGCAAGGGCCGCGATGGTCATGATCAAAAGGCCAAGGCCCGCGACACAAGCGATCACCCAGCGCATCGGACCGTTCATGGCTCATCTCCTCCGCGCCGCGGTTTACCAGTTGTTGAGGCCCTGAAAGCCTTCGAAGCCGGCCTCGGTGGACCAGCGCGTCCATTCCCGGCGCAACCGGGCGGTTGTCGTCGGACTGTTCCGGCCCTGGCCGATGCCGAGCATCAGCATACGGCCGCATCCGGCGAAAAAGCGGCGCCGGGGCTTGGGCAGGCGAGCGTCCGCATTGTTCAGGCGCGCGAACTCCGAATCCTCGATCCCGTCCGTCGCCAGAATGACCAGGGTGTCGTACTCGCCGCAGCGCACGACCTGGGACGTGTTGATCAGGAAGGACAGGATGTTGGTGTAGTTCTGCGCCTCGATGGTGCCCCGGTCGACGAGGCGCGGCACGTTGCGGATCACCGTGTGGAAGAAGCTCGCCGCGTCCTTGGCCGATGTCGCGTTGGTGACCACCCGGTCCCGGCCCAGCCGGTTCGCGGCGGCGGAATCCACGCCAAAGGTGCGCAATGTCACTTTGGAACGGGCGGGCAGGCCCGTGATTTCGGTGCGGATGAAGTCGGCGACCTTCAGGGCAAAGTCGGAATCGTCCACGAGCGGATTGCTCTTGGACAGGTCGAGCCCGATCACCACGTGGATAGGCTTGCCGCTGGCCCGCCGTTCTGCAGGGTCGAACAGCCGGCGCAGCCAATCGGGCAGGGCCTCGCTGTCCTCGACTTCCGTTTCCGTGCCGGCGCTGGTCCCTTCGGCCGCCTGGGCGCTTGAAATCCGGCCAAAACTTGGCGCAAGGACGATCGTGACAATCACCGCGACGAGGACAAGCGCCCTGCCTGCCCAGTTTTCGCGGGCCCAGTTGCCGGCCCCCCAGTCTTTGGTCCTCCAGTCTTTGGTCCCCCAGTTTTGGGGGCCCCAGTTGACGGTCGGGCTGATCGTTGTCTCAGGCAGTGCGGTCATGGGCCCTCTCCCTCCTCCTGGTTCGGCCCGGGGCAGTCGCATGTGGCCTGCCGCGCGACGGCCCCGATCCGGTCAGTCCTTCTTTTCGTCCTTGGCCTCACCCTCGCTTTCGGGCTTGGGGGCCTTCCACTGGCGCCGGGCATATTGCTGGCGCTTGAGTTCGTCTTCGTTGTCCTGCTCCACGAAGCTTTCCGCATCCGGCGTGTCCACCACCAGATGGAAATGCTCCCCGTCGAGCAGATTGCGCACTTCCACGACGGACGCGCTCATTTCCTCGATACGGATCAACTCGCGGCTTTGTTCCGTCGGCCCATCGTCCGGGCCGCCCGGCATCTCGCGGCGCTGGGCGATGTCGGACTTTTTGCCCTTGCCCATGTCCGGGTTGTAGGCACCGAAAATGTAGCCGGTCTCGAAGGCCGCGAGGCAGTGCTTCATCAGTTGCACCCGGGTTTCCTCCGAGCGCAGCCATTCGCGCGCCCGCCGGGCCCTCAGCAGGCGCAGCCCCATGTCCCGCTTGTTCATGATCGAGCGGTCGTAGTGCTCATTGTCGATCCGGCCGAACAGGCCCGACAAGGCCCTCAAGGCCACATGGAGCGTCATGGCGGCTACGGACGTCACGGCCACGAACAGCAGGGCCAGGGTCGCAAACCAGGTGCCGTCATAAAGCCGGGCCACGGACCGGCGCCGGTCCTCGTCCTGCTGGCGCTGGACTTCCTCGGCGCGGCGGCGTTCGGCATCTTCGGGCGTCTCTTCGGCGGCCGGCGCGCCGGCCTCGTCGGCAAGACCAAGCGCCTCCAGGATTTCGCGATCCTCACGGGCCTGATCGTCGGAGGCGGACCCAACCGCCAAGTCCGAGCCTTCCGGAAGGCTGGTGCCGGCATTCAAAAAGCCAAGGCCCAGCAGGAACAGCAATGTCACCACAAAGACGAAATAGACGAAGATCTTCCGTCCCTCGCGATTGAGGCTTTGATAAAAAAAGTGGAAGGCGAGCGCCGCGACCACCACCTGCAACGATTTGATGATCACCGAGGCGGCAAAATCCGGGGGCACTTCGCCGAATTCATTGGAGTAAACCCGCGCCCAAAACTCCGAGAGCACCGCATAGTCGACCGCGAGCACGGCCAGGAACACGGCGAAGGCGAACACCGCCGTGCCGATCAGCATGAAGGGGTGCCAGAAGGGCCCACGCCGCACATGCAGATCGCGGATTTCGCCCTCAATGATGCGCAGCTTCGAGTTGTAGTACTCGTTCCACTTTTCAACGCGGGTCTTGAGATATTCCGGGCGCACGGGCAGCAGGTGGCGGCCCATCAGGGCGCCGTCCTCGTCGGGATAGGTCAGTTTGTCGAGGGTTGCCCCCTCTTTTTGGCGGCGGGCTTCACTGCCGTTCGCGTCCTTGTACCCATAGGGCACCGTGCGGGCCGTGAACTCGTCGAACACGTCACCCCAGGGCGTTCTCGCAACCATGATTGCCGCCTTCCTTTACCGAATTACCGAGCCTCTCCATCGGGCGTCGCGGTGATCCAGAGGGGGGATGCCACTGCAACGTCTTGCCATAAAGTGAAAACTGAACCCTTGATGCTATCGAGGGTTCCGAAGGGTGTCCATGAAGTAAAGTCTGTATGCGCCCATTGGGCCGAAAGATGTTCCTGAAATGGCAAGCCGTGTCACCGTGCATTGGTGCCCGTGGTTATAATAACCGCAACAAACAATCCTGATCTTTGTCATTGGCAGCAGCCCCTTTTGGATTGAGCCAGGCAGTGCCGTCTTTTCTTCCTGTACGGAATGCAAATAGTCGCGGCCATTTGGTCTTGTGGCCGGGGTGCCGATGGGCGGGATCGGACAAGGGGGCACCACCTGTCCGATCCTGCCCCTTGGCGCCACAACCGAAAAACGCCCGGTCGCTCCAGGCGCCGGGCGTTTCCGTCTGCAGAAAAATGCAAAGTGTGATCGGATGGCCACAGCCCAATGGGAACGCCCATCGGGCCCGTGCCC
>CAYYTT010000141.1:0-1085 GCA_964474635.1 uncultured Alphaproteobacteria bacterium | reverse complement strand
GCGCCGTCCACGATTGCCACGATGTCCCGCATGATGTCGGTGATCTGATAATCCTTTGGTGTGTAGATACCGGCGACACCGCTGGCCTTCAGGGTCTGCTCGTCCTCGGGCGGGATGATGCCGCCGACGATCACGGGCACGTCGTCGAGGCCGGCCTCGCGCATCCGGTGCATGACATCGGTCACCAAGGGCACGTGCGAGCCCGACAGGATCGACAGGCCCACCACGTGGACGCTTTCCTCCACGGCGGCGTTGACGATCTGCGCGGGCGTCAGGCGAATGCCCTCATAGACCACTTCCATGCCCGCGTCCCGGGCCCGCACGGCGATCTGTTCGGCGCCGCTGGAGTGCCCGTCGAGGCCGGGTTTGCCGACCAGGAATTTCAGTCGCCGTCCGAGGCGCGCGGACACCCGCTCCACCTCGGCGCGGATGGCGGCGATCTCGCCGGTCTGGTCCACGGGGCCCTGGGAGGCGACGCCCGTGGGCGCCCGGTACTCTCCGAAAATCTCCCGCAGCACCCCGGCCCATTCGCCCGTCGTCACGCCGGCCTTGGCGCAAGCGATGGAGACCGGCATGATGTTCTGTGTACCGCTCGCTGCGGCGCGCAGGTCCTGCAGGCTCTTGTCAACGGCTGCCTGATCGCGGCTGGCGCGCCAGGCGTTCAGGCGGGCGATCTGGTCGGCTTCCACATCCGATCCCACCGTGAGGACCTGGGCCTCGCCGGTGGACAGGGGCGAGGGGGCCGTTTCCAGATAGGCGTTGACGCCAACGACGACCTGCTCGCCCGCTTCGATGCGCTTGACCCGCTTGGTGTTGGACTCAACGAGCTGCTGTTTCATATAGGCGCTCTCAATGGCCGCCACGGCGCCGCCCATGGCGTCGATGCGCTCGAACTCGGCCCAGGCCGCATCGCGGATTTGCTCCGTGAGCCCCCCGACGACCTCGGACCCATTGAACAGGTCGCCATATTCGAGCAGATCGGTTTCATAGGCCAGAATCTGCTGCATGCGGAGCGACCATTGCTGGTCCCAGGGGCGCGGCAGGCCAAGGGCCTCGTTCCAGGCCGGCAATTGGACGGCCCGGGC
>CAYYTT010000140.1:0-9976 GCA_964474635.1 uncultured Alphaproteobacteria bacterium | reverse complement strand
AAGGACGCCGAGCGATATTTAGCGCCCCTCAAGCCCACCACGATCAATTTCGAGCATCCGCAAAAATCCCGCCACAAGGTTCATTTCCACAATCTAACGCCGCTCTATCCCGATCAGCGTCTGCGCATGGAACTGGACGATCCGACGGCACGGGACCAGAGCTCTCGGGTCATCGATCTGGTGGCACCGCTCGGGCGCGGCCAACGCGGCCTGATCGTCGCGCCGCCGCGAACCGGTAAGACTGTCCTGCTCCAGAACATCGCCCATTCGATTACGACCAATCATCCCGAATGCTATGTCATCGTGCTGCTGATCGATGAGCGGCCGGAAGAAGTGACCGACATGCAGCGCTCCGTGCGCGGCGAAGTCGTCAGTTCCACCTTCGATGAGCCCGCCGCGCGCCATGTGCAGGTTGCCGAAATGGTGATCGAGAAGGCCAAACGCCTTGTTGAACACAGCCGCGACGTGGTGATCCTGCTCGATTCCATCACGCGCCTCGGGCGAGCCTATAACACCGTCGTGCCGTCCTCCGGCAAGGTGCTTACCGGCGGTGTGGATGCCAATGCTCTCCAGCGGCCGAAGCGATTTTTCGGTGCCGCGCGGAACATTGAGGAAGGCGGCTCACTGACCATCATTGCAACGGCGCTCATCGACACCGGCAGCCGGATGGATGAAGTGATCTTCGAGGAATTCAAAGGCACCGGTAACTCTGAAATCGTTCTTGACCGGAAAGTGGCCGACAAACGGACATTCCCGGCCATCGATATTCTGAAATCGGGCACCCGGAAGGAAGAACTGCTGATCGACAAAGCCGATCTGCAGAAAATCTACGTCCTGCGCCGGATTCTCGCGCCCATGGGCACGGTTGATGCCATCGAGTTCCTGATCGACAAACTCAAAAACACCAAGACAAATTCGGACTTCTTCGATTCCATGAACACCTGATCACGGGACCGTCTGTGTCACGCGCTTCCCTTGGCGACCGCCAAGGCGTCCTTGGCATCGCGCAACAGATCGGTCGTATGGTCCAGCCGTTCGGCGAGGACACGCATAATCTCGACCGCCATGGAGGGAAATTCCGTAACAAGACGGAAAAACAGATCCTTGTTGATCTTCAGTGTCTCAAGCTTTGTGTGCGCAATCACCGTGGCGGTTCGGGGCACACCGCACAGGATCGCGATTTCCCCGATAAAGGCATTGCGTTCAACACGGGCGATCTGGATCGGGCCTGAGGGGGCCTGAACCACAATGTCCGCCTCGCCGTCCATCACCAGATAGGCGGCATCGCCTTCCTCGCCCTGGTGAAAAAGGGCCGTTCCGGGTTCATAGGTGAGGCGTTCGCTCGTGAAGGCGAGCAGTTTTATCTGCGCCGGATCCACATTCGCGAGCAGCGGGATCCGCCGCAGAAGATCGACTTCATCTTTCAGACCCATGATTGTTCTCCCTTATCGGGCCCGTCCGCTGGACGTGGCGGACAACATGCGCTCCAACGGGCCGGCACTGTCCTGTGCCAGGGTGTCATAACGGCCCTGGGCAACGATATGACCGTCTTCAACGACGAGCACGTGGTCGAATCCGCGGGCGAGATCCGGCCGGCTCAAGGTCCAGACGACCCTTTTGACATGGTCGCTGCCCATGACGCGCTCAAGAATACGGGTTTGCGTCGGACCGTCGAAGACCGCCAGGGCAAGATCGACAATCAAAAGATCCGAACGCTTCAGAAGGGCCCGGGCCAAGGCAAGTTTTTGCCGCTGGGCCGCTGTCAGACGGCGCCCACCAGTTCCCACCTGGTAGTCAAGCCCAAGGCACAGGACGATCTGTGTAAGGTCCAGATCATCAAGAACGCAGGAAACAATATCGCGAACGGTGGTCTGCGCCCCGGCCTGGCCATAGGCGATCCGTCCAAGGAGGACATTGTCCAGAACGCTGGCGCTAGGGCTGTAGCGTTCGGGATCGAAGAAGTCCACGGTTCCTTCAAGATCCTCAGGTAGACGGGCCGCAAACGCCTCGCGGGCGGCGATGACCTTGGCTTCGATTTCCGGTGTGATCAGTTTCAGGCGATGCCGGGTCTCGATATAGATGAAGGGCAAGGCCTTCAGCCGTGCGCGTTCCTCGGGCGTCGCCGCTTCAAGGCCGGCGCGATTGAGCCGGTTCGTCAGGGCCTGAAAGTCCGGCAGACTGCGCGAGGAAATGAAACTGAACTGGTCGAAGAATTCATGGTCGGGCGGCAAATCCGCGAAGATCTCCACCATGGTGGTGGCGATCTCGAGACCCATGGCCATCAAATCATCCGTAAGCCCGACGGACTCCAGGATTTTCTTCATATAGGGGTGACCGGCTATGGCGCCGGGCGCGAAGGCGGGCCCCCGGGGCATGCCAAAGAGAATGTTCTCCCCAATGGTGGCGTTGCGATTGAACCGTCCCGGTTCGAACAATTCGATCAACTGGCCCTGGGTCTCGGCCTCAAGGCGCGCCGCAATCTGGTGGCGGGCCTCCACAAGGCGTTCATCGACGCCCGGGAAGCGGTCCGGATCGGCAAGACCATGGAGGCCGAACTCGTAAAGATCGTCCCGCAACTCCACGAGATCGGCGACCTTGAGCATGTGGGACTCAAGATCATTCGGCCCCGTCGCGGCGATGGCATTGTAGTCGATCCAATCCGCGTGGATGGTGAAGGGTGCATTTCCCGCCGCCATGGCTTCCCGGCGCTCACGATCCCAGGACCGGCGCATGGCGGGATCGAGGGGAATCTCCAGGCTGACCGGTTCATGGCGAAGTACATGCAGCAGATTGTCCCGTACGCTGTGAGGAAACAGAAAGGCATCCGGACCAACATAGGCGAACCGGCGTCCCACCACATGATCGGGCAGATCCTGAAGGTCTTCCTGGCCCACCGTAATCTCGCCGACCGTGGGCGGAATAATGCGTGCCAGCAAGGGTCCCAAATATTCCTTGCCCCCGCCAAGCGGCCCCACGACGCCAATGCGTCCCTGGGGCGGGATGGAGAAGGTCATGTTCTCCACAAAGCGTGCACCGCTGTCATCGATCAAACTAACCGATTGCATGCGGATTTCCCCGTCAAGGCTTGGCGCGTTCGGTCCGGCAACGCTCTGCCGCTCAGCCGGCAAAAGCCCGTCCGGATTGAAGTGGTCAACGACCTGTTCGTATTTTATCTGCACATCGGCCCGCTGATGATCCCAATTGATCAGTTCCTTGATGGGCCCCGGCAAATCCTTGTAGGCGGCGATCACGGCAACGAGTTGGCCTATATCCATCTGGTTACGGATGACCAGAAAGCCGCCCACGAGATAGAACAGAAACGGCGTCACCTGTGACAGGAAGTTATTGAGAAACTTGACGAAAAACTTGCGCTGGAACAGTTCGGCGCGGATCCAGAAAATGCGGCCCAGGCGGTCCGTGATGTCCGCGCGGGCAAAGTTTGTCGTGTCGTTGGTGCGGATTTCCTGGACACCGTCCACCATTTCGGCCACGCGAACCGCCAGGTCGCGGGCGGCAAGCTGGCGCTGGCGACCCAGTTGGAGAATGGGTTTGCGCAACCAGGGAATAAGAAACGTCTGTACCAGAACCACAGCGAAAGCAAGGATGCCGAGCGAAACACTCTGAGCCATGATGAAGATCAGCGCCGTTGCCGCGAGCCCCACCTGATAAAGCGGCAGCACGAAGGCATCGCCGATGAACCCGCCCAGCGGTTCAACCTCGTCCTTGACCATGGACGCGACTTCGGAGCTTTTCACACGGCGAAAATGGCTGGTGGGAAACCGCAGCACCCGGTCGATCAACTCATAGCGCAGGCGACGCAGCAGCCGTTCCCCCATCAATCCCTTGAACGTGTTGATGGCGAATTTGATCAGACCATTGATAAGCACAAGGCCTAAAAACACGAAAGCAAGCGCGATCAGCATGCCGACACGATCGAGCGCCACACCCTCAAAGAGGACCCACTCGCCGCCGCCCCAGGGCACTGCGATCCGGCCGAACAGCGGGGTGGGATCCTGCGCGGCGTATCCCTCGCCTGCAATGGGACCGTTCACGATCATGCGAGGCAGGTTGAGCGAGGCAAAATAGATCGGCAGGGCGGCGACCACCATGCACAGGATAATGATCTGCTCGCGCCGGCTGTGGCGCCAGATATAACGAAATAAGTTGGGCTCCAGCTTCTGGGCCATGAACACTCACCCCTGGGGCGTCTCGCCCGCCGTCACGAACAGCCTTGGGAAAATAGAGCCTTGCGCGTCGGATCGGAAGATGTGCGCGCCCTTACCCGCAAGGCCAATCCGTGCCAGATGTGTCGGACCGTTGCACGGCCTGGATTGAGCGGCCGTCGAGCCGCCTGACGCTGGAGACCGCCATGGGCGCGAGCGAGCGGCGCGCCCCCGGATCGGACCGGGCCGGACCGCGCATTTTGATGTACAGCCACGACACGTTCGGTCTCGGGCACTTGCGCCGTACCCATACCATCGCCCATGCCCTGACAAGTGCCTTCGCAAACGCGTCCGCCCTTATTGTTTCCGGGTCACCCATCATTGGGCGCTTTAATTTCGGGCCCCGGGTCGATTTTGTGCGCATTCCGGGGGTCATCAAGCTGCAAAGCGGGGCCTATGAGCCCCTTGGCCTGCCTTTTCATATCGATGAGACCATCGCGCTGCGCCGCTCCATCATCGCCCACACGGTCGAGGCGTTTCGCCCGGATCTGGTGATCGTGGACAAGGAACCCATGGGGCTGCGCGGTGAAATGGTCCCGGCGCTCGACATCGCCAGGCGCGCCGGCGTGCCGGTGGTTCTGGGTGTGCGCGATGTTCTCGACGCGCCCGATCAGGTCCGGACGGACTGGGGCCGGCGGGGCAGTTTGGAGGCTCTTCAAACCTTCTATGACCATGTCTGGATCTATGGGTTAGAGCAGATCTACGATCCTCTCGCCGGGCTCGACCTGGGCGCGGCCATGGCCCAGCGGGTGTCTTTTACCGGTTATCTGCGACGTGCGGCCGCCGCCGACGGGACGCTGGACGATCCTGATTTTCTGCTTGTGACGGCGGGCGGCGGCGGCGATGGGGCCGGGCTGATGGACTGGCTGCTGCGGGTCCATGAAGCGGGCTTGCCTGTGCCCTGGCCCGTGCGCCTCGTCCTGGGGCCGTTCATGGATCCCGAACATCGCACCGCCCTTGAAGCGCGGGCCGCGCGTTTTGCCTCCATTGAGGTGCAAACCTTCGATCCGAGCCTTGACCAGGTGATCGCGCGGGCCGCGGCGGTGCTGTGCATGGGCGGGTACAATACCTTTTGTGAAATTCTGACCCATGATCGCAGTGCGCTGATGGTGCCGCGCATCCGGCCACGCCGGGAACAATGGCTGCGTGCCTGCCGGGCGAGCGCCCTCGGTCTTGTGAGTATGGCCGAAGATCCGGTGGAGGCGGGCCACGCCGGCGAGCGGGATCCTCACATCCTCGCCCAAAAGCTCGAAGGGCTGGCCGTGCAAGACCCTCCTTCCTCGCGCATGATTCCGGGGCTCCTTGGCGGGCTGGAGCACATCACGGAATGGGTCGCCCGAACCCTGGATCTGGAGCCACGCCAGGGCACGGGCTCGATGAAGGGAGCCGGATAATGCGCATCGCCATGGTGCTGAAGGGCTATCCGCGCCTGTCGGAGACATTCATTGCCCAGGAAATCCATGGCCTTGAGCGTCTCGGCGCCGATTTGATCCTTGTGTCCCTGCGCCATCCCACCGATAGCGCCCGCCATCCGGTTCACGACCGGATCAAGGCCCCTGTCCTCTATCTGCCCGAATATCTGCACGAGGAAGCGGGACGGGTCTTCGGGGCGGTGCTGGCTGGTCTGGCCCGACCCGGGGTTTGGCCCCTTTTGGGGCTTTGGGCACGCGATTTCCTGCGCGATCCAACCCGCAACCGGGTGCGACGGCTCGGCCAGGCTTTTGTGCTGGCCCGGGAAGCCGGGCCAGGGATCGGCGCCTTTCACGCTCAGTTCCTCCACACGCCCGGGTCCGTGGCCCGCTATGCCGCACGGCTGACGGGCCGGCCGTGGAGCGTCTCGGCCCACGCCGTCGATATCTGGACCCTGCCAGCCTGGGAGAAACGCGAAAAGCTCCGGGATGCCCGTTTTGCCGTCACCTGTACGCGCATCGGCCGGGACCATCTGGACGATCATGCGGGTCCGGAGGGTCCACGCGTCCATCTTGCCTATCATGGCCTTGACTGGACCGACATCCCGGCGGCCCCGGACGGCGACCCACGCAGGGCGGATGGCTCCCGGGACGCCGATCCGGTTCGCCTTGTCACGGTGGCCCGCGCGGTCGCCAAGAAGGGTCTTGGGAATGTCATCCGGGCCTTGCGCCTTCTGCCGGCGGATATCCACTGGCACTGGACCCTCATTGGTGGCGGCCCGCTTCTGAGTGATCTGGAGGACGAGGCCCGGGCGGCCGGTCTTGCCGACCGCATTGTTTTCGCCGGTGCCCGTCCACGCGATGCGGTCTTCGCCGCCTTGCAGGCAAGCGATCTGTTCGTGCTCGCGAGCCGGGTCACGGCCGATGGCAACCGTGACGGGCTGCCTAATGTGCTTATGGAAGCCATGAGCCAGCGGCTTGCCTGTTTGAGTACGGAGGTTTCGGCCATCGCGGAACTGATCACCCATGGCCGCACCGGTTGGCTGGTCCCACCGAATGATGACGAAGCGCTTGCCCGGGCCATGCACACCCTGATGACCGATCCGGCGTTGCGGGCTCGGCTGGGCCGCGCCGGGCAAGCCCATGTGCGCGCCCATTTCGGGGCCGAGACGGGGCTGGCGACCGTTGCGTCCCTGCTCCTTGGCGATGCGGCTCGGACATGAGGATCGGCTTTTACGCCCCCATGAAACCGCCCGATGCGCCGACCCCGTCCGGCGACCGCACCCTGGCGCGCGCAGCTGTGAAGGCCATTGCTCTTGCCGGTCACGAGCCCATCCTCATGTCGCGCCTGCGGGTCTGGGACGGTAAGGGCGATGGGACCGCGCAGGGGCAAAGCATCACGGCGGCCGCCCGCGAATGCGAGACCTTGCTCAAAGGCAGCACCGCGCCGCCCGACCTGTGGCTGACCTATCACTCCCACTACAAGGCGCCCGACCTTCTGGGCCCCACCCTGTCGCGGGCATGGGCCTGTCCTTATGTGATCATCGAGGGATCGTTCAGTAAACGGCGCGCACATGGACCCTGGGGTGCTTTTCATCGCCTGAATGAAATCGCGCTTGGGGCTGCGTCCTGTCACCTGGTGCTGTCGCCCCGGGACCGATCCGGCATCGCGTCCGTGGCCGGGGCGGATGCCCTTATCCTGGATTGCCCCCCATTTCTCGATCTTGATCTCTATAAGGATCTTTCCCCTCCCCCCCAGAGCGGACCCGTCAGGCTCTTGACGGTTGCCATGGCGCGCGTCGGCGACAAGACACGCAGTTATGAGCTGCTCGCCGAGGCCCTCACGCGGCTGCGGGCGCGCCAGGATGGACCCGCTTGGACGTGGGAGGTGGCGGGAGACGGGCCGGGGTTCGAGGTACTGAAGGTCGCGCGCCATCTGGAGGCGCTTTGCGATGTCACGACGCGCCGGGGCCGGGTGCCCGGCGAGGACGTTCCAGCCATGCTTGCGCGGTGTCATCTTGTGGCCTGGCCCGGCTTTGGAGAAGGGATCGGCATGGTCTATGTGGAGGCGATGGCCGCCGGCCGGCCCGTGGTCGCCGTTGAGGGCGCGGCATCCGGCGTTCTCGAACCCCCCCTGGGCGGCCTCCTGGCCCCGGCGACGGCTGACGGTCTTGCCGCGGTTCTTGCCGATTTGATCCGCTCGCCGCGGCGCCGGGCGTGGATCGGGGCGGCGGGCGCCGCGCGGGCGCGGGAGCGGCACGGCCTGAACGCCATGGCCCGTTTGCTGAACGACGTTTTCGACAAGCTGGTGGAACGGGACCCATGAGCGTTGTGATCGATCTTGTTCTTATTCGCCACGGTCGTACGGCTTGGAACGAGGACGGACGGATCCAGGGCCATGAAGACCTTGCGTTGTCGCAGCGCGGTAAGGAAGAAATCGGGGCCTTGCGCGTGCCTGAGGCTTTTGCCGGGCGTCGCTGGGTGACCAGTCCCCTCGGGCGGGCGCGCCAGACGGCGCAGCTTTTGGGCCTTGATGCCAAGGTGGAGGCGGCCTGGATCGAGATGGATTGGGGCGCGTGGTCCGGCGCGCGGCTCGATGAGTTGCGGGCCATCGACCCGGACGGGATGGCCGCCAATGAAAACGAGGGTCTCCACTTCCGGCCGCGCGGCGGCGAAACGCCCGCCGAGGTGCAGGCCCGCGTCATGGCCTGGCTTGCCGCGCAGCCGCCCGGGCCGATTGGCGCCGTGACCCACAAGGGTGTGATCCTGGCCCTGATTGCCCGTGCCGTTGAGTGGGACATGCTGGGCAAACCGCCCGTGAAGGTGAATTGGACGGCGCTCCATCATGTTCGATTGATCGGCGGGCGGCTGGAGGCGGTGGCTCTGAACGTGCCTTTGGCCGCGAAAGACCCAGGATGAGCCGGGGGGCGGACGCCGAACGGATTTTAATCCTGGTGCAGCATTTGTGGGGCATTGGCCATGTGGCGCGGGCCTTTGCCCTCGCCCAAGCCCTTGCCGGGCGGGGCGCGGCCGTCACCGTGACCCTGGGCGGGCCGCCGACTGGCCTGCCCAGTCCGCCCGGCGTCGATTGTGTTCAGCTTGCGCCCCTTCGCGCGGGCGACGCCGCCTATCGCGGCCTGGTGGATGCGGATGACCGGCCCGTCGGTGAGGCGTTGTGGGCCGCCCGCCGGGCAACGCTGCTGGCGACCCTGGACCGGGTCAGACCGACATGTCTGGTGACGGAACATTTCCCTTTCGGTCGGCGCAAACAGAGGGCCGAATACGGCGCGGTTCTCGAAGCCGCCGCCGCGCAAGCGCCCCGCCCGCGCATCTTTGCGAGCGTGCGCGACATTCTGGAGGACCCCCTCGATCCTCGCCGGCGCGCCGGTCAAATCGCCCTCCTGGCCCGCTTTTACGACGGCGTCCTCGTCCATGGTGATCCGGCTTTTCTACCCTTGGAGCGGAGCCTGCCTCCGGTTCGGATTGTCTGCGACGCCCTTCACTACACGGGCTATGTCCACCGTCCCGTGCCGGTCCCGGCTTTGACCCCGATGAGGCAGGGCATCCTTGTGTCTGCAGGGGGCGGGCGCGACGGCGCCGCTTTGAGTGCGGCGGTCGCGGACATCCACCGGCGTGGCCGCCAGGGCGCCCACCCTTGGACAGTGGTTCTGGGCAAGCATGCGCCGGCCCGCCCCGAGCCTATTGCGGGCGTGGAAATCGTGGAGCATGTGGCGGATTTTCCGGCCCTGCTGGCCCAGTGCGCCGTTTCGGTAAGCCGTGCGGGATACAACACGGTGGCGGAAAGCCTGGCCGCCCGCGCGCCCATGGTGCTCGTGCCCCTGGACCGGGCGGGCGAACGGGAGCAAGCCTTGCGCGCCGAGGCCTTCGCCGCCGCGGGCCGTGCCATATTGGTGCCGGAAAGGCACTGTGGGACTGCGGGCGATTTGCCGGCGCGCCTTGCCGCAGCCGTTGAAATGGCCCTTGATACGCGGCACGCGGGACTGGCGCGGCCGCTGGGACATCTTGACCATGATGGGGCGCAGCGAACCGCCGACGTGCTGCTGTCCCGCTAGGCTCTTGGCGGATGGGAATGCGCCGACGGGGAAAGGCTGAGGCATGAGCAAGGACGCCGAGCCGGACAAACCTGGCCTTACGGAAAACGGGAAAGGAACGGACCCGTCCATGCACGCCATCGATGATGCCCACGCGGCCGACCTGACGCCGGCGCCGGCTTCACCGGACGGACCGCCCGGCACGGTCATGGTCTATGAGCGGCGGGCCCTGCGCGGCGATGTCTACCGGGTCTTGTTTGGGCTGAGCGTGGGGGTGTTTCTCGCCCTGATC
>CAYYTT010000139.1:3556-10080 GCA_964474635.1 uncultured Alphaproteobacteria bacterium | reverse complement strand
GAGCCGGTACTGCACGAGGCGGTCACCATTCCAGCCGGCCGCGAGGGCGAACTGACTCTGGTATTCATCAAGGTCCCGGAAGCTGTTCTGCAGTTTGCTCTCGCGCCGGGGCTGGCCAACCTTGGGCTCGTCCTGCAACGCGGATTGAAGGCTGAGGATCCAGCGCTCCACCCAGTTGCCGCCGACCACTTTGGAGGTTGCACTGCGCGCGGCTTGTTCCGACACCACAGGATTGTTCGCGGCGGTCAGCGACGTGCTCTTGATGAGTTCCGATGTGCGGCTGACATCGGACTGGCTCTGAATTTGGCCATCAAGGGTGCGATAATCACTTTGCGCGTGTGCGGCGGTGCCCATGGCACCAACCAGACCCATCGCCAAACCCGCAAAAACAAAGTGTTTGATCTTGCGAACGACACCGTTCCGGTGACCCAACATGTTAACCATGGACTTCACCATCGGTTTTCCTTCCCCGGCCTGTATCGCCTGGCCCGATCTGCCTCACCCGGTCCCGTTCCGCCCTGCACACCCGATCCGCCCGGTCGCCCCGCGGGAGATCCCGTCGACGGCGGTTTGGAGGAGGGTGAACAGTCTCAAGGCGGCATCGGTGGTACAACCGCCGCCGGACTGGGGCACGCCAAAGTTTGGCGTGAGCCCGTGCCATTTGGCAACCGGGCCCAGAACGCAGACCGATCAGTCCGTCTCCACCCTTGACCGTACAGGATAAATTTACCAAGCGGTACAGCCTTATCCCGCCCTGGTACAACAAAACCCAGGCCTGACCGGAAAATTCAAGGCCGCAAGTGGACTGACCCATTCTAGTAACGCGGTCCCTGTGTCGAGCACGCGCCGAAAAGCGGGTCAAAGCAAGGTGGGCTGAAGGCAGGGCGCGTCCGCGCACCCCTGAAGAGTTTTCCCAGTCCAAGACACGCGTCTCACGGTCAGGCCCAGCCACCCGCCAGCGGAATGACCTGACCGGTCACAAAACCCGCTTGGTCGCTGGCCAGGAACGCCACCAGCGCGCCCGCTTCGTCCTGGGTGCCGAGACGGCCCAAGGGGATGTTTTTCAAGATTCGCGGGGCGACCTTCGGATCATTCATGAGGTGGTCGGGGAAGTATGTGGGGCTCGCCACGAAATTGGGTGCCACCGCGTTCACTTGAATGCCATGGGGCGCGAGTTCCAGGGCGAGACTGCGGGCGAGGGCATTGGCCGTGCCGCGCGCCGCCGCATAGATGCTGTAATTAGGCAAACCCCGCAGGGGCGCCGCCGATGTGACGAAGAGGATGCGCCCCGTGCCGGCCGCTTTCATTCCCGGCACAACGGCCGCCGTGCGCTCAAAGGGCACAACGGCGAGGGCCTCGAGCGTGCGGCGGAAGGTGTTCGGGTCCGCCTCATCCACCGGTGCCCGCTCGGCCGGGTAGGCATCATTGTTAACGAGAACGCCCGCGGCCGCGCCATGTGCCTTGAGTTCCGCGACAATGGCCGCCCCATCCTGCGCCTCAAGCGCGCGCAGACCGGGCTGGGCCGCCTCATAGGCGGCCCGAACCTGAGCATCGGCAAAATCGGCGTCCTGGCACCACACTTCATGGCCGGCCTCGGCCAGGGCCCGCGCGCTGGAGGTCCCGATGAAATGGGTCACATCGGTCACGACGGCGACGGACCGCGATTCGGCCATGGCTCTTCTCCTTTTACGCGCCTTTTACCCTTGGATGCCGGGTTTGGCGTCTCGGGCTTGAGCTTAGTCGGCCGTCACGCCCTCGGGAAGCAGCCCGTCAATGAGGCCAGTGACCCGGCCATCCAGCGGCTCGACCCCGGAGGGGAAGGCATCGACGATCTGGCCGTCCTGACCGACGACGATCTTGTGGAAATTCCATCTCGGCACCGCCTTGTCGCCGGCCGCGCCCTGCGCCCAGGCGTAGAAGGGGTGTGCCGCCGCGCCCTTTACCGAAACCTTCTCTGTGAGCGGAAAATCAACGCCGAAGACCGTTTCGCAGAATTCCTTGATTTCACCCGACGAGCCCGGTTCCTGACCGCCGAAATCATTCGAGGGAACGCCCAGCACCACGACGCCCTTGTCGCGGTAGCGATCCCACAAGGCCTGGAGACCCTTGTATTGATAGGTGAAGCCGCATTCGGACGCGGTGTTCACCACCACCAGGACCTTGCCCCGAAAGGCCGCCAGCGGCAGCGGCTCCCCGTCAATGCTTTCGAAGTTGAAGCTGTGCGCCGTGGTGGCCTTCTCGTGGGGTTCATGGTGCCCGGCCTGGGCGGGCGCCCCCAGCGTCGTCAAGGCAAGCGCCAGGGCTGAGAGCGGGCGAGACAACAATCGCAGCATCGTGTTCTCCTGTGGAAGGTGACATTGGTGGCGTGAAGCTGTGGCTTTGACCCGAGGGACGGGGTCTGGCGGCCATCGCGAACTGGCCTGCCATTGTCTTGATACGCCGCACCGCCGCGTGCGGATGGCGCAAGGCGCCATGCGCTGTCACAGCGCCTGCAAGATGTCGCTTTGCCTCCAAGACGGGGTTGGGCCTCCAAGACGGGGCTGTGCCTCTAAGACAAGGGGACCCCTGCTTAAATGCCGGGACTTTGGCTTTTTTCGGTGGAAAGAGTGCACAAGTACAAGGCGCGCCCTTGACCAAATAAAACCCAGGCCCACGCAGAGAAACATTAAGGGACGTTCATGTTGCGCTTGACGGACCTGAGGGGCGCCGGTAGCGTTTCGGTCAGGGTTAGGGTTGCTTTCGGGCTGTGACGGATTTCGGGCGTGCCGTGTTCCCTGCGCCGCGAATCCCCGTTCCCGCGACAAACGCAGGACGGTACGGATAGTTTGTTCGCGTACATCCCGCTCCAAGGGTTTTCGGGTCGCTCAGGTCCGGGGGCCCGGTCAGTTTTGGTGTAAAATACGGGGCGAGCGAGCTCATGATGAGTGAGAGCGTTGCGGTAGTGACCGCCGACGTCACCGAACGGAGCTTCGAGGTCTCGGGCACCGTAAAGTGGTTCGATGCCATCAAAGGCTACGGGTTCATTGTGCCCGCCGATGGTTCTGGAGATGTTCTGCTCCATTTATCCTGTTTGAAACAGTCCGGCTACGATTCGGCGCGTGAAGGCGCACGGATCGTTTGCGAGGCCGTCAAAAGACCCAAGGGTCTTCAGGCCGTGCGGATCACCGAGATGGACGACACCACGGCGATCCGGCCGACCGCGCCGCCGCGCCCCCAGGCACGCCCCGCCGAACCGCGCATCACGGATGTGAGCCCCCAGGAAGAAGTCCTGGTGAAGTGGTTCAACCGGGCCCGTGGCTATGGCTTCGTGTCCCGGGGCGAGGGCACGCCGGACATTTTCGTGCATATGGAAACCCTGCGCCGCTGCGGCCTGCGGGAACTGCGCCAGGGTCAAAAAGTGCGGGTCTGTTTCGGTCACGGTCCAAAGGGACTGATGGTGGCCGAGATAGAGGATGCCGACGGGTGAGCCCATCCGGCTCCGACACAGGTGACGGGTCCGGCGATGCTCAGGGCCCCGGCCCGTTCGATCCCGCCTCCCTTGCGCCCCACCCGGATGACCGCCCGCCGGAGGGATTCGCACCCTCGAGCCGCGGCCCTTTCACCACCCACAACGGCCCTTTTTACCAAAAGGTGCTTCCGGGCGCCCTGCTGCACGGCTTCCGCGCCCGCCAGCGCCATTGCAATGGCGCCGGCATTGTCCATGGCGGACTGTTGATGGCCTTTGCCGACGGTTTGCTGGCCGCGGCGATCTGGCGCGAGACCCGCGCCAGAATGGTGACCATGCGGATGACATCGGATTTTCTGGCGATGGCCCGGCCCGGCGAATGGGTCGAGGGCGCGGGCGTCGTCGACCATGCGGACGCCGATGTGGCCTATGCCAGCGGCCATATCTATGTGGGTGAGCGCAGCGTGTTGCGCGTTCACGGGATCTTCAAGCTCATGAACCGGCGCTGATCGCGCCGCGCCGGCCGGCCCCGGGTCGCCAGGGGTGCTTGGGCGGAAAAACCGCTTTTTCACGCCTTCCCCCCCATGACGGTCTTGGACGCGCCTGGCCCGACGGCCTATCCTGCGCGCAATCACGCAAAGCCGAACGATGGGGAGAGCGGCCGTGGACCATGTGGATGTGGTGATCGTTGGCGCAGGGATTTCGGGGATCGGCGCCGCCTACCATTTGCAAAAGCGCTGCCCGGGCAAGAGCTACACGATCCTTGAAGGCCGCGACGCGGTCGGCGGAACGTGGGACCTGTTCAAATATCCCGGCATCCGGTCCGATTCGGACATGCACACCTTCGGCTATGCCTTCCGCCCCTGGCCGAACAAGGAAAGCATCGCCTCGGCGCCCGCGATCCTGAAATATCTCAACGACACGGCCCAGGAAAACGGTATCGACAAGAAGATCCGCTTCAAGCACCAGGTCATCGGCGCGGAATGGTCGAGCGAGGCGGCCCAGTGGACAGTGTCGGTGCGCACGCCCGACGGCGGCACGGACACGATCACCTGCCAGTTCCTGTTCATGTGCACGGGCTACTACAACTACGACCACGGATATTTCCCGGACTTCCCGGGCATGGACCGCTTCCAGGGCCGCATTATCCATCCGCAAAAATGGACGGCCGACACGGAGTATGCCGGCGAAAAGGTCGTCGTCATCGGCAGCGGCGCGACGGCCGTCACCATCGTGCCGGTCATGGCCGAGAAGGCGGCCCATGTCACCATGCTGCAGCGTTCGCCGAGCTATGTGGCCATCCGTCCCATGGAAGACGTGATCGAAAAGGCGGTGCGCCGCTGGCTGCCCAAAAGCCTGACCTATTCGATCATCCGCTGGAAGAATATTCTCTTCACGCTTTACTTCTTCAATCTAAGCCGAAAGAACCCGGAAAAAGCCAAGGAGTTCATCCTTGGCCAGGTGCGCGAGGCGCTGGGCCCGGACTATGACATCGATACGCACTTTACGCCGTCCTACAATGTCTGGGACCAGCGGGTGTGCATGGTGCCGGACGGCGATCTCTTCCAGTCCATCCGGGCCGGGAAAGTCTCCATGGTCACCGACCATATCGAGACCTTCACGGAGACGGGCCTGCGCCTGACATCGGGGGAGGAACTGGAGGCGGACCTCATCATTCCGGCCACGGGGTTGGAGCTTCAACTTTTGTCCGGCATTCCGATCACCGTGGATGGCTCACGGATCAATCCGTCCAAATCCTTCCAGTACAAGGGCGTGATGTTTTCCGACATTCCAAATCTGGCCTGGACCATCGGCTACACCAACTCCTCCTGGACCTTGAAGGCGGACCTCACGTCGGAATATGTGGCCCGGCTGATCAAAACCATGGACCGCAAGGGCGCCAAGATCTGCACGCCGCGCCTGAAGGATCCGGAAGTCGAAGCGGTTGATTTTTTCGACTTCTCCTCAGGTTATGTGCAGCGCTCCAAGGACATCCTGCCCAAACAGGGCTCCAAATTCCCATGGCGTCTGCGCCAGAACTACCTCCTGGATATCTTCATCCTGCGTTTCAGCCGCATCGAAGACGGCACCATGGAGCTGCGCTGAGGAGAACGGGGCTCCTTGCGTGTGCGCAGCTGAAACCCATTTCTGTCATTCTGGGCGCAGCGAAGCAATCCAGTGAAACGGGCACCAGGCGTGGTGCCCTGGCGTGCCTGTTCGTTTGCGCTCTTGCCCGGGCCTGCTTTTTCGCGTCCGCTCATGGCCATGACGTCAGCCACTGTGCCCTGAAAATCAGCCCTTTTCGTCAGGCCTTATCAATCGTCCGCCGGGGGGCGCTGCACTTTCGGCAGCATACCGATCATACCGTCCGGGCGAGCCTTGGCCAGCATGCGTTGATAGGCCGGTCGTGCCTCGACCCGGGCTTTCCAGGCCGCGATTTTCGGAAAGGCGTCCGCCTCCACAAGGCCCAGCGCCGTCGCGACCGAGAGCGGAAACAGCATCATGATATCGGCGGCGGAAAAGGCAGCGCCCCCGAACCAGTCATGGCCCTTCAAAAAGCGTTCCGCGTGGGCCACCACATCCGAACTGTCCACCAGGGGCGAGCGTTTGGCCGGCGTGTTGGTCAACCAAAGTCGATAGTCGCTGAAGAGGCGCGCGGCAAGGGAGCCTTCGGCGAAGTGCATCCATTGGCGATGGTGCGGATAGTCCGGGCTCTCCACGGGCGGCGCCAACCGGCCGCCGCCGTGGCGCGCCAGAATGACCTCGATTATGGCTCCGGACTCCACCAGGATCTGATCCCCATAAAGAACGGTTGGGGCCATGGGAATCGTGTCGCCCAGATCTCTGATTTTCTGCATGGACGCCAGCAGGTCACCGCGCACGAATTCGAGCGTGTAGGGAAGACCCAACTCCTCCATGAGCCAGACGATACGCTCGCAGCGCCGTCCCTCCAGGTGATAGATCGTGATCGGCGGCATTTCGCTCATGGCGAACCTCTTTCGTCTCGGGACAGGGCGCGTTCTGTCCTAAAAGCCTAACCGGCTCGCCGACCGGCGCAAGGCGCCCACACCATAGGCGG
>CAYYTT010000139.1:0-3456 GCA_964474635.1 uncultured Alphaproteobacteria bacterium | reverse complement strand
TCCTAAAAGCCTAACCGGCTCGCCGACCGGCGCAAGGCGCCCACACCATAGGCGGCGCAAGGCGCAAAGGGCCGGGCCCGGCGCATGATCTCAAAAAGGCGGAAGGCTTGTTTTTGGCGGCGAGGCCGACATATCGCTGACAGACCGGTTCGGGATCGCGGGGACAAACAGCGCCCAGGCACCACGCGCCAGGAAAGGCCAGACACCGCGCGCCAGGAGAGGAATGACCCATGGACACGCCCACCAGCGTCAATGCGGATTTCGACCAGCGGGTCGTGGTGCACGCCGATGCCCTCCCGTGGATCGACTCGCCCATGGCCGGCGTGAGCCGCCGCATGCTTGACCGGATCGGTGGTGAAGTGGCGCGCGCCACCACCATCGTGCGCTATGCCCCGAAGTCCCATTTCTCGCCCCACACCCATGGCGGCGGAGAAGAGTTCATCGTTCTGGAGGGTGTCTTTCAGGACGAGCACGGAGATTTCCCGGCGGGCTCCTATATCCGGAACCCGCCCACCTCGTCCCACACGCCCGGATCAGAACCCGGCTGTGTGATCCTGGTGAAGCTATGGCAATTCGATCCCGATGATCGCAGCCCCGTCATGATCCCCACGGACAAGATGCCGGCCCTGCGCGACGCGGATCGGCCCGGTGTAACCGTCCGCCCCCTGTTTCAGGACGCGCGGGAATATGTCCGGATCGAGGACATCGCCCCCGGGGCGGCGGCCCCCATCGCGGCCGAGGGCGGCGCCGAACTCTTTGTCCTTGAGGGACCCATCACGGAGGGCGGTGACACCCTGCGCCGCCATTCCTGGCTGCGGGTGCCCGTCGGCGGCACGATCTTGGTGAGGGCCGGGGACGAGGGCGCGCGCCTGTGGGTGAAGTCGGGCCACTTGCGCCATGTGGAGGCCCCGGCGGCGGCATGATTGACTGGGTCCCAAGCCTCAAGATGCCGCGCCGGCGCCCGTGCCAAACGGCAAACCTTGCGAGGATGGATACGCTCGTCTTTGGCGGCCTGGGCCTTGGCCTTGCCCTCGTGGTGTTTCTCGGATTCGCGGAGACCTTTTATCTTCGCGGAGAAAACAAGGGACCCATTGCGGACTTGTTCCTGGTCCATGGTCTGATCTACACGGCCTGGTTTCTGCTTTTCCCGCTCCAGGCTGTGTTGATGGGCGCGGGCCGGGTCCGTCTTCACCGGGTTCTGGGCTGGAGCGCGGTGGCCTTGAGCGCGGGCATGGTCATCACGGGCTTTCAGGCCGGTTTCGATGCCCTGGCGCGCGGCGTGGAAATCCCCGGGGCGGGCGCGGAGGCGTTTTTCTTCCTGTCCTTTTCGGACGCGCTCGGCTTCGCCGTTCTCTTTGCCGCTGCCCTGGCCGCCCGTGCCCGCGCCGACTGGCACAAACGCTTCATGGCGCTCGCCTCCATCAGCGTCATTCTGCCGGCCGCCGTGCGCATGGCGGAAGGTTTTGGCCTCGCCGAGGCGGGTGTGGCCGTACAGCTTGGCGCCTTTGGCGTGCTTGGCCTTTATGACCTGTGGCTCTGGCGCTGGGCCCACCCGGCGACGATTATCGGAGGCGCGCTCCTTGCCGTGAAACTGCTCGGTGTGCTCACCATTGCCCGCACAGACGCCTGGGCAAAGATCGTCACGGCATTGAGTGGTCTTTAGACGAGCGGGAGACGAGCGGGCGAGACATCCAGATCAGTCGGCGTCCAGCACGCCGTTGCTCTGGTTTTTGGTGCGCCCACGCGCGGCGGTCGCGGCCTTGAGTGCCGTGCCAGTTAATCGCCCGGCACTTTTAGCCGGTCCGGAAGGTCGGCCCACGGTCTGCGAGGTTTTCGGACTGCATCGGCGGCAACGCTCCCGCTACAGACGATGATTTTACTCCGTAGCCTCGCGAACCGCGCGGAACCGTCCGAACATGGCCACCATGGTCTCGTCCTCGGCCGTAAAGGTAACCTTCTCACCATCGTCCAGCGTCACAAAGCGGCCTTCGCCGATGGGCACCAGGCGATAGACCCGGCCCTCGGGATCCGTGGCGGTAAGATCCTGCCCTTGCACGGCGACGGTGAGGATAACGTCCGGGTCCTCCTCCAAAACGTAGCGACCGGTATAGGTCGCAAGCTGCTTCGGCGTGACCGCGACCCGTTCAATGGTCCGCGGCGCCTCGCCTGGCCAGCCATAGGCTGTGTTCAGTGTGCGCATCACATCGATGGCGACCGTGCTGCCGCCCGATCCGTTGGTCATCACCACCACGGCGTCCCTCGCGCCAGGCAAGACCTGCACGAAGCAGCGGTAACCCCGGTTAGCACCCCCGTGGCGCCATACCGTGCGGCCATCCTCCAGGGTGTTCACGCCCAATCCCAGCCCATAATCGCTTGAAACCGGCGTGGTGACGGCCGTCGCGGCCGCGATCGGCAGACCGGCGCTCCCATCGCCGCCGGCGGCTGCCATCAAGGCTGACACGAACCGCAGATAATCCGTCGGCGTCGTCCACAGGCCGGCCGCCGCCTGCTCCGGATAGCTGTGCCAGCCCCCCTCAACAGGCTCCCCGCGCCCTGTGTGGGCCGCGGCGACATTTTGTGTGTCCGTCAGCGGTTGCTCGAAAGTGCTAAGCGTCATGCCGACGGGGCCGAGCACAAGCCGCTGCATAAGGGCGGCGAACTCCTCCCCGGAGGTCTCCTCGGCCCAGAGCTGGGCGATCTGGAAGCCGCCCCCGGAATAGTTAAACTCGCGTTCCGGATTGGCCTTGATCGTGACCGGGTCCGTGTTGGTCCGTTCAGATCCGGCAACGACCTCCCGGTTGGTTGGAAGATCCGTGCCCGCCGGATAGCCCGGAAAGCCGCCGACAGTGGCCCCGGCGGTATGGGACAGGAGGGCCCGCAGACTGACCGTGTGGCCGTCCTCGTTCACGGCCGCCAGGTCGATGCCCTTCAGGTGCGGGGTAAGGTCCGCATCAAGATCGAAGCCGATTTCCAGAGCGTAGGCGACAATGCCCGTTGCCGCGACGGCCTTCGACAGGGATGCGGCCTGAAATCGTGTCTCGTCATTGATGTTCTTGCCCGATGCCGAACGCCAGGCGAGCGCCCCATTTCGCAGCACGGCGACGGACATGGCCGGCACGCCGAACTTGCTCTGGCGCTCGGCAAGGGTCGCGGCTGGAGCCTCGCCCTTGACGATCACGGCCGGGAGGAGCGGACCGTTCAAGATCCCAGCCTTACGGTCATCGGCCCAGACGGCCCCGATCCACGCCGGTTGGGCGAGGGCGAAAGCGGCCCAGGCGAGCAGAATAGCGAGACGTATCAGGATCATGGTCCCCTCCAAACCCGTAGCCGGCAGCCTTGTTCCTACAACTGCCCTGGCGCCGCAGGCTAGGCGCCCGTGCGCAACCGGGCAAGCACCGGCGCGCTAGTGGTTCGAATCTGACGTTTCGAACCACTAGGTTTTTTGTTGATGGATCA
>CAYYTT010000138.1:6670-10118 GCA_964474635.1 uncultured Alphaproteobacteria bacterium | reverse complement strand
GCTCGGCCAGAACGTGAACGCCTATCACGGCGAGGGCCCGGACGGCACCGTGTGGTCACTGGCCAGGCTGTGCCGGTATCTGGCCGAAACGGTGGGCATTGAGCGTATCCGCTACACCACCAGCCACCCGCGCGATATGGACGAGGACTTGATCGCGGCCCATGGGGATGTGCCGGCCCTGATGCCCTATCTCCATTTGCCCGTCCAATCAGGCTCGGACCGGGTGCTCGCGGCCATGAACCGTCAGCATACCGCACAAGAGTATCTGCGCCTTGTCGAGCGCATTCGTGCGGCCCGCCCCGACATTGCCCTGTCGTCCGATTTCATTGTCGGCTTTCCAGGCGAGAGCGACCGGGATTTTGAGGCCACGATGGCCCTTGTGGAGGAGGTGGGATACGCCCAATCCTTTTCCTTCAAATACTCCCCGCGCCCCGGCACACCCGCCGCCGCCCAGGACCTTCAGGTGGCAGAGGACCTCAAAAGCGAGCGCCTTGCCAGGCTTCAGGAGGTGCTGCGTGCCCAGGCCGATGCCTTCAACGGTGCCACGGCTGGCCGGACGGTGCCCGTGCTCTTTGAGCGCAAAGGCCGCCATGACGGCCAACTGATCGGGCGCAGCCCCTATCTCCAGGCGGTGCATGTGGAGGCGCCCCAGGCCGCGCTCGGGGCCATCCGGCCGGTGAAGATCACGAAGGCCCAGCCCAATTCCCTGGCCGGCGTCCTTGCCACGGAGGCAGCCGAACAATGAGCGGACGCGGACCGGGCCGAGGCTACGATCCCTTGAACGCAGACTCCTATGGGGCCGAACAGGGCCGACAGGTTTTTCAGTGTCCGGATTCAGCAAGCCAGGCTTTGCTGTGCGGTGAGAACGACCGGCATCTCGCCCTGATTGAGCAGAAGCTGAATGTGGTCCTGTTTCCGCGCGGCGACCGGATCGAAATCAAGGGCCCGTCGGATGCGGTGGCCTTGAGCCTTGAGGTCCTGCGCCGCCTGAGCGCCCGGGTCGAGGACGGCCGCGTGCTCGATGAGGGCGACGTGGCCGGCGCATTGCGGCTCGTCATGGGTGGCACACGTCCGCCTTCGGATGTTGCCATCCGGACCCAGAAAAAAGTCATCGAACCGCGCTCGCCGACCCAGAGTGTCTATATGGAAGCGCTTCGGGACCACGAACTCGTTTTCGGGATCGGCCCGGCGGGCACGGGCAAAACCTATCTCGCGGTGGCCTATGGGGTGAGCCTTTTGCTGTCGCGGGATGTGGATCGCCTGATCCTGTCGCGCCCTGCCGTTGAGGCCGGTGAGCGCCTGGGCTTTCTGCCCGGTGACATGCGCGAGAAGGTCGATCCCTACCTGCGCCCCCTGTTCGATGCCCTCAACGACACCATGATCGGCGATCAGGTGCAGCGCCGGCTCGGCGCCGGCGACATTGAGGTCGCCCCGCTTGCCTTCATGCGGGGGCGGACCTTGAGCAACGCTTTCGTGATCCTGGACGAGGCCCAGAACACGACCACCATGCAGATGAAAATGGTTCTGACGCGTCTGGGCGAAGGCTCGCGCATGGTGGTCACGGGCGATCCGAGTCAGGTCGACCTGCCACCGGGTCAGGTGTCGGGCCTTGTGGAGGCGACGTCGGTGCTGAACGGCGTGGAGGGCGTGGCATTCGTGCGGTTTAACGAGGAAGACGTGGTGCGCCACCCGCTCGTGGCCCGCATCGTCCACGCCTATAATCGGGCCGCCGACCCACCGGCATCACGGAGATCGGGCGGCCATGCCACTTGAGATCACCATCGCGGATGAGGCCTGGGAGCGCGTGCCCTTCGATGCGGCGCGCGTTGCTCAGGATGCCTATGACGCGATCCTGGCCCGGCACACCGGACTGCGCCCCGGCGACGAGGTTTGCCTGCAACTTGACGCCGATGCGGCCGTCGCGGACCTCAATGGCCGGTTCCGGGGCAAACCCGCGCCCACCAATGTTCTCGCCTTCCCCGCCGCGCCCCTGCCCGGTGCGGCCTTCACGGAACCGGACGCAAGGCCGCTCGGCGATATCGTGCTGGCCTGCGAAACGGTGCTGCGCGAAGCGGACGAGCAGAACAAGATCCCGGGCCATCATATGGCGCACCTCACCGTCCACGGACTGCTTCATCTTTTGGGTCACGACCATCAGTCACAGGATGAAGCAGACATCATGGAGGCCCTTGAGGTGCGCATCCTTGCCGACCTGGGCATCCCCGACCCCTATGGCGAGACACGGTCCGGCGAAGGGCTGGACCTCCACGGAGAATACGATGATTGACACCGGCATGGCTTCTTCCGACCAGGACGGCGAAGACGGCAGTCGAAAGCCGAGCGGCCCCGCATTTTCGGGGCTTCTCGGCCGATTCCAACGCGACCTGCGACGCCGGCTCAGGCGTGAGCGCAGCGAGGGGGACGACCCGAGTGTCGCGGACCTCGTTCTTGACCATCCGGATGCGGACCGGCCGCTCGACGAAACCGAACGCTCCATGCTCCTCAACCTGCTGAGCTTCCGCTCAAAGAGGGTCGAGGACGTGATGGTGCCACGGGTGAACATCATTGCCGTTGAGGCGTCCACGTCGTTTTCGGATCTCGTCGACCTGTTCCGAGACGCGAACCATTCCCGCCTGCCCATTTATCAGCGCACGCTCGATGACCCGGTGGGCATGATCCACATCAAGGATGTGCTGGCCTGTTTTGCAACGCCGCTGCCCAAGCCCGTCTCGCCCCCCTGCGGCGGGCCGTCCGCACTGCCCGCCGACGCGCTGCCCCTCGGTCAGGCGACGCCGAGCGGCCTTCTCAACGAAGGCCCGGCGGAAGGCGTGGACTTCAGGACCGTACGGGCCCAAGGGGACGAACTGGGCGAACCCGGCTACGCTGCGCCCCAGGATATCCAGATCAACTGGCTAAAGCTCAAACGGCCGGTGCTGTTCGTGCCACCGTCCATGCCCGTGGCCAATCTGCTGGCGCAGATGCAGGCCCAGCGGGTCCACATGGCGCTCGTGATCGATGAATATGGCGGCACGGAAGGCCTCGTGACCTTCGAGGACCTCATGGAGACGATTTTTGGGGAAATCCAGGACGAACACGACACGACCGAGAAGCACGAATTCACGGCCCTGCCCGAGGGCGGCTACCGGGCCGACGCCGGCATGGAGATCGAGGATTTCGTCGCGCGGACCGGTTACGACTTGACGCTCGATGAGGATGAAGAAGAAGTCGACACCCTGGGGGGCATTGTCTTTACCTTGGCGGGCCGGGTGCCGGGGCGCCACGAAATCATTCGTCACCCGAGGGGCTACGATTTCGAGGTGGTCGAGGCCGACGCGCGCCGGATCCGCATCTTGAAGGTCACGCCGGGCAAGGCGCCTGCGGACGGCTCCGCGCAAGGCTGACGGCCCAGAGCCTGGGGCTGAACGCCCAGAGCCTGGGGCTGAACGCC
>CAYYTT010000138.1:0-6570 GCA_964474635.1 uncultured Alphaproteobacteria bacterium | reverse complement strand
GCCCAGAGCCTGGGGCTGAACGCCCAGAGCCTGGGGCTGAACGCCAAGAGCCTGGGGCTGACGGCCAAGAGCTAAGGGCTGAGGCGAGCGAAAGCATTAAGACCAGCCCAGAGGGGCAAGGAGACGACACATGGCGTGGTCCGCGGGGCAAGAGAACAGGGATGCGGTTTGGCCGACCGGCCAAGGTGAGGCCGCGGCCGGAAGCCTTCCGGGGCCCCTGTTCGCCGCATGGGCCCGCTTGGCGCAGCTGCGCCGTCTGATTACAGGCCTCACCGGCTGGCGCCGGGCGGCGACGGCCGTCGGGGCGGGCGCGCTGAGCGTGTTCGCCATGGCGCCGTTTTTTTTCAGCCCGATCCTGATCGTCAGCTTCACGGTGCTCGTCTGGCTGCTTGATGGCGCAAGGGCTCGCCCCCTCGGGCAGGCCATGCGCCGGGGCGCCTGGACCGTCTGGCTGTTCTCTTTTGGCTTTCTGTTTCCTGGTTTGGCCTGGATCGGTGAAGCTTTTCTCGTCGACGCGCAGACCTTTGCCTGGCTGATGCCGTTCGCCATCACGATCCTGCCCGCCGGGTTGGCCTTTTTCCTGACGGCCCTCATGGCGCCGGCCATGGTCCTGTGGCGTCCGGGCGCCGTGAGCCGTGTCCTGCTGGTGGCGGCCCTGTGGCTGTTGGCGGAATGGCTGCGTGGGCATTTGTTCACGGGATTTCCGTGGAACCTGGTGGCCTTGAGCTGGATTGGCACCCTGCCGGTCGCGCAGAGCGCCGCGTGGCTGGGCAGCTATGGCCTTTCCGGGCTGACGGTGGCCTGGGCCGCAAGCTTCGCCTGTCTCGGTGATGGCGTGGCAAGCGCGCGGGACTTAAGGCGGCGTCTTGCCGTGCCTGCGGGTCTGACGGCGGTCTTCGCCGGTCTTTTTCTCGCCGGGTCCTTGCGGATTGCCGGCGCCGGCGCGGACACCGTGTCCGATGTGACCTTGCGCCTCGTGCAGCCCAATACGCCGCAGCAGGAGCGCATGATCCGTGCCAACCGCGACGTGATCTGGCAGCGCCTGATCGACCTGACGGACGGGGCGGCGGACGCCGGTGTCACCCACGTGATCTGGCCGGAGGGCGCGCCCCCGGGCCTGCTCGCCCGCAACCGGGCCTGGCTCTCGCAGGTTGCCCAGGCGCTCGGCCCGGATGCGGTTCTCCTGGCCGGGTCGCTGCGCGCCGAACCGGCGGAGAAGGCGGGGCAATACCGCTTTTACAATGGCTTTCTCGTCGTGGACGCGGACGGACAGGTCCTGTCAAGCTATGACAAGCGTCACTTGGTGCCCTTCGGAGAATATGTTCCCTGGGCGGAGACCTTGAACCGGATCGGCATCCAGAAGGTGGCCCAGGAAGTGGGCGGCATGTCTTTCGGAGACGGCGCGCGGCGTCTCTCTGTACCGGGAGCACCCCTTGCGGCGCCGGTCATCTGTTATGAGATCATTTTTCCAGGACAAGTGATTGATGCCGGTCAGCGCCCGGAGTGGATCGTCAATGTCACGGACGATTCCTGGTTCGGGAACAGCATTGGACCGCGTCAACATTTCTCCATCGCCCGCATGCGCGCCATTGAGGAGGGCCTGCCGGTAGTTCGGGCGGCCAATGGCGGCATTTCCGCCGTGATCGACGGGGTGGGCCGTGTGCGTGCCAAGCTGGCGCTCCATGAGCGTGGCTTCCTCGATGCGGCCCTGCCAGTCGCACAGCCGCGTACCGGCTATGGCCGGTGGCGCGATACGCCGGCCCTCGCGCTGGCTTTAATGTGTGTCATTGCCCTGATGATCTTGAAACGGCGCCCTGACTGACCATTATTCACAATATGCGAATTTCCGGAATAGGACAGTTCTCGCCCGGCGGGTGCATCAAAGCGCTTGCGCGGAAGCGCCTGCGCGCATAACGTAGATCGCGGCTGAGTTGTAGTCTGGTTTAGATGCCGTGAGGCTTGTGTAGGGTGAAACTTGCTATCGACGGGTAGTGAATCCTGTCTTTCCCGTAAGCGGCCAGATTTTCTCCCTATAAGAGTTTGATAGTACGTTTTCCACTATAAATCGCGTAGACTGGACAGCGTTGTTGGCCTGCATCTGGCCACAGAACTCGGTTTTTGCAGGGAAATCCCGGGAAATGATTGTAGAATGGCGAACGGCCCCTCTATGGTTATAAGTTCTCGGAAAGTGTAACGCGTGTGAAGAGTAGACGTTGCGGCGAGGGACTAAGGGGCCGCTTCTAAATTGGTCTTTACGCTGAGGGGAAGATAGGGAAGAGGGCAGTGAACAAAAAAGTTCCAAATCCGATCGACGTTCATGTTGGCAGTCGGGTCAGACTTCGCCGCATGCTTGTTGGTATGAGCCAAGAAAAACTGGGGGAAATGCTTGGCCTCACATTCCAGCAAATTCAGAAATACGAGAAAGGCGCCAACCGGATCGGGGCGAGCCGCCTTTATCAGATCGCCCAGATCCTGGGGGTGTCCGTTCAGTTTTTCTTCGATGACATGCCGCGCGAGCACACCATTGAGCGCAGCGAAGGCCTGTCCGAGGACGATCCCGCACCGTTCGTGATGGATTTCGTGAGCAGCGCCGAAGGCTTGCAGCTCAACCGGTCCTACACGCGGATTGGCGATGCGCAGGTCCGAAAACGGCTCTTGGAGCTTGTGAAATCGCTCAGCGGCAACGAAGCCACCCTGAGCATTGAAGAGAGCGACCCGGCTCTGCCCTGATCGCTCCGATCAGCCGGTCAGCCGCATGTCCAAGAGGCCATCCCCCTTGCCGAGGGGTTAAGGCCACCGACACATGCGGCGCCGCCCCGGCCTCGCTCCCGCCCCGGCCTCGCTCCCGCATCGATCCCCGGCGAGCGGCTTGCAGCAGTGGGCCGGTTGCCTTACAAGGCTGCGGCTTTGCAGGAGCATTTGGCTCCGCAACAGGATTGGGCGCCCGAACCGGCTCAACCCATCGGCCATGGTCAGCCGGGCCCAAATCCGGGAACCTTGACCCCCCGTCCCATCCTTGCAACAACCTGCCTATTGATGACGGTCACCGGTCGGCGGCTTTCGCAGGTGTGGCGGGGTGGTTGCGCACGGCGTTAAACCGTGCCGTGCCATGATCCCTGCACGGATCGCACCAGTCAGAGGTGCCAGCCAGTCCGTGATGACTGACCCGCGCGGCGGTGTTCGCCGCCCCCGCGCGCCGATACTCTGTCATTCGACCTCCGCCAAGGCTGCCGGGATGCTCTCGCGCCGCAAAGGCAAGTTATGGATCGGTCCGTCATTCGCAGGAGGGGTTCAAGGCGCGCGGCATTCGGCCCGCGCCATCTTTAGGCGTTCAGCCGCGCCGATCCGGCCGCGGAACCGCCGCTAGCAAGGGAGTTATGCCTCGTGAATCGTCAGAATTACCTGTTCACCAGTGAAAGCGTTTCCGAAGGGCATCCGGACAAGGTTTGCGACCGCATCTCCGACGCCGTTGTCGACACCTACCTGTCCCAGATGCCGGAGGCGCGGGTGGCGGTCGAAACCCTGACCACGACCAATCGTATCGTGCTGGCCGGCGAGGTCCGCGGCCCCGATAGCATCACCCATGCGCATCTTGAAGATGTGGCCCGCCACGCCGTCAAAGAGATCGGCTATGAGCAGGACGGCTTCCATTGGAAAAACGCGGACGTGTCGGTCTATGTGCACAACCAGTCCGCGGAAATCGCGCAAGGTGTGGACTCTTCCGGCAACAAGGACGAAGGGGCTGGCGACCAGGGCATCATGTTCGGGTTCGCCTGTGACGAAACCCCAGAACTGATGCCGGCACCGATTTGCTATTCCCACAACATCCTGAAGTCCCTGGCCGCTGCTCGCCATGATGGCTCCCAGCCGGGCCTGGAGCCCGACGCCAAAAGCCAGGTGACCTTGCGCTATGAGAACGGCCGGCCGGTTGGCGCCACCTCCGTCGTGGTCTCAACGCAGCACCGGGAAGGGCTCTCCCAGGACGATGTCCGGGAAATCGTGCGGCCTTACGTGCTCGATGTCCTTCCCGAGGGCTGGATGTGTCCGGAGGAGGCGTTCTACGTCAATCCGACCGGCAAATTCGTGATTGGCGGACCGGACGGCGATGCGGGCCTCACGGGCCGGAAAATCATCGTCGACACCTATGGCGGTGCGGCGCCCCATGGCGGCGGCGCGTTCTCGGGCAAGGATCCGACGAAGGTGGACCGCTCGGCCGCCTACGCCGCGCGCTACCTGGCCAAAAATGTGGTTGCCGCGGGCCTGTCCCGGCGCTGCACCATCCAGGTTGCCTATGCGATCGGGATTTCCCAGCCGCTTGCGGTTTATGTGGACCTGCACGGCACCGGCCAGGTCAGCGAGGAGAGCCTTGAGAAGGTTCTCCCCGAGCTCATGGACCTGTCCCCGCGCGGGATCCGCGAACATCTGCATCTCAACCGGCCGATTTACGCCCGAACGGCGGCCTATGGCCATTTCGGCCGCGCGCCGGATGCCGATGGCGGTTTTTCCTGGGAACGGCGTGACCTCGTGGACGCGCTGAAGTCGGCTGTTGGCGCCTGAGATCGCCAATCCGGGGTCGCAGACGCGGCTGTTCGGCCGGCACAAGGGCAAGTCCCTGCGTGCCGGCCAACAGGCTTTGATGGACAGCCTGCTGCCCCGCCTGCGCATCGATCTCGGCGGGCCGGCCCCCCTTTATCCGCCGTCCTTGTTCGCGCATCCGGCGCATGAGGTCTGGCTCGAGATCGGCTATGGCGGCGGTGAGCATTTGGCCGCCCAGGCCGCTGCCCACCCGGATGTGGGTTTTATCGGCTGCGAGTTTTTCGCCAACGGCATCGCCAAGCTGCTGCGCCGGATCGATAACGAGGATTTGGGCAATATCCGCCTGCACGACCGGGACGCCCGCGATCTGATCGCCGCTTTGCCTGATGCCAGCATCGGACGGGCCTTTCTGCTCTTCCCCGATCCCTGGCCCAAGACCAAGCACCACGGCCGCCGCTTTATTCAGCCCGAAAGCCTTGACGCCCTGGCCCGCATCCTGCGCCCTGGCGCTCAGTTTCGTGTGGCCACGGACATTCCCGGCTACATGCGTTGGACCTTGTTTCACGTCACACGCCACCCCGCCTTCACATGGTGCGACGAGGCCCCGGGGGACTGGCGGGTGCGCCGGGACGATTGGCCGGGCACGCGCTACGAGGCCAAGGCGGTGCGCGAGGGGCGCACGCCCGTTTACATGACCTTTTTGCGCCGCTGATGGGGTGATAAAGACCTTGGCGCCGCGCCATGGGCACGCTATATCTCGACTGCGCGGTTGAGTTGATCGCGCCCGCCGGGTCGGTCCGGCGGCCGGAATGCCGGAGAGTGGGCCGACGCCCACTTTTTTTGTGCCTGGAGCCCCGCCGTGTCTTCGGCGCAAAGGCGCCCCCGCACGGACCGACGATACAGGCTGACACTATGGGACAGGCCACGCCCTTCGATCGCCGCCTTGAAGACCTTCTGGGTCCGACGGTGACGGCCATGGGCTACGAACTCATCCGCATACGCCTTTCCGGTCAGAAACGCCGGACGCTGCAGATCATGGCGGAACGCCCCGATGGCACCATGACCGTGGACGACTGCGCCGAGCTGAGCCGCGCTGTCTCCGCCCTGATCGATGTGGAGGACCCTATCGATGGTGAGTTCGATCTGGAGGTGTCCTCTCCCGGCATCGACCGGCCGCTCACGCGCCTGAAGGATTTTGAGGCCTGGAAGGGCTTCGAGGCCCGCATTGAGCTTGTCCACGGGGTCGAGGGGCGCCGCCGCTTCAAGGGACGCTTGAAGGGCGCCGATGCGGACGACGTCCTCATCACGATCCAGGGCGCCGACGGCAAGCCGCTCGAGGCGCGTCTGGCCTTTAGGGATCTGGGCGAGGCCCGCCTCGTGATCACGGACGATCTATTGGAAGCCGCCCGGGCAGCCCAGAACGCGCGCGAGGAGGCAAACGAAAGCCTCGCCGCGGACCAGCCTTCTGACGAGACCATCACTTAACCGGGGCCCAGACCGCCCGCCGGGACTAAGACTGGAGAACACCCATGGCCGTTAGCGCCAATCGCCTTGAACTTCTGCAGATCGCCGATGCGGTGGCGCGGGAGAAAACCATCGACCGGCTGGTCGTCATCGCCGCCATGGAAGAGGCCATCCAAAAGGCGGCCCGTTCCCGCTACGGCGCGGAGAATGAAATCCGTGCCGAGATCGATCCCAAAACCGGTGACATCCGCCTGCACCGTCTGCTTGAGGTGGTCGAGGACGTCGAATTCGACGCCACGCAAATCGCCCTTGAGGACGCCAAGGTCAAAAACCCGGCCGCCGAATTGGGCGACTTCATCGCCGAGACCCTGCCGCCGATGGATTTCGGGCGCATCGCGGCGCAGACCGCTAAACAGGTCATTGTGCAGAAGGTGCGCGATGCCGAGCGCGAGCGTCAGTACGAGGAATACAAGGACCGCCTGGGCGAGATCGTCCACGGCGCCGTCAAGCGGGTCGAATACGGCAATGTCATCGTGGATCTGGGGCGCGCCGAGGCCATCGTGCGCCGGG
>CAYYTT010000137.1:0-10136 GCA_964474635.1 uncultured Alphaproteobacteria bacterium | reverse complement strand
TGGCTGCTCGAGCTCTTTCACGGACCTTCGTCCGCCTTCAAGGATTTTGGCGCGCGGTTTCTGGCCGAGGCGCTGTGCCGGTTGCTGCCCGACGGAGCGGCGCCTTTCACGATCCTGGTGGCCACGTCCGGCGATACGGGCGGGGCGGTGGGCGCGGCCTTCGATGCGCGCGACGAGGCGCGGGTGGTCATTCTGTATCCGGAGGGGCGGGTGTCTCCCCTGCAGCAGCACCAACTGACCTGCTGGTCGGACCGTGTGGTCTCGCTCCAGGTCACGTCCGATTTCGACGCCTGCCAGTCCCTTGCCAAGGAGGCCTTTGCCGACCGGGACCTGTCGAAACGCTATCAACTCACCTCGGCCAACAGCATCAACATCGCCCGCCTTTTGGCGCAGATGACCTATTACGCCGCGCTCGCCCTTCGCGCGCGCGCCGAGGGCGGGCGGCCCATGAATGTCATCGTGCCCACGGGCAATCTGGGCAATGCGCTCAGTGCCTTGTGGGTCAGGGCCATGGGCCTGCCCATCGGCGATGTGATGTGTGCCAGCAATGCCAACCGGACTGTGCCGGACTATTTCGAGACGGGCGAAATGAGCCCGCGCCCGTCCGTGCCGACGATCGCGAACGCCATGGATGTGGGCGCCCCGAGCAATGCGGAACGCCTGCTTCATCTCCTGGGCCGGCGTCCCGATCTGCGCCTTGGGCTCGGTGGCCGCGCGGTCGAGGATCCGGTGATCCGCAAGCGGATTCGGGCCGACTACGACGCCCATGGTGTGATCTGGTGCCCCCACACCGCGACGGCGGCCCAGATCCTCTTTGATCTGCCTGACTCGGCGGCGGCCCGGCCCTGGTGTCTCGCGGCCACGGCCCACGCGGCCAAATTCCCCGAAACCGTGGAGCCCATCATCGGGGCCCCGGTTCCCCAGCCGCCCGCGCTGGCGGACTTGGCCCAGCGGCCGAGCCGCTTTGAACCCCTGACGCCCACCCTGGGCGCCTTGCACACGATCCTCGAAAACCGCCTCGCGTAACCCTTTCCAAATCCAGGCGAAAACCGGCACGAAATCCGGCGAGATCGTGTGCGTGACCTTGGAATGGTCACGAAAACTGCACATAGTGTCATTATGACCACACATGAAAAAAAAGTTGGCTGTGGTTTTTTGGCCATGTTTCGGGTTCATCGGGACCACGAGGCATGGCATGGCCACGACGACGGCAGGGCTCGCCTCCATGAGGCGATGGCGGGAGGGCTGACCCGCCGCCGCTGCCGAAAGACAGTGTGTGCGTAAACCTTGGGGGACTGAGAAATGGCGGGGTCCATGGGACAGACCATGGCCGGGCGACAGCCTGGCGTAACGCGCGGACGCGGATTGACTTTACGCACCCTCGGTTTGGGTGCTTTGGCGAGCCTTACCCTTGTGCTCGCGGCGCTTTCACCGTCGGCCCCCACCTTGGGCAGCGCGCCGGAAGAGGCTGACGCCGCGCAATTCGGTCTCGTGACCTTTGAAGGGCAACAGGGCCCCCGGACGCGTCAGGCCTACAAGGCGCGCACCAACGAAGATTGGGAGCGGCTGTGGTCGCTCGTTGACCGCAAGCCGCCGCGTCCTCTGCAGGAAGGCAGTGAAACGGGCATCGGGTTTTTCTCCGGTGAACTGCCAACCGGCGGCTATGCGATCGAGGCGTCGGTGGCGGGCCACACTGCGGAACGTCTGGATGTGAAAATCGATATCCTGCCGCCCGTCGGCGTGGCGACCCAGGGCCTGACCGCGCCTTACATGTTCCTGATCGTCGGCGCGGTTTCCGAAGAAGCGATTCTCAACAATGCGGTGCGTCTCCAGGTGCCGCCCCCTTTCGATGACGCGGTCATGTCGAACGCCAACTGAACGCGCTTTTCTGCCCCTTAATTTCGTATTGGACCCCCCGATCCCCGCGATACCCTGATTGTTGGGGTGGCGGAATGATCGAGCGGGTATGACGACGGGCGGAGTTCGGCGGTTTGCGCGGGAGCTGGGTACGGCGGCATGGGTGGTGCTAGGCCTGTTTGGCCCGGCTCGCGCCGACGTCTCCACTGCGTCCGACGTTTCACCTGTGTCCGAAGTCTCTCCTGCGTCCGAAGTCTCATCGGTATCCGATGCCACCATGGAAGCGATCATCGTGACCGGTGGACGGCGGGCGGGCAGCCGGGCCTCGGCTGACCAGGTGACGATTACGGCCGATACCATCGCCGCACGGCGGGCATCCAATCTTGGCGACATCCTGGCGGATGCACCCGCTGCTGCGGTCCAGACCAATTCACGGGGCGAGACCCTTGTCTATCTGCGCGGTGCGGGAGAGCGGCAGACGGCGCTCTTTTTCGCCAGCGCGCCCATCAATGTCCCCTGGGACAATCGTCTGGATCTGACCCTGGTCCCGGCCGGTGCCGCATCGCAGGTCCACCTGACCTCCGGGCCCGCGTCGGTTCTGTTTGGGCCCAACACAGCCGGCGGTGTCATCGAACTGTCTGCGCCCGCGCTCTCGGCCGATTTTGAAGCCGCAAGCGCCTGGCGCGGCGGGACCGGCGGTCTGGTCGAGGCGACCGCGCTGGCTGCGGGGGACGTTGGGCCTGTCGACGGGGTGTTCGCCGGCGGATGGCTCAGGCGCGATGGTCAGCCCCTGTCCCGGCGCGCCGGTCTGACCGTGGCGCAGGATGGCCACGGCCTTCGAACCAACACGGACCTTCGGCGCACGAACAGCCTGATACGGCTTGGCATGGATCCGGGCGGTCCCGTGCGCCTCTCGGCCAATCTTCTGGCCGTGGACAGCGCGTTTGGCATCGCGCCGGAGGGGCGGCCCGATCCGAACGGCGGCGCGCCCCGGTTCTGGCGCTATCCCGGCACCACCCATGTGGTGGGCGTGCTCAACGGGGCCTATGACGATGGCGGGGCACGTGAACTCAACGTCGCGGCCTGGGGTCAGATCTTTCGCCAGACCATCGAGAGCTTTGCCAGTGCGGGTTTCGCCGATCTGGAGGACCGGCAGCGCGACCGGGACCGCACCCATGGCCTGCGCACCGTCGCGGCCCGTCACTGGGCCGATCATACGGTGCGCGGCGCCTTCAGCATGATGGATGCGGTCCACCGCCAGACCGATGAGGCCCTAAGCGATGGTCTTGTTACGGACACCGAGGAAGCCCGGTTCCGGCGCCGGATTTTCAGTCTTGGGGCGGATTATGAGGGTCACTGGCGCGATCTCAGCCTGTTGATCGGCGCCGGCGGCGATTTTGTGCAGTCCCTTGAGACCGGCGGGCGGGCCAGTGGGGACGGTTTTTCCGCCTGGAGCCTTGTCGGCGGCCTTGACTACCGGCTTGGTGGGGCCTGGGCTGTGACGTTTTCGGCCGCCCGCAAGGCGCGCCTGCCGACCCCGAGGGAGTTGTATGGCGAGGCGATCGACCGGTTCGTTCTGAACCCGGATTTGCGCCCGGAACGCTCTGTCCAGGTTGAGGCCGCCTTGCGGTTCGAAGGGGAGGGGGTGTCTTTCGCCGTCACGCCCTTCGCGACCTTCGCGTCCGGCACCATCGATCAGGAGACGGTGCAGGTCGATGGGCAAAGCTTCCGGCGCCGGATCAATCTGGAGGGGTCGCGCGCCTTTGGCGTCGATGTCACGGGCGAGGTGCACGTGACGCCCTCGCTTGTCCTGTCCGGTGCGTTGAGCGCGCTCCATTTGCGCCGGCGTGGGGAGGATACCGGGTCGGGGCACCGGTTCATCGCGGAGCGGCCGGACCTCATTGGTGTGCTGACGGCCGACTACCGTCATGGGAGCGGCATTGGACTGCGCGTCGATCTGCGCCACAGGGGGCGGGCTTACACGCCGTCCACGGATGGAGTCTTGCCCCTGCCGCGCGCCACCACGGTCGACGTTGACCTGTCCTATCGCCGTGAGGGTGCGGCGGGGGCTATGGAGCTGTTCGTGCGCGGCGAAAACCTCTCGGATGCACTTGTCGAGCCCCAGTTCGGTCTGCCCGCGCCGGGCCGAATGGTCAGTGCCGGCCTGCGCTTGTCCACTGGCACCTTTCCCTAAAGGGGGAGGCGCACCCAAAGAGCGCAAAGCGATTGATCCGCATCATGCTCAACGCCGCGACGGCGCCCCTGCGCCGCCACCCGGCTCAGCGTCAGTCGGGTTTGAACAGCCGGTGGAAGGCATCGACCAGCCAGGCCGTCATGTCGTCAAGGCTCGCGACACCGCTCTGGCACGCCTCCGCGCCGCTTGTCATTAAAGCCGATGCCAGGACCGGTGTCGCGTTCGGAGCCATCGGTCGAGCCCGCCCGTCTTCCGTCAGGGCGGAGAACAAATCCAGGATCGCCGTATCGACGGCGCCATAGGCCTCGACGGCCTCCGGCCCCATGTGTTCAAGGCGCGTGCGGTCCACGGGACCGCCCACCGGTCCGGCCTCCACCATCAGGGTGAGGACCGGGCCGATCACCCGCGCCAACGCGCTGCGCAGATCGTCCTGGGGCCTTGGCAGGTGTTCGCGAATGAGCGCGGCAATCTTCGCCTTGCGGGCGTTGATGACCCCGATGCGCAAGGACGCTTTGTCGGGGAAAAACAGATAGACGGTGCCCGCGGCCACGCCCGCCTGCCGAGCGACCTCCGACATGCTGGTGTCCTCATAGCCGCGGTTCTTGAACAGTGTATCGGCGGCTTCGAGCACGCGGGCCCGCCGTTCCTGGGGCGCGCGCCGGCCAAGGCGCGGTGTCTGTGCTTTCGTCATGTCATGTGTGTCCCCTCGCCGGCGCAAAAGTGCAAGTTGCCGAGTGAATGATTTTCAGTCATTAAGGGGGCCGAGGAAAGTTGGGCATCAAAGCCCAGGCGCACAGAGTGTGAAGGAGACCGGATATGGCGTGGTGGAAGTGGATCCTGGGTGTCTTGGCCCTGCTCGCGATCGGTGTGTTCGCCTGGCTGAACTTCACATTTGCCGGCCGGCTGATTGGCGCGCGCCATGACGCGCCGGCGCCCGTGGCGATAAAGCCCACGGCACGGTCGAGCGCCGCGGACCTGTCGCCCCTTTCGGTGGATTTCGCGGCAACGCGCGCGCCCCTCGGCGGCCTGACCGAATTGATGCCGGCGTTGAGCCGGACCGCTGAGGTCATCGACGGGCGCCTGACCTTACGCGGCGTCCCGGCCAAGGCCGGATGGTATTCGGATCGTTCCGGCCCGTTCGCCTACCGGATCGTCTCCGGTGATTTCATGGTTGAGACCACGGTGCGCGCCGTGAAGGCCGCCGATGGGCGCACACGGCCCGAGGGGCGGTTCAATTCCTCCGGCCTTCTTGTGCGTGATCCGGCGTCGGACACGGGCAAGATGCGGTGGCTGATGTACAATATCGGACAGCAATATGCCTTCTACGGAACGGAGGCCAAGAGCACGGTCCCCGACATTGGCGTCTGGCATTTTCAGCGCCTTGCGGGTTTTCAGTCCGCATCGACCCTGTGGTTGACGCCCCTTGCGGACACGATCGTCGAGGCGCGCCTGCGGATATGCCGCGTGGGTGATGAATTCCGATTTTTCAAAAATCTGCCGGGTTCGGATGGCTGGATCGAAGAGGCCTATACCAGCCGGACAAGCGTCATGGGCAATGGCGTGTCCAAGCCCACCCCGGGAGTGGAGGAGGGCGGGATCATCCGCTTTATCCGGCCCGACATCGCCGAGACCGTGCAGGTGGGTCTGATCAGCAATCCCGGCATGCCGGCCCATGACGGGGTCGGCCACTTCAAATCCATCACCTTCACGCGCATCGCCGACTTTACCGTCTGCACGGCGGACTGACCGCTGGGGCGAGGACCCGTCATGATTGCTATCATCCGTATGCGATCGAAAATCCTGAAGGGCGTTGCAATTTTGTCTGGCGGTCTTGCCGTCCTGGCTGGCGCGGCCTTTTGGTGGCTGATGCTGGACGCGCGCGCGCCTTCGACGCCCGGCTCTCCATTCGATCTTGAGGTCTGGCGGACGCTGGCCAGCGAAGACCCGGACTGCGCGCCGCGGGACCTGCGCATGGAGATTGTGGGCGGTGACAGGGCGCCCGGATGGGCAGCCGAAGCGGGGCGCTTTGGCACTGCTTTTGTTGTGGCGTACACGTCGTTCCAGCTCACTGGTCCGTGCTCCACCATCGTGATCGGCGGGGCCGTGGACCCGGACGGCGCCAAGGCCGCCGCGCAAAGTGACGAGGCCTGGTTCGACGACCGCGCCTATGCGCGCATGACCGCGGCCATGCTGGAGGCCGATCTCGTCATGGTGACCCATGAGCATTTTGACCATGTCCTTGGCATCGTGCGCCATCCCGATCCGGCGGGCCTTGCGCGGCGCCTTGCATTGAACGGGCGCCAGTTGTTTGGCCTGAACCGCTTTTCCCCTCCCGAGGAGATCATGGCCATTGCGCCGCGCCGGTTCGATGACCCGGTGCGCATCGCGCCTGGCGTGGTTGTCGCGGCGGCTCCGGGACACTCGCCGGGGACACAAGTGATCTTCATCAGACTGGCGACTGGGCGGGAATATCTGTTGATCGGGGATATCGTCTGGGTCATGTCCAATTTGCAGACGCTCAAGACCCGCCCCCGCATTATGCAATATCTCCTCTTCGAGCCGAACGAGCAGCGCGGCGAGGTGCTGCGCCAGGTCCGCGCCTTGAGCGCCATGGCACGGGCCAATCCGGACCTGATCATGGTGCCGTCCCATGACCGTCCCTATCTGGATCGTCTCGTGGCCGAGGGCCTCCTCACGCCGTCATTCGTGCTTGAAGGCACTCAACCGTCCAGAAGCCCCTAACCCACCGACCGCTCCGGGAGCATCATGCGCAGTGTAAAAGCCGGTGCTCCGAACCCCCATCAATTTGGCAAGGAGGCCACCGTGACCGGAGTGCTACCCGATTGGAAACCGGCCCTGGCGGGCGCGATCATGGTGCTTGCTGGGGGATGGACCCATCCGGGTGGAGATCCCGGGCACTCAAAATATGTGCCCCTTGAAAGCGTCACGCCGGACACGGTGCGCGGTATGGAACGGGCCTGGACCTTTCGAACGGGTGACCACGCCGCCCGCCCGGATTTGACGGCGCGCTGGAAATTTCAGGTTACACCGATCCTGTTCACGGATCGGCTGATATTCTGTAGTCCCCGCAACGAAGTCTTCGCCCTTGATCCGGGAACGGGCGCGCCCCTGTGGCGCCATGATCCCCAGGTGGACGACAGCGCTTTTCCGTCCGTGTCGCGGGTCTGCCGGGGCGTTACGCCCTGGACCGACGCGGCGGCCGCGCCGGATGCGCCGTGCCGGTCCCGTGTGTTCACGACCACGGTGGACCGGCGCTTGATCGCACTCGATGCGCGGACGGGGCGTCGTTGCGTGGGATTTGGCGCGCAAGGCGAAGTGACGGTGCGCCTGGAGGGCGCGGCGGATTCCGATCCGCTCGCGCTCACCTTCGTGTCGCCGCCGGCCGTCGCCGGTGACACGGTGCTGATCGGCTCGGCCATTCCCGACGGCGTGCGTACCGATGCCCCGTCGGGCAAGCTGCGGGCCTATGATGCCCGCACGGGTGCGCCGATGTGGACCTGGGACCCGGTTCCGCAGTCACCGGATGATCCGCGGTGGGACGGCTGGCTCGACGGCAGCGCCGCGCGCACGGGCGCGGCCAATGCCTGGGCACCGCTCAGCGCCGACGAGGCGCGGGGCTGGTTCTTTGTGCCGACGGGCTCGGCGAGCCCGGATTATTACGGCGGCGAACGGCCGGGCCTGAACGGCGACGCCAATTCGGTCGTAGCCCTGGACGCCAAGACCGGCGAGCGGATTTGGGCCTTCCAAACCGTGCACCACGACATCTGGGACTACGATGTGTCCGCCCCGCCAACCCTGATTACGGTGGACCGGGGGGAGGGGCCCCAGGACCTGGTCGTCCAGCCCACGAAGATGGGGTTTGTGTTTGTCCTCGACCGGGAGACGGGCAGGCCCGTCTTCGGTGTCGAGGAGCGGCCGGTTCCGGCCAGCGACGTGGAGGGGGAGTGGACCGCGCCGACCCAGCCGGTGCCGGTGCGGCCGCGCCCGTTGCTGTCGGAGACGGTGACGTCCTATGGTTTGACGGCTTTGGACGGGGGCGCCTGCCGGGATCTGATCGAGGGCCTGCGCTATCGCGGGCTTTTCACCCCGCCCAGTCTTGAGGGCACGATGGTGCACCCGTTTTCCGGGGGCGGAATGAATTGGGGCGGCGGCGCCTATCATCCCGAACGCCAGATCCTGGTGCTGAACACCTCCGATGCGGCGGAATACGCGCGGCTCATCCCCCGCAAGGACGGCCCCGAAACCATCCGGGGGCAGCGTTTCGAGCAGACGGGAACCCCCTACCGCCTTGACCGGGGCCTGGTCGCCTCGCCCCTGGGCGTACCGTGCACAAACCCGCCCTGGGGCCGGCTTCACGCCATCGACATGGTCACGGGCGAGGAGCTTTGGCGCACGCCGTTCGGCACCTTTGAGGACATCGCGCCCTTTGGCGACCTTATTCTACCGCATGGCACGCCGGCCTTTGGCGGCCCCCTGGTCACCCGGCATGGCGTGATCTTCATCGCCGCCGCCATGGACAATTACCTGAGGGCCTTCGATCTCGGTTCGGGTACGGAGTTGTGGAAGGGGCGGCTCCCGGCCGGTGGTCAGGCCTCGCCCATGGGCTACCGTTGGCAGGGCAGGGACTATGTGGTCATCGCGGCCGGCGGGCATGGTCTCCTTGGCACAACGCCGGGCGATGCCATCGTCGCCTTCGCTCTGAACCCGGAAGGGCGCGGGCCGGGTCTCCTTGCCTGGTGGGACCGTCCGACGCCCCGGCGGGCAGTCCTGGCTTTGGTTGGTTTGGTGATCGTCTTCGCCGGCCTGACCGGGGTGATGAGATGGCACGGCAAACGCCGCCGCGCACGGCCCTGAACCGTGCCTCGCGCCTATCAACGCGTCATTGCGCCGGGCCCGGACGCGGCACGCTAAGCCGCCGGATACTCAAAGCGTGCCGTTGAATATGCCAAGAGACGGGGAACATGCCAAGAGACGGGCAGTCTCCGAATGATGAACGGTTGGCTTCGAGATCAGGACGAGGCAGGGCCCTCAGGTGGTCTCATCCAGCCCGCCGGCGCAAATCATTCAGGCGACGAATTTGTTGCAACGGAGGAGGCCTGACCGGGTGACGGGGTTTCGGGTTTTGACGGCCTCCAGGACCACCATTTCGATCCCCCCATGGCTTTGGATTTGGCTTTGGGCGCCTTGCCTGTCGAGGCTGTCTCGCCTGCATTAAGGGATTGATTCGGAACCCGTTGCGGAACGTGCAGTCCGCGCTGTTGAGCGGCCTTCCGCGCAACCTGACGGGCAATTTCACGCGCTTGCTCATTGGACGCCAATTGAGCTGAAATCTTCTGGATCTTTCCCCGGCGCCAAAGCTGGTAAAGGATATACACCATCCCGACGACGATAATCAGCTTTAGACTCACCAGGACCCATTCCGGGACACTATCCGTGAACTCCCTAATCTTTACCAGCAACGCACCACCATTCTCCCGTGCTGACGCACGATCCGGAGCGATGGCGTCAACCGCATTCCTGGCAACCGATGCTGTGGCGGCGGCCCCGGAAACCGTTGCGCCCACGGCAATTTTTTGGTCTGTCTTCGCGGATTGGCGTTCCGCCTCCGCCTGAATGAGGCGCTCTTCGACGAGGATTTCAATGTCCTGCTGGGTCGGACCGGGTGGAGCGGAAGGGGCCTGTGAGCCTGCCGTGGGCGCCGGCGATTGGGTTTGCACGGTCACGCTGGCCGGTGGTGCCGGTTGGTCTGATTCCGGCGCCGGCGGCACATCCATGGTTGGAACCGACATCATCGTTTCGGTTTCCATGGGTGTCAGGAACAGAGCCTTTTCCGCTGCCCTCCGACGCACCAGCCCTTCTAAAACGGTGAGTTCGCCGTTCACGCGCGCCTTGTTCCACAGTTCGATGCGGTTGGCCGCTTCGGTACGGTCTCCCTGATTCAGATAGCGCAGGCAGGAAGACTTCGAAAAGTTTCCCTCACCGATATTGTACGTGAGCGAGACCAGCGCGCTGAACTCATTAGGATTGATCGGTACCATGACGAGGCGTTTGACAGCATCTTCAA
>CAYYTT010000136.1:0-10190 GCA_964474635.1 uncultured Alphaproteobacteria bacterium | reverse complement strand
CCGCGCCGCCCAAGAGCGGCTCGCGATGACAAGCTGCACCATCTGAATGAATCAACGCTCTAGCTGGACTGATGGTCCAAGGGCTGAAGGTCCCTGGCAGCCAGAGCCGCGTGCGCGGCGGCCTCCTCGAAGCTGTGCACGATGGCGCCCCGGGCCTTCCGGACGGCGTGGGTCATCATCAGATTGTCCGCCTGGCCGAAGGTCTCGATCATCAGGCCGTCCGGACCGCGCAGGATGCCGTCCGCGTCCGTGGTTGTTCCCCCGCCATACCACTGCTCGATAACGCGGGTTTCAAAAGGCAGGGTCGTATCCGTGTACCCGATGATCACCACATGGGGGTGCAGCGCCGCGAGCGCGCTCATGAAGCCCATCTCGAACGCCGTGCCCACATCCATGGAGGGCCCGTGATAGGGCGACATGTCCGCCAGGATCACGGCCACGCGGGCCTTTTCCACAATGTTCAGCATCAAGGCTTCATTGGCCCGGGCGATGTGGTCGGCGGCACGCTCGGGATCCTGAAGGACGTCCGCAGGCAGATCATTATCCAGGGGAAAATGCCCCACGATGCCATGGCCGCGCAGAATGTCCTTTTTGGCCTCGCCGCGCGCGAGGGCGTCGGGATAGAAGACATCGGGCCCCGCCAAATAGGCCTGCACTGCGCCGTTCGGGTCCATGACTGTTTCCCTCTTGTGCCCAATCGATCCAATGTTTCACGTCCATGGGCCATCGCAGTATAGTGGTCTGTGTTGGCCTCAGGCGAGGCGGCTTGTCCTTTTTTGGCCGGATGTGTCCGGCCTCTGACTTCAAAACCAAATCCAAAAAGGAGCCCGTCCCATGCGGTGGCTCTTACGTTTCATGCTTTTGAGCTTTGTGGTCCTGTTCGCCGGCGCGCTGGCCTATGGCGCGAGCGGCTGGATCGACGCGGCGCGCGATGCCCCGGCCCTGCGCAGCCAGGCCCGGGACCTGATCGCCCAAGGGCGCGGCGGCGACGCCCTGGGGGCGGAGCGGCTCGCCATTTTTCTCAAAGTCGAGGACCCGGGCTTTCAAGACCATGGCGGCCTCGACCTCCAGACACCCGGCGCCGGACTGACGACGATCACCCAGGCGCTCGCCAAGCGCCTTGCTTTTGAGGATTTCCAGCCGGGCATCGCGAAACTGCGCCAGACGACCTATGCCCTCTCCCTGGAGCGCCATCTGACCAAGGATGAAATTCTGGCGCTGGCGCTCGACAGGGCAGAAATGGGCCAGGGGCCGGAGGGCTGGGTGACCGGCTTCTTCACGGCCTCGGATGTGTTTTTCAACAAGCCGCCGGCGGCCATCGACCGGGACGACTTCCTGACCCTTGTCGCCGTGCTGATCGCCCCGGGGCGTTTGTCCATCATGGCGCCCAGTGCCGCGCTTCTTGATCGCAAGCAACGCATTGACCGCCTTGCACGCGGGCAGTGCAGCCCGCGCGATGTGGGCGATGTCTGGCTCGACGGCTGCGCGGCCGAAACCGGCGAGGGCCTATCGGTCGAGCTGTGAGGGCGGATGGGCGAGCGGCGCGTGCCACACGGTGACGCTGAGTTCCGACACGGTCGTCAGCAGGCGGCGGATGTCCGCTTCGGTGGACAGGCGGTGATCGCCCGATTTAAGGAACGTGACGGCCACGTCCTCCGCCTCCAGCCGCTGCGCCAAGGTGAGTGAGCGTTCCCAGGGCACGTCGGCGTCCTGCTGGCCGTGGAGGATGCGCACCGGGCAACGCACTGGAATGGGCTCATTGAGGATCAGATGGTCCCGCGCCTCCTCGATCAGCCGCATGGTGATCGGATAGGGCTCGTCGCCATAGGCCGAGGGACGCAGCCATTGGCCGGTGAGGCGCAGTTGCGCCTTCACGTCCTCGGGAAAGCCCGCCCACATGAGATCCTCGGTAAAATCCGGCGCCGGCGCGATAAGCACCAGGCCCGCGACCCGGTCCGGACGGGCAAGCGCCGCCAGAAGCGCCATCCAGCCCCCCATGGACGAGCCGATCAGGATCTGCGGACCTTGCGTCAAGTCATCGAGCGCGGCCAGCGTGTCCTCCCGCCAGCGCCCGATCGTGCCCTCGGCGAAGGTGCCAGTGGAAGCCCCATGGCCAAGGTAATCGAAGCGTAAGCATGGCCGGCCCATGGATGCGGCCCAGGCGTCGACGGCAAGGGCCTTGGAGCCGGTCATGTCCGAGTTGAACCCGGACAGCCAGACCAGCCCCACACCCTGGCCTTCCCGGCGACAATAGGCGATGGTCTCGCCGTCTGGGCGAGGCAGGTGTTTTTGAGCAGGGTCCCGAGTATCCTGAGGCAGGTCCGTGCCGTGCGACGGCGCAAGGTCCTGTTGTTCGCCGGGCATGCGCGCGTCCTCCAGACGGGAGCGAGAGTCTCCCTCGGACGCCCCGTGCTCGTCGGACCCGGAAGAGTGGGGGGACGAACCTGATGGGACAGAAGCGGTCATGGCTCAACCTTCCATTGACAACGATACCAACACCCGGCGGCGCGGCGACCCCATGGCCGGCGACGACAGACGCGCGCCTTTGACCCGGTCGGGAAGCCGGCCGGGAACGCGTTCAGGCAGCCGCCGCCCGGATCACAGCCAAGTGCCCGGGGCAGCAAGCCATCCCCGTCCCGTCATCCTCCAGATCATCCCCGACCTCGGGGCCGGCGGCGCCGAGCCCATCGTGATCGATCTGGCGGCGGCAACCGTGCAGGCCGGCGGTACGGCGCTCGTGGCGAGCCAGGGCGGCTTTCGGGTCCGCGAGCTTGAGGCGACAGGCGCCCATTTCGTGCCCATGCCCATGCACACCAAAAATCCCTACGGCCTGCTCGCCAATGTGCTGCGCCTGGCGCATCTTATCGACATGCATGACGTCGATCTGATGCATGTCCATTCGCGCGCGCCGGCCTGGAGCGCCCTGGCGGCGGCCCGGGCGACGGGACGCCCGCTGGTCACCACTTATCATGGCACTTATGGCGCCAAGGGGGCCCTGAAGCGGTTTTACAATTCCGGCATGTTGCGCGCCGATGCCGTGATCGCCTGTTCCCACTTCATTTCGGAGCACCTGCAACGGCTTTATCGCCGGCGCCCCGAGGATGTGACCGTGATCCCGTGCGGCATCGACATGACGGCCTTCGACCCGGATGCCGTGTCGCGCGAGCGCGTGGCCACGTTGCGCGACAGCTGGGGCGGAACGGGAGAGGCCGGGCCGCCGAACACCGAGCAGGGCGACACGCCGGGCAAACGGCGCATCATTTTGATGCCGGCACGCCTGACCTCCTGGAAGGGCCAGCGGGTCTTCATTGAAGCCATGGCACGGGTGAAGGCCGCCGGCCGGCATGTGGACAATTGGACGGCCGTGCTCATCGGCGATGCCCAGGGCCGCACGAGCTATGTGGAGTCCCTGGAGCAACGGGTGCGCCGGCTGAACCTGCGCGGCCGCATCCTGTTCCACGGCCATTGCGAGGACATGCCGGCCGCCTATAAGGCCGCCGACCTCGTGGTCTCGCCCGCCTCCGAACCGGAAGCCTTCGGCCGTGTGCCCGTGGAGGCCCAGGCCATGGCGCGCCCCGTGATCACCACGGACCACGGCGGGCCCCGCGAAACCGTGCTTGCGGGCGATGTGCCCGAAGAGGCCCGGACGGGCTGGCGCGTGCCGCCGCGCGATCCCAAGGCCCTCGCCCATGCCATCGAGACCGCTCTCGATCTGGAGCCGGAGGCCTGGGCCGCCATGGGCGCGCGCGGCCGGGCCCATGTGCGCACGCCTTACGCCCTCGACACCATGACCGGCGACACGCTTGCGCTCTACCGTCGGCTCATTCAGGCTCGCCGACCTGGAGCCGAGGCTCCGGCGCCTCACACCGAGTACCGCACGACCGAAAGCGTCTCGCCATGACCGACACCACGGGGACCGTTGCACCAGAGGATGGGGGCGTCACGGTCCTGTCCATGAAATGGGGCCGTAAATACAGCCCCGATTACGTGAACATCCTCTACCGCATGGTGGGCCGGCATTTGTCCGTCCCCTTCCGGTTCGTGTGCTTCACGGAAGACCCCAGCGGCCTGTTGCCGGAGATCATCACGCGCCCGCTGCCCGAAATCCACGTGCCGCGCGCCCATGACTATTCGCCCTGGCGCAAGGTCTCCCTGTTTCGCAAGGACCTGCTTGAGTGGGGCGGACGCGGCCTGTTCATGGATCTTGATGTGGTGGTGACGGGCCCGCTCGATGATTTGCTGAGCCATTCGACCCACGTCTCCATTGCGGAAAACTGGACCCAGCGCGGCCGGGGCATCGGCAATTCTTCCGTGTTCACCTTCCCGATCGGGACCATGTCCTATGTCTACGATCGCTACACGGCCGAGATCGACAGCCTGTTCGACCACCATGACAACGAACAGATTTTCGTCTCCCGCACGACCGGCGAGCGCGGCGAACTCAGTTTTTTTCCCGATGAGTGGATCCGCAGCTTCAAAGTCGATTGCATGCCTGGCGGGGTGATGAACTGGGTTTCGACACCGCGCCTGCCCGCCGGCACCAAAGTGGTGGCCTTCCACGGCGATCCCAAGCCCCCCGACGCCGCCCGCGGCCGTTATCCCGGCAAATGGTACAAGCACGTCCGGCCGACACCCTGGGTCATGGAGCACTGGCGCTAGAGCATTGATTAAGTCAGATGGTGCAGCTTGTCATCGCGAGCCGCTCATGGGCGGCGCGGCGATCCAGGGCCACTGGCTCCGGATTTCGTTGCCTTGGATGGCTTCGCTTCGCTCGCCACGACAGCATGAGACTCAATCATCTGAATGTGCCGCTGCACTAGGCAAGGCCCCTGCCCCTTCACACCTTCGAATCCCTGCCCCTTCACACTTTCGATTCATTGAAGCGCTAGGCCAATCATTGAAGCGTTAGGCCGTTTGCCTATAGTCACGGCGTGCACCCTTACACAGGGTGCGCGTTCACACTTGCGTGCCCGCGAGCCGCGCGGGCTTTAGAAAGGTTAATCCCATGTCGCGTGACGCTTCCGCCGCCCCCGTCGCCATTACGCTGCCCGATGGCAGCGTGCGCACCTTCGACGGACCGGTGACCGGCACCGACATCGCCGCCGACATCTCCAAGAGCCTCGCCAAGGCCGCCATCGCCGTGAAGGTGGATGGTGAATTGTCGGACCTGTTCGGGCCCATTGACCGGGATGCCAAGGTCGAGATCGTCACGGGCAAAAACGAAGAGGAAGCGCTGGAGCTTATTCGTCACGATGCGGCGCATTTGATGGCGCAAGCCGTGCAGGAGTTGTTCCCCGGCACGCAAGTGACCATCGGTCCGGTGATCCAGGACGGCTTTTATTACGACTTCGCGCGCAATGAGCCCTTCAGCCTTGATGATCTGGAAAAGATTGAAGAGCGCATGCGCCAGATCGTGGATGAGGGCCGGGTGACGCGCCGGGAGGTCTGGCCGCGCGACAAGGCGATCGCGCATTTCGAAAAGCTCGGCGAGACCTATAAGGCTGAAATCATCCGTGATCTGCCGGACAGTGAAGAGATCAAGATCTACTATCACGGGGACTGGCATGACCTGTGCCGGGGTCCGCACCTGCCCACCACCAAGCAGATCGGCAAAGCCTTCAAGCTGATGAAGCTGGCGGGGGCCTATTGGCGGGGCGATTCCAACAATGCCCAGCTGCAACGGATTTACGGCACGGCCTGGCGCACCCAGGAGGAGCTAGAGGCGCACCTGACCCGGCTTGAGGAGGCCGAACGGCGCGACCACCGCAAGCTCGCCAAGGAGATGGACCTCTTCCACATGCAGGAAGATGGGCCAGGCTCCATTTTCTGGCACCCGAAGGGCTGGCGTCTGTTCCAGACCCTCATCAGCTATATGCGCCGGCGCCAGACGGAGGCAGGCTATCAGGAAATCAACACGCCGGACGTGCTCGACCGTTCCTTGTGGGAAAAGTCCGGGCACTGGGAAAAATTCGGCGAGAACATGTATACGACGCAGACCCCGGACGAGCGGGTCTTCGCGCTCAAGCCCATGAATTGCCCGGGCCATGTCCAGGTGTTCCGCCAGGGCCTGCGCAGCTATCGCGAGTTACCGCTCAAGCTGGCCGAATTCGGCAAGGTGCACCGTTATGAGCCGTCAGGTGCCCTGCATGGGGCCATGCGGGTGCGCCACTTCACCCAGGACGATGCCCATATTTTCTGCACGGAAGATCAGATTACGCAGGAATGTGTCACCGTCACCAAGCTGATCCTCGACATCTATCGAGATTTCGGCTTTGAGGACGTGCGGGTCAAATTCTCCGACCGTCCGGAAAAGCGGGTGGGCTCCGATGAGATCTGGGACAAGTCCGAAGCCGCACTTCAGGCCGCAGCCGACGCGGCGGGCTTGGAGATGACCTACAACCCCGGTGAAGGGGCCTTTTACGGGCCCAAGCTGGAGTTCGTCCTGCGCGATGCCATCGGCCGGGACTGGCAGTGCGGCACCCTGCAGGTGGACCTGAACCTGCCGGAGCGCCTCGGCGCGACCTATGTGGGTGAGGACAGCGCCAAGCACCATCCGGTGATGCTGCACCGGGCGCTGTTTGGCTCCCTTGAGCGCTTCACGGGCATCCTCATTGAGCACTATGCGGGGCGCTTCCCGCTGTGGCTCGCGCCACTGCAGGTGATGGTCGCGACGATTACCTCGGACGCCGATGCCTATGCCTTGGACGTGCTCGCGGCGCTGCGCAAGGCGGGCATCGAAGCGGACGTGGACCTGCGCAATGAGAAGATCAATCTGAAGGTTCGGGAGCACTCGCTCCAGAAGGTTCCGGTGATCTTCGTCGTTGGGCGTAAGGAAGGTGAAGATAAGACCGTGTCCGTGCGCCGCCTTGGCTCTGATGCGCAAACCAGCCTTGGGCTGGCCGACGCGGTGGCCCAGCTGGTCGCCGAATCCACTCCGCCGGATGCGGCGCGGGAGAAGGGCGATACGGGCCAAGCGAGTGCCGCAGCCTGAGACTCGGCCGTACGAGGGGCATAAAGGGCCCCTCGGACGGCCCAAAACGCATTTTTTCCGGAGAAAAATCGCATAAGGGCGATTTAAACCTTGTGTGATAGACTAAATACCGCACTGTTGAAGACGCGGATCCTTGGGAAGAGCAAAGACGCCGGCCGGTGGGATCCGCGCTCCCCTGTTGAAGGTGGCACGGCGGGATGCGGCATCAGCCGGATCGCGACGGACCGCCGGGGACAATCCGGTTGGCGCCGATTAATGGAGAAGCGCACATAGCTCGCCGTCCAATGCACGCGCAGCAGGAGCCGCGCGATAGTGGCCCCCGCGTGAACGATCAAATCCGCGTCCGCGAAGTCCTCCTGATTGACGATAGCGGAGAAAAACGGGGTGTCACCCCGATAGAAGATGCCATGGCCATGGCCGCCGAGGCGGGCCTGGACCTTGTGGAAGTGGCGGGAAATTCCCAGCCGCCGGTCTGCAAGATCCTCGACTACGGCAAATTCAAATATCAGGCGCAGAAGCGGGCCAATGAGGCGCGCAAGAAGCAGAAGACCGTCGAGGTCAAAGAAATCAAGATGCGCCCGAACATCGACAAACACGACTACGACGTGAAGATGCGCGCCATGCAGCGCTTCTTTGAAGAAGGCGACAAGGTCAAGGTCACCTTGCGCTTCCGGGGCCGGGAAATGGCTCACCAGAACCTGGGCATGGAACTCATGCGCAAGGTTCAAACGGAAGTGGAGGAAATGGCAAAAGTCGAGCTTCACCCCAAGCTCGAAGGCCGCCAGATGATCATGGTCATGGCGCCGCGCTGAGCCAACCGTTGCCGAGGGCCCCGGCACGTCCGGGGCCTTTTTGCGTTTTGGCCTTTACGTTTTGGGATGTCGTGCGGGGAATGCTGGCCCGTGACCATGGATGTGTGGCTGGCTTATGTGGGAACGGTCCTGGTGCTGATGAGCACGCCCGGGCCCAGCCATCTGCTCATGATCGCCAACAATTTTGCCAATGGCTTCTCGCGCTCCCTGGCCACGGCGGCGGGCGATCTGAGCGCCAACGCGCTTCAGGGACGCGAGCCCCGTTTAAAGTATCTGTTGTGATCAAGCCTATTTTTTGCGCTCACGCGCTGCAGGCGCTCCGCGAGGGCGGCGCAACGGCGCCGGGCCGCGGTCGCGGCCTTAAGCGCGGTGCGGATTAATCGCCCCGCGCCATAAACGGTCCCCCACCCAACTCCCGCCTCAGTTTCAGGGCTGTAATGCCGGCCGAAACAGGCGCTTGCGCCGAACCGGATCATTGTTGAGGACCAACGCCCATGTCGTTTCTGACCGCCACGCTCTTTGCCGCCGCGATGCAGACTGCGCTGACCCCTGAGGCCTGTCTGAAGACCTTTGAAAATGGCACGGAGCCGGTGGTGTCCTGTTCGATCGACTACCGCCTGCCGGACAAGGATCGCACCAAGCTCAAGTCCATGACCGCGGATGTGCTCCAGGACGCCCAATGCGCCGTGGCCCTGTCCATCGACCGGGCGCGCTTCTTTGAAGGCTTGCTCAAGGACCGGGTCGATCTGGAGGCCCAGCCCGTCGCCTGCCAGGTCAAGACCAGTGGCAATCCCCTGGATGTGCGCTTTGAAGTGGCGCCGATGATCGAATTCGCGGACGGGCGCGCGGCGGCGGCGCAGGTGCGCATGTCCAATCTGCGCGGCCTGCCCTCGGTTCTGAACTCCCTCATGATGAATTTCGTGAACTCCAACAAGGGGCTGGAGCGGGCCATTTTAAAGGCGGTGAACGGCTATCTGGATAAGCAGAAGAGCGAGGCCAGCACTGGCGAAATCGAAGAAACGGTTGCGCCGGAGTGATCGGGCGGCCCTGGGCGCCCTTCCCTCTTGCGCGCAAGGGTGCAGGCGCTATAACTCGCGGCTCTATCGCGTGGGTCTTCCGGCGGGGCATGCCGCGTCGACCCGAAAAGCACGGCGGAGAGCTGGCCATGAGCCGGCGCACAAACCGCCCCATTGGTTGTTAGGAGTGCAAAATGCCCAAGATGAAAACGAAAAGCGGCGTGAAAAAACGCTTCAGCCTGACCGCGAGCGGGAAGGTGAAGCGGGCCCGTGCGGGCAAGCGCCACGGCATGATCAAGCGGACCCCGAAGCAGATCCGCGACCTGCGCGGCACGGGCACCCTGTCCGATGCGGACGCAAAGATCGTGAAGCAGTGGATGCCTTACGGCTGATCTGAAGGGGCCATTGGCCCCGTTGAATAAGCCATATCCAGTTATTCAGCCGTGGAGTAAGCCATGTCACGCGTCAAAAGGGGCGTCACCGCCCACGCCCGTCACCGGAAAATCATCAAGGAAGCCAAGGGCTATTACGGCCGGCGCAAGAACACCTTCCGGGTGGCCAATCAGGCCGTCGAGAAGGCGGGCCAGTACGCCTATCGCGACCGTAAAGTCCGCAAGCGGAACTTCCGTAGCCTGTGGATCCAGCGGATCAATGCCGGCGCCCGCCAGTATGACCTGAGCTACAGCCGATTTATGTGCGGTCTTGGGCTCGCCGGGATCGAAATCGACCGCAAGGTTTTGGCCGATCTCGCCATGCACGAGCCCGAGGCCTTCAAGGCCCTGGTCGATCAGGCCCGCGCCGCCCTGCCGGCATAAGCCCGCCTTTCTCGCAAACCACCTCCCCGCCAGGGCTGACCCCGGTTTGCGGCATTTCCCAACGGGATGCCGCGCGGCCCTGGCCCCACGCCTCCCCCGGCGGGGCTTTTCGGGCCGCGCGGTGTCCGCTAGGACATCATGAAACGGCCCGGGACCGCCCGTGTCCCCTTGGGATGTGAGGAGCGTGATGAGCGAGATCGAAGCTCTCGAAACGGAAATCATGGCTGCCGTCAAAGGCGCCGACAGTGAAGCCGCCCTGGAGGACGTGCGCGTGGGCGCGCTTGGCAAAAAGGGCAAGGTGAGCGAACTGCTCAAGGGCCTCGGCAAGATGGACGAGGCCACCCGCAAGGAAAAGGGCCCCCAGTTCAATGGCCTGAAAGCCCGCGTCACCGATGCGATCGCGGCCCGTGCCAAGGCGCTGCACGATGCGGCGCTCGATGCACGGCTGGAGACCGAGCGGGTCGACGTGACCTTGCCGGTGCCCACCGAATTGCGCGGCGCGATCCATCCCATCAGCCAGGTTATGGAAGAGTTGACGGCCATTTTCGCCGATATG
>CAYYTT010000135.1:0-10291 GCA_964474635.1 uncultured Alphaproteobacteria bacterium | reverse complement strand
TATGGCATTGTCAGCTTCACCATCGCCGGCATTCGAGATCACCGAGGCGTTGCCTGAGGCGTCCCGCGTCTCAAACGTCCGCAGACAGGCGCGCACCGGGGCGCTCATTCGTTGGGCCGCGGCGGCCCTGTTCTTGTCCTGCCTTCTGGCCGGTGCCGCCTGGGCCCAGTCCGGCGTTCCGGGCGAGGACGACGCGCGGGCGCGCGCCGCCCGGGCGCTTGAGGACGTGACCGAGACGCCGGATGCCCGTCCGGTCTTCGGGCAGAACCTCTTTACGGGGAGTTTCGCGGCCTCCCGAATCAGTCAGCAGCGCAGCTATCGTCTTCAGCAGGGAGACAAAGTCCTCCTGCGTCTGTTCGGAGGCCAGAACGAAGAGGCCGTCGAGGCCATTGACGCCAAGGGCAATCTATTCGTTCCCGGCGTAGGCCCGCTCCAGCTTGAGGGGCTTGCGGCTGCGAGCCTTCAAACCCGGGTCGCGGAGGAAGTGGGCAAGATCTATACGGACACGGTTCAGGTTTATGCCGCGCTGCTGTCTCCCGGGTCGATCGGCATTTATGTCTCCGGCCATGTGCGCCGCCCGGGACGCTATCTGGGCAGCCCCCAGGATGACATTCTGTTCTTCCTCGACCAGGCCGGCGGGATCGACATGGAACGGGGCAGCTTTCGGTCGGTTGAAATCCGCCGGCGCAATCGCACCTTGGAGCGGTTCGACCTCTATGATTTCCTCATCAGGGGAACGGTACCCACACGGACCTTGCGGGATGGGGACGTGGTCTTCGTGGCCCCGCGCGGCCCCACGGTCAGTGTCGATGGGGATGCCCGCGCGGCATTTTCCTTCGAGCTTCTGGGTGATGAGGCCCATGGCGCGGCCTTGAGCGCCCTCGCCCAGATCGAGCCCTCGGTGACGAATGTCAGCATCCGGGGCGTGCGCGCCGGCGCGCCTTTTTCCCGCTATGTCTCCCTGAAGGACTTTGCTGCGGCTCAGCTTGAGGCCGGCGACCACGTGACCTTCCGCACCGACAGTCTAGCAGGCAGCATTACCGTCGCGGTCGAGGCGCGCCTTGCCACACCCTCGGTCCGCATCCTGCCGAGGCACGCAAAACTGTCCGAGCTGTTGGCCATGATCGCCATCAATTCGAATACGGTGGATCCCGGATCGGTCTATGTGCGCCGGCCAAGCGTGGCCTTGCAACAAAAAGAGGCCCTGGTTGAGTCCCTGTCGCGCCTGGAGCGTCAGGTGCTGGCCAGCGGTTCGGTGAACAGGGAGCAGGCGCAGCTTCAGCAGACGGAGGCAACCCTCATTGCACGGTTTGTGGAGCGGGCCCGCGCCGTGGAACCCGAAGGCATCATTTCGGTCTTTGAAGCGGGCAACCTGTCCGACATTCGCCTGGAAGATGGGGACACCATCGTCATTCCAGACAGTAGCGATGTCAGTCTTGTTTCCGGCTAAGTCGTCGCGCCGGGAGCCTTCGCGGCCAAGACGGGCCTGAATGCGCGGGCCTATATCGACCGCGCCGGAGGCTTCACCCGGACGGCCCAGCGCAACGACCTTGTGATCCGTAAGCGGAATGGGACGAGCCTGCGTGCCGATGCCTCCTACCGACCCGAACCGGGTGATCAGATCCTGGTCTTGCCGAAAGTCAACGGTCGCGGGTTCGCCCTGGCCAAGGATCTGACGACGGTCCTGTTCCAGGTCGCGCTGGCGACGGCCACGGTCTTGAGGATCTGAGCCATGGGGCGCGCCTTAACAAGGGCCGGACCGACCGATCTCGGGTTGAGTCCGCAGGCTCGCATCGGCCTCCTGGGGCGCCCCGCCATTGGTCTGTTCAAGGACCTTCAGCCCTTTCTGCAGGACTGGGGAACCCTGGCACCCGTCCACCCGTGGCCACTCACCTGGCAAGGGCTCGACGCCCTGGCGGTCTTTGGGGCCGGTGATGGCGCAGTGGACCAGGCGAAGGCACTCGGCCTTCCCGTTCTGTCCCTGTCGGAAGGGTACATCCGGGCCCCGATGATGGGCCGGGCGCGAAGGCCCATCCTGTCCGTGCTGATTGCCCCTTTTTGCCGTGCTGACGATCCGTTTGCCTCGGGCCCGGCTTGGCCCTGGCTTCTTGAAACCCCGCCCCAAATCACTCCAGGGCAACGCCGCGCCGCCCGGAGCCTCATGGCGAAAATTCTGGGGGCGGATTTCGGGCTGTGGTGTTCGGGCGCGGCCGCCTCGGCCGCCCGCGCCCGGGACAACGATTGGGGCAGGGACGGCTTTATCGTCATAGCCGACACGCCAGGTGCGCCCCGGGAGGATCTGGACCGGCTCCTGGAAACGGCCCTTGAAGATCATCCGCAGACCCCGCTTCTCATCCTCACGGATCGCGCGCATGGACAAGACAATGCGCGGCCCCAACACCGGCACGTGCGGTTCGCGCCGGCCCGGGCGGCGGCGCCCCGCCTCCTGCACCGGGCCCGCGCGCTCTATACGACCGGGTCACTGGCCGGTTTCACGTCCCTTATGGTGGGCACACCCGTCGTCTGCCTGGGGCGCCCTTTTTATGCCGGCCTGGGGCTCACGGATGATCGTTGGGCGGGCCGCGCGGCCCCGGCGCAATGGGATCTGGAACAGCTTGTCCACACTGCGCTTATCAGCGCGCCCCGGTATCGCCATCCGCTTTTCGCCCGCCCCTGCGATGCGCAGACGGCCCTGCGCCTTGCCTGCGCGAGCCATGCCCATCATCGGCTGGCGGAACGCCCCGTGACCCTTTTTGGTGTCAGCCGCGGCAAACACCATCAAATTGCGCCCTTTCTTGCCGGACCCGCGCGCGCGCGTGTCCACCTCGCCCCATCCATCCGCACATTGCGCAAATTTCATAACCGGGGTGGACGGATTGTCATTTGGGCCTCCCGGCAGTCCGGACGGCTCATCGCCCAGGCGCGGCGCCAGGGCCTCGAGGTGCTGTTCATGGAGGACGGCTTCCTGCGGTCCGTGGGCCTTGGGCGGCACCGCGCCCGGCCGGCCTCTGTCATCATGGATCGCCGCGGCATTCATTTTGACGCCCGCCGGCCAAGCGATCTTGAGACCATGCTGGAGCGGGGCGCGATCCCGCCGGAGGCCATCGCGAGGGCCGGCGCCATCATCGTGCGCCTGCGGGCCCTTGGGCTGTCGAAATATAATTGCGACGTGGGCGCCGGAGATGTGAGCGCGCTTGCCCGCGCCCAGGCCCGTCCGCGCATCCTGGTGCCGGGGCAAGTCGAACGGGATGCCTCCATTCGCTACGGCTCTCCCTGGATCCGCACCAATCGTGACCTCCTGGAAAGGGTCCGGGCCGACAATCCGAACGCCTTCATCGCCTACAAGCCCCATCCGGACATTGAAATCGGTCGGCGTGAGAACCCTCTGCCCCATAAAGACATTCTTCACTTTGCTGATGTCATTCTGATGCGTACTGATCCGGCCCGCGCCCTTGGCTTTGTCGACGAGGTCCACACCATGACGTCTCAGATCGGCTTTGAAGCCTTGATCATGGGGCTGAAGGTGGAGACCTATGGCATGCCGTTTTACGCCGGTTGGGGTTTGACCCGGGACCGCCTTGCCTGCTCCCGGCGCACCCGGAGCGTTTCGCTCGCCGAACTGGTCGCGGCCAGTCTTGTGCTCTATCCTCTTTATGTGGACCCGGTGACCGCCCTGCCGTGTGACGTGGAGGACATAATTGAGCGCCTCAGCGAGCAACGGGAGCAAGCGGCACCTTTGAGCGCATCCCTGACCCGCCGAATGCTCGATCTGTGGTGGGCATTAAGGCCGACCCCGCCATGACACAGCACCGCGACACGATTTGCCTTGGCTATCACGGCTGGAACCGCACCACGCTGGGCCCGTTCCTGCGCGAGGGCGAGGCGTCCCTGGCATTCATGAATGCCCCCGTCCGGGCCCTGGCGCGCGCCCAACGCGCCGGTGCGCGCCTGGCCGTGCGCGCCTCCGGCCCCTTCGGCCCCATCGTGGACAAGGCACGGGCCATGGGCATACCAACCATTCTAGTAGAGGACGGATTTTTGCGCTCCGTTGGCCTTGGACGGGAATTGGCGACGCCCCTGTCGATGGTCCTTGACCGGACTGGCATCCATTTCGACCCGTCACGCCCGAGCGACCTTGAGAGCCTTATCGCCAGCGCGCCCATGGACGATGATCTCATTGCGCGCGCGCGCCGCCTCATCGACCTGTTGCGGGACCGGGGTCTGTCCAAATATAATGTCGGTCAGCGAACGGACGGAGAGGAAATCCGCACGCGGGCCGGCGAACGCGCCATCGTTCTTGTTCCGGGTCAGGTTGAAACCGATGCGGCCGTCCTGACCGGGTCTCCGCTCATCCGGACCAATGCGGACCTGCTCGAAGCGGCCCGAGCGGCGCGGCCGGACGCCTTCTTGATCTATAAGCCCCATCCGGACGTGGAACGGGGCTTCCGGCCCGGGCATGTACCGGCCAAACGCCTCGCCGAATGCGCCGATCTGGTGGCCGCCGACATGCACGCGGCCAGCGCGCTCGACCTCGTGGACGAGGTCCACACCATGACCTCACAGATCGGCTTTGAAGCCCTGCTCCGGGGCCGGACGGTCACGACCTATGGCGGTCCGTTCTATGCGGGCTGGGGCCTGACGGATGATCGCATGACCTTCCCGCGCCGCAAGTCTGGCATCACGCTGGAACGCCTCGTGGTGGCCGCGCTGATCCTCTATCCACACTACCGGGACCCGCGTACGGGAGAGCCGTGCGAAGTGGAGGATGCGCTGGAGTATCTTGCCGGCGAAACGCCGATACCGCAGCGCTCTCTGGCGCGCCTTGGCGCCCGCGCCTGGGGACAGTTGCGCAAGGCCGCTTTCCAGCCGTTCCTGCCGTGACCACACGCGCCATCGTCATGGATGTCTCCCGCCTGTTCGCGCGGGCAGGCAGTGCGGCGCCCACCGGCATCGACCGGGTCGAATGGGCCTATGCAAACCATCTTCTCGCTGATCATACCGGACCGGTGGCGTTCCGCAGGCGCCGGGCCGGCCGCCTGTGGCCCGTCTCGCGAGCCCGGGTCTTGGCCTTGGTGCGCCGGCTCGAAGGGCGCTGGATCCAGGGCGGCGGATCGCTTGAGGCCCTGGCGCGTCGCCTGGACTGGCCGGCCCTCGCCGCCGTGGTGAGGCCTGATCTGGGGCGGGGCCTGCCCATCACGCCGGAACGCCCCAAAGCGCGCACGCTTGGAACGTCTCCAATCCTCCTGAATGTCTCGCACCAGACGCTTGATCGCCCCCGCATCCTGGCGGCAGCCAAGCGCCGGCTCGGCGGGCCCCTGGCCGTGCTGATCCACGATCTCATTCCCCTGGAGGTGCCCGAATATTGCCGCAAGGGTGAAGCCGTGCGCCACCATCGGCGCCTGCGTACGGTCGAACACCTGGCTGATCTGGTCTTGGTCAATTCGGCGGCCACGGCCAATCGCCTGCGCGCGGCGGCGCCCGGCCTTGAGGATCGCGGCGTGCCGATTTCGGTGGCATGGCTCTGGTGCGAGGGCGTCTTTCGCACCGCGCCGAACCTTTCACCACCGGGGCGGCCCTATTTCCTCTGTACTGGGACCATTGAGGGGCGGAAGAACCATACGCTCCTGCTCTCCCTCTGGCGCCGCTTGAGTGAAGAGCTTGGCGAGGCCTGCCCCCGCCTCGTGCTCGCGGGCAAGCGCGGCTGGGAAAACGATACGGCCTTCGCCTTGCTGGAGCGGTGCCCGTCCCTGCGCGGCACCGTCGTCGAAGCAGGGCCCGTCGACGATCATACCCTGGCGATCCTGATGGCCCATGCCCGGGCACTCCTGATGCCGTCCCATGCGGAGGGCTTTGGCCTTCCGGTTTTGGAGGCCCTGGCGACGGGTACGCCGGTCATCGCGTCGGATCTGCCGGCGCTGCGCGAAGTGGGCCAGGGCATCCCGGACTATCTCGACCCCCTCGACGGCCAAGCCTGGCGCATGGCGATCCTGCGCCATGCCGGGCCCCAGGACCGTGGCGCGCGGCCCAACGCACGGCCGCAGGTCCATATTCCAACGCGCCAGGATCATCTTGGCCAGGTTTTCCGCCGCCTTGAAACACTTCAGCCCATCGCGCCCTCTGCGATGTGTTAGCCTTCGGTCCGATGGCACGGCACCAAGCGCCGCGGGCAATTCGGACATACGGCCATGGCAATTCAAGACACGCGAGACACGGCCGGGACCATGTCTCCTTCACAGATCGGGCTGTGGGGCCCGGCGCTTGCCGTCACAGCGTTTGGCGCCCTCTTCTCCCTGGTCGCCCTTGGGTTCCCGGCGCTCACGGGCATTGATGATGCCAACATCACGCAAGTCTATGGCCGCAACCTTGCGGCCGGCGCGGGCTTTGTCTATGTGCCTGGCGGAGAGACGGTGGAGGGCTTCACGTCTTTGCTCTGGACACTGATTAATGCCGCCGCCTTCGCCCTATTCACCTGGCCCGAAGCCGCGCTTTTCGTGGTGTGCCTTGCCCTGACGGCCGGATCGGTTGTCCTCACGCTCTCCCTGGCTCGCGATCTGGGGGGCGATGCGGCCGAGGGCGCAAGAATGCGGGTGGGGATCACGGCGCTGGCAATGGCGGTCCAGATCCCCTTTTTCGCCTGGTCCGTCTGGACGTTGATGGATCTGACCCTCTGGATTTTCTTGATCCTGCTCCTGATCAGACTGCTTGCTGAGGCCCTCCATGCGGCGGATTTCGCGGCGCCGCCGCGCCGCCCGCGAGCGCTGGCGGTAACGGCGGCCCTCCTGACCCTGACACGGCCGGAGGGCGTCGCCGTCGCGGCGGGTCTGTGCGCCCTCGCCGGCCTCATGCTCGCGGTCCGTGGGGAACGCCGGGGCTCATGGCTTGCCCCGATCGCTGGACTTCTGGCGGCCGGTGGTGTGGGCGTGGCCCTCACCCTGTGGCGCCTTGCCGTGTTCGGCTATCCGGTGCCCAACACCTTTTACGCAAAGGTCCCGCAGGATCTCCACACGCGCCTTGGCGCCGGCCTGTCCTATCTTGTGGACGATTTCCTGCTCGCCGCCCCGGTGTTGCTCACATTCCTGCTTGGCTGGTGCCTCGTCTTTGCGCAGGTGGTGCGCCGCGCCCCTCCCAGGGGCGCATTGGACCAGGCCCGTGTGCTGATCGTCGTGGCCATTGGCGGCCTGTTGGCGATGTATGTCGCCCTGGGCGGTGACCATTTTGCCCTCTACCGCTTTTACCAGCCGGCCGTGCCCTTACTCGCGCTCGCGCCCGCCCTATTCCTTGTTTCGGGCCCCTCGGCGCCGCTGCCGGGTCGTTGGGGAACGAGAACAGCTTGCGGGCTCGTCCTTGTTGCGCTCGTTCCGACGGTGTTCAGCACCATGAAGGACATCTCCCAACTGGCCCGCGACTTTCGCATTGCCGCCCATGGACGTGCCCTCGGCGATGCCCTCAACGCCCTGGAAGACCGGCCCAGTGTCGGCGTGATCGCGGCCGGAGGGATCGCCAGAACCTATGCCGGACCAATCTTCGACCTGATGGGTCTCAACTGGGTCGCCATGGCCCATGCGGACCGTCATAAGACCGGTGCGGTGCGCAATCACGCGGGCTTCTCGCCGGACGTGTTCTGGCAGGCACGCCCGGATTTGGTGGTCGTCAGTCCCATGGGTCCCGCCTGCCCGCCCTCGGCGCCGGTACCGCCCACCTGGTTCCAAAAGGCCGCCCTTAAGGGGCTTACGGACGACCCGGCGTTCCTTGAGGCCTACCGCCCGGGTCAGGTGACCTGCCGCCTTGTCTATGTGCGGATGGATGCCCCCACGCTCCGGCCCATTCAGACGCCGGTTGGACAGGACGCCAAGGCTCTGCGACCGTGAAGCCATTTGTTGTCTGATGCCAAAACACGCAGGAGGAGTCCCATGATCGACGTCCATTACTGGCCAACGCCGAATGGCTGGAAGGTCACCATCATGCTTGAGGAATGCGGGCTGCCCTACACCATCAAACCGGTGGATATCGGCGGCGGAGAACAGTTCAAGCCGGATTTCCTGCGCCTGAGCCCCAACAATCGCATGCCCGCCATCGTGGACCATGAGCCCATGGGCGGCGGCGCCCCCCTGGCCCTGTTCGAATCCGGTGCGATCCTCGAATATCTGGCCGACAAGACCGGCAAGTTCCTGCCCCCTGCCTCGGACCCGGCCGGCCGCTACCGCACCTTGCAGTGGGTCCATTGGCAAATGGCCAATCTGGGCCCGATGATGGGCAACGCCAACCACTTCAAGAATTACGCGAAATCCATCACGGACGATCACAGTCAGCTTGAGTACGGCATCAAACGCTTTTGCGGCGAAGTGGAACGCCTGTCCGGAGTGATGGATGCCCAGCTCTCGGCGAACCGTTATCTGGCGGGTGCGGAATATTCCATCGCGGACATGATCACCTGGTCCTGGGCCTTCCTGCTCGACCGCCTGCTGGGCGACGGGGAAGGCAGCTACTGGACCCAATTTCCCAACCTGAAGCGCTGGGTCGATGAGGTGGCCGCACGCCCCGCGGTCCAGGCCGGCCGCACAGCCGGAAAGGAGTTGAACGAGCGCGAGTATACGGAAGAAGAACAGGCCGCCCGGCGCAAACTGCTCTTTAATCAGACCAATGAAAGCGTCCGTGCCGCGCGTGAAGCCGCCGCCAAGGGCGAGTGAGGAGCCGGCGCATTATAGAGCGGGGCGATTGATCGGCACCGCGCTTGAGGACGTCGTTGGTCTAGAGGACGCCAAAGGGTTCATCAACCAGGTTGGCGGCGCCATCGGCGACCAAATCAATGGACGGTATCGCAGCGCGCTGCAGGTCGACCGCCTGCCTCGCGAGCAGATCAGTGCCGTACTATGCGATCTCAAACAGCGCATTGCGGGCGATTTCTATGTGATTTCCGAGGATGAAAACAAGATTGTTCTGGGCAATCGCCAGTGCCCGTTCGGGGCCGCCGTGGAAGGCCGCCCCTCCTTGTGCATGATGACGTCGAATGTCTTTGGCAAGATTGTTGCCGACAATCTCGGCTATGGCCGTGTGGCCCTCGACGAAACGATTGCCAATGGCGACGGCCGGTGCCTGGTGACAATCTTTCTGAAACCATCGGATGAGAAGAACGATGCGTCTCGTGAGTATTTTGGCCTGTAGGCCGCACCATGCCGCAAAGTTCCAGGACCGATGCAACATGAATTCAAGGTGCTGCTTGATGCACTGAAGACACCGGCCCTGGTCGTGGACCTTGAGGGCCAGATATTTGCAAGCAATCAGCGCGCACAAAATGACCTCTTGTGCTGCTGCGCGTGTGACGCCGCGAAGATTTTTCAGCGATCGCCGACCTTTCCGGACTTCCTGCGGCGCTGCGCCAGCGTCAATGACGAACTGAAAACGCGGGTCGAGCTTCATGACGGCGCCGTGGTGCATTGGATTGGCTCGGCCGTACGTCCCTCAACGGGGGGTGTTTATATTCTGCTGCGACAAGATACGACGCACAGGATCAATGTAATGTTCCAATCCCTGAACCGAAAGATCGACACCCTCCATCGAACATTGCACATAGAACGGATGCGTTCGGAGGGTTTGGAGCGCGAAAGCCATACGGATAGCCTCACGGGGCTGAGCAATCGGCGGGGCTTCGAACATCACGCCACCAAGATCATTGCGGCCGCGAAACGGGAGTTTCGCGCCGTTGCTCTCGCCTATATCGACCTCGACAAATTCAAGCCGATCAACGACTGCTATGGTCACGAAGCTGGCGACTGCGTGCTCAAAACCATCGGCAACCGCCTGAAAGAAACGCTTCGCCGGGGTGACGTGGGCGCCCGCCTGGGCGGGGACGAATTCGCCGTGCTCTACTCCACGGGCGTGACACAGACCGGCGTCGACCTCGCCGTCGCGCGGCTGACCGCGCGGATCGAAGAGCCGATTGTTTTGAAGAACGGAACCGTTCGTGTCGGCGCAAGCGCCGGGACAGCCCTGATGCCCTACCAGGGGCACAGTTTCGAAGCCCTGATGCGCACCGCCGACGCCGCCATGTACGCGGCCAAGAGCCATCGGCAGGATCCGAACCGGGCCATCGCCACGCAACGCTGATCGAAGCCGACCGCGCGGAGAGCCGTTCCGCCTTGGGCCCTTGGGCCAAAGCCACTGCCCGTCGAAGCCGCCAAAGCCTATTAGTGCAGCGGCACATGTCGATGATTCAGTTTCATGCCGTCATGGCGAGCGAAGCGAAGCCATCCAGGGCAACGAAATCCGGAGCCAGTGACCCTGGATCGCCGCG